>DASXNO010000024.1:0-2400 GCA_036495025.1 Actinomycetota bacterium | reverse complement strand
CACATCATGCGGATCCGGACCAAGATCGAAGAACAGCCGCACCGTCCCCGCTACATCAAGACCGTGCGAGGCTACGGCTACAAGCTCCAGGTCTGAGGCTTCGTACGAGGCACAGAATTGCTGCCGAAAACTACAAGTCCTTTCGTAGATCCAGCTCCCCTGATTCCGGCCCTAAATGGTGACAATATCCTGTCGTCCAGATTGCAATAAAGCCGGAGAGATTGGCCATCTTCTCTACGACGGCCTTGAACGCACCGGGCGTCTGACGGCATCCAGCACTGCCGGTCACCGGACCCGAGCGATGCAGGCCTCCGTGAATCGACCCTGATCAATCTCCCAAACGGGTTCATCCGAACTGCATGGGCAGGCGAAGTGAGATATATCCGATAGTTAGGGATATTTAGGCCCCTGCTCAATATCAGCGTATCCAGGGAGTTAGGCCAATTCCCGTAAATAGCGCAACCCCGGGCCAACATTTGCAGATTCTTTCGAAGCCCTATCTGCGAGCCAGGTGAGAGTTCCGGCCCGCGGATTCCGCTTCAACATTCCCCAGGGCCAAGCACAAGCAAGCTCCGGTAGCCGCATCCAGTTCCCCGGCGAGCACAAAAGCCGCGCATACTGAGCAACAAAACGACTTCGCCGGAGGCACCCATGGAAAATGCGACGGAAGAAATGTCCGAGTTGCATCGACTGCTCATGACGCAGTCGCTCACCGACGAGGAACTGCTCCGGGCGACCGAGCTGGCGCCCGACTACCGGATCCTGCCGGAGGTCAGCGTGCTCAAGATCGGTGGCCAGAGCGTCATCGACCGGGGCCGGGGCGCCGTCTACCCCGTCGTCGAGCAGCTCGCCGCGGCGGCGACGCGCCACAAGATCATGATCGGCACCGGAGCCGGCACCCGGGCCCGGCACCTCTACGCCCTGGCCGCCGACCTGGGGCTGCCCACCGGCGTGCTGACCGACCTCGGAACCGCGGTGGCGGGACAGAACGCCGAGATGCTCGGCTACCTCCTCGCTCGGTATGGGATCACCGTCGTCGGCGTCTCCGCGTTCAGCGGCCTCCCGCTGTTCCTGGCCGAGCGCAACGCCGTCGTCTTTCCCGGCATGCCCCCCTACGACATGTGGCAGCACGTGCCCGACGAGGGCACGGTCCCGCCCTACCGTACCGACGCCGGCTGCTACCTCGTGTCGGAGGTCTACGGGTGCAAGGCGATGATCTTCGTGAAGGACGAGGACGGGCTCTACACGGCGAACCCCAAGGGGGACGGCAAGGCGACCTTCATCCCGAGGGTCACCGTCGACGAGCTCGTCGAGATGAACCTCCCCGACCTGGTGATCGAGCGCCCGGTGCTCGATCTCCTGCGCCATGCCCGCCACGTGACCTCCGTGCAGGTCATCAACGGCCTGAAGCCGGGCCTCATCGAGCGCGCCCTCGACGGCGAGCACGTCGGGACCATCATCTCCGCCAACTAACCGCACCCGAGGAGGCGTACCATGTCCATCCAGAACAATGAAACCATCCACGTTCCGTCGTCCCTGATGCGCCAGACCCTCCTCGACCGGGACCTCGTCCTGCCCGTCACGGGGCGCCCCGTCATCAAGCTCCTGCCCTGGTTGAAGGTCGTGAAGATCGGCGGCCACTCGATCATGGACCGCGGCCGGGACGCGATCCTGCCGGTCGTCGAGGAGCTGGTCGACGCCTTCGCCGACCATAAGCTGCTCATCACGACCGGTGCAGGCATCCGGGGCCGCCACGTCTACAGCGTCGGCCTCGACCTCGGCCTTCCGACCGGCGTGCTGGCGGCCCTGGCGGCCACCGATGCGGAAAAGAACGGCCACATCCTCGCCGCACTGCTCGCCGAGCACGGTGTGGTGTACCTCCCCCACTCCAGCGTCGCCCACCACCTCCCCGTCTTCCTCAGCGCGGCACCGGCCGTCGTGGCGAACGCCTACCCGCCCTACCACCTCTACGAGTTCCCGCCCGCGGTCGGCAGGATCCCGCCGCACCGCAGCGACACGGGGCCGCTCCTGCTCGCCGACGCCTACGGGGCCGCCCGCCTCGTCTACGTCAGCGACGTCGACGGGATCTCCACCGCCGACCCCAAGGACGACCCGTCCGCGGAGCTCATTCCCCGGATCGGGGCCAGGGAGTTGGCGGCCAGAGGCCTGAAGACGCTGCCGATCGACCGGATCGTCCTGCAGATCCTGGGCTCCGCCAAGCACCTCAAGGAGGTCCAGATCGTCAACGGGCTGACCCGAGGCAACATCGCGAAGGCGCTGGCGGGGGACCACGTCGGCACGATCGTCCACGCCGACTGACCAGGCCGGGGGCCGGGGCCGGCCTCAGGCGGGTCAGCGGCCCTTACGCCGGGTAAACGGTCACCTCGGTCGCCTTGAGCG
>DASXNO010000023.1:0-4542 GCA_036495025.1 Actinomycetota bacterium | reverse complement strand
AGGGGGTCCGCGGCCTCGACGGTCCGCCAGGCGGAGGGCCGGCGCCGGCGGTGCCGCTCGATGCGCTCGGCCATCTCGGCGTCGTCCCCGGCGCCCGTGGCCACGTACACGACCGGAAGGCCCGCCGCCTCCGCCAGGCGCTCGGCGTACTCGCTCTTGCCGGACCGGATGCCACCGAGCACCAGCGTGAGCCCCATCAGTCCGCCAGTCCCGTGACCACCACCGGGAGCCCGGGCGCACCGGCCCTCCCGGCGGGGCCGTCGATCAGCCGGTGGAGGGCCGCCTCGTCGACGTTGCGGGCGATGAGGTCGCCCACCAGGTCGAGGCGGCGCTCCCGGACCGCTGCGAACGAGACGGTGCCCGGGATCCAGGCGACGCCTCGCACGGTCGCGAGCCAGGAGCAGAAGGCGCGCCGGAAGCCGTCCGACTCGAAGGCACCGTGCCAGGAGGTGCCGACGGCGGCGCCGCTGCGGCATCCCTCCGCCTCGACGCCCTCGGCGCCCTCGACCGCGAAGACCGGCTCGCCGCCGTGGCGCCGGACGCGGCCGTGATGGATCTCGTAGCCCTCCACCCTCGTGGCACCGAAGGCCGCTGCGACGCCACGTGGCCTGGCCAGCACCTTGTCGCGCTCGAAGACCGTCTCGACGGGCAGGAGCCCGAGGCCCTCCACCGGCCCGGCGCCGCTCTCCACGCGGTCGTCGATGCACGTGCCGAGCATCTGGTAGCCGCCGCAGATGCCCAGGACCGGTTTGCCGGTCCGGGCTCGCTCGACGAGCACCCCGTCGAGGCCCCGGGCGCGCAGCCACGCCAGATCGGCGACCGTCGCCTTCGTCCCGGGGAGCACCGCAAGGTGGGCGGCGGCGAGCTCCGCCGGCGAGTCCGTGAAGCGGACGTCCAGGCCCGGCTCGGCGGCCAGGGGGTCGAAGTCGGTGAAGTTGCTCAGCCGGGGAAGCCGGACGACCACCACGCTGAGCGCGGCACCGCCCGGCACCGGCGGTGCGGCGGTCCTCGGCGTCTCGAGGGCCAGGGAGTCCTCGGCGTCCAGGTCGAGGCCCGGGATCCAGGGAAGGACGCCGAGCACGGGGCGGCCGGTGCGGCGTTCCAGCTCGGCGACGCCGGGCCGGAGCAGGTCGACGTCCCCCCGGAACTTGTTGACGAGGAAGGCCCGCACGAGGGCCTGGTCGTCGCGATCCAGCAGGGCCAGGGAGCCGAACAGCGAGGCGAACACGCCACCCCGGTCGATGTCGCCGACGACGACCACGGGGAGCGAGGCGGCCCTGGCGAGGCCGAGGTTGGCGAGGTCGGACCCCCGGAGGTTGATCTCGGCGACGCCGCCGGCCCCCTCGCAGATGACGGCGTCGAAGCGTGACCGGAGGTGCGCCAGGGCGTCGAGCACCACGGGCAACAGTCTGCCGCTCAGCTCCTGGTACCCGGCAGCGCTCGTATGCGTCAGGACCCGGCCCATAACGACGACCTGGGCGCCCTGCTCCCCGGTCGGCTTGAGCAGCACGGGGTTCATCGCAGCCTCGGGGGCGACCCCGGCCGCCGCGGCCTGTGCGGCCTGGGCCCTGCCGATCTCGCTGCCGTCCGCCGTGACCGCCGCGTTGAGGGACATGTTCTGGGCCTTGAACGGCGCCACGCGAATGCCCTGGCGGCGCAGCCAGCGGCAGATGCCGGCGACGACGACGCTCTTGCCGGCGTCGGACGACGTACCCGCAACGAGGAGGGCGGAGCTCACCGGCGGGATCGTTTCACGGGGAACCGCCGGCGTTGTCGCTGGCGGCCCGGCCCGGGCGTTCGCGCAGGGCGACCCCGTTGGCGCAGGCCGGCGACGGCGACGGCCAGCGCCGCGCAGGTGGCGGTCGAGGCCCAGGCGGTCGCACGGCAGAGGCGCACCGCCCGCCGGAGGTCCTCGACGCCCGGCTCGCGGCGGGCGTCCCCACCGATGCTCGGCCGCACCTCGGTCCGGCCGCCGTAGACGTTGACCCCGCCCAGGCCGACGCCGAGGGCTCCGGCGAACGCTGCCTCGAGCCGTCCCGCATTCGGGCTCGGGTGCAGGGACCCGTCCCGGCGCAGGACCCTCCACGCCCGCCGGCGGTCGGCGCCTGCCACGGGTGCAAGGGCCACCGCCAGCCCGGCGGCCAGCCTCGCTGCCGGCCAGGTGAGGACGTCGTCGAGGCGTGCCGCCGCCCATCCGAACTGCTCGTAGCGCTCGTTGCGATGGCCCACCATGGCGTCGAGGGTGTTCGCGGCCCGGTAGACGGCCACGCCCACCGGACCGGCGACGGCTCCCCACAGCAGCGGGCCAGTCATGGCGTCGGCGGTGTTCTCCGCCACCGACTCGATCCCGGCCCGGCAGAGCTCCGTCGCCCCGAGCGCGGCGGGATCGCGCCCGGCCAGCGTGGGGAGCAGGGCGCGGGCCGCCGGAAGGTCACCGCGCTCGACGGCGGCGGCCAGGGCCAGCGCCGCCCGCTCCAGTGACCGCCCGCCGAGCGCCGCCCAGACGACGGCGGATCCCAGGACGAGCCGACCCGCCGGCCATCCGTCCGTGAGCCGCATCGCCAGGGCACACACCACCCCGGCAGCGCCGACGAGCGCTCCGGCGTAGAGGGCTCCGGCCAGGCGCAACGGCCGCCACATCCGGGCCTCGAGACCCCCGGCGATGCGGCCAAACGCGGCGACGGGATGGCCGCGGACCGGGTCGCCGGCAGCACGATCGGCCAGCCAGCCGAGCACCAGCGCCGCCGGGACCTCGGACATACCGCTGAGCCTACAGGGCGCTCTTTGCCCAGTCTCTCGGTGGCCTCTTGTGCTTGCGGTGACCATTACGGATTCTTAATTGGCAGGTGGGAGAGGAGGAAAAGACGGTTCAAAGCAATCGGGTGTTCGCCCTGGTTGGTCGATCACGGGAGGCGTAGCGACGCCTAGATGCTTCGAGATCCGTTCTCTCCGGTATGCCTCGAACGACTTGACCCTCCGGGCCGCCGTTCCCGTCACGCATCGTTCGCGTAATCCACAGGTGATTCTCAGGATGGATTGTCCGGGAAAACAGTAACGTGGTAGCCACGCCGGAAGCGGAAGAAAGGAACTCCCACATGCGGACCCCAGGACGTTCTTGGCGTGCCTGGATCGGTGCCGCCACCGGGATGCTCGTCCTGGCGGCCCTCTCCACGACGCAGATCGGCACCCAGGCGGCCCGAGCCGACGGACCACCGCAGCTCGACCACATCTTCACGATCGTGCTGGAGAACCACAACTACTCCTCGATCCTCGGGAACACGGCGGAGGCGCCCTACACGAACTCGCTGATCACCCAGTACAGCACGGCGGCGAATTACGCAGGAGTGTCCCACCCAAGCCTGCCCAATTACCTGGCCCTCACCGGCGGCAGCACCTTCGGCGTCACGACGGACTGCACCGATTGCTTCGTGACCGCCACGAGCATCGCCGACCGCGTCGCCGCCTCGGGCCGCACGTGGAAGTCGTACGAAGAGTCCATTCCCGCGCCGTGCTTCGTCGGCGACGCGTATCCCTACGCCCAGAAGCACGATCCATTCATCTATTACAACGACATCCGGACCAGCGCCGCGTGCAACAACATCGTTCCCTACAGCGCGCTCGGTGCCGACCTGGCCTCGGCATCGACCACGCCGAACTACGCGTTCATTACTCCGAACCTTTGCGACGACACGCACGACTGCGCCATCGCGACCGGTGACCAGTGGTTGTCGCACAACGTGCCGGCGATCCTGCAGTCCCCGGCGTTCACGCAGCAGAAATCGGCCCTCTTCATCACCTACGACGAGGACGAGAATGGGGCGAACCAGGTGCTCACGATCGTCATCACCAACAGCGCGGTCAACGTGCCGGCGGGCTACCGCTCCAGCGTCGCCTACAACCACTACTCGCTGTTGAAGACCGTCGAGTGGGCATGGGGCCTGGCGCCGCTCACCGCCAACGACGCCGCGGCCGCGCCGATGGCGGACCTCTTCGGCGCAGCTCCGCTGACCCCCGCCCCCCCGCCCCCGCCGCCAGCGCCAACACCCAGCCCCACCCCGGCTCCGGCACCCAGCCCCACGCCGAGTAGCACGCCGGCGGCCCCGGTTCCGGATCCGGCGCCGCCCGTTACGAGCAACGGGTATGCGATCAGCCTCTCGGCGAGCTCGACGGCCGCCGGGACGGGGCAGTCCGTCGACCTCACCGGGACCGCCAACCTCGACGTCGGTCCGACGCCCTACGGCCTGTCGATCGTCGACACCACCACGGGCCAGGAGATCGCCCACGTGCAATCCGGTTCGGCGATCTCGGCGTCGGTGAGCCAGTCCGCTGCGACGACCGAGAGCTTCGTGGCGATGGTCTGCAACCGCGGCGGGGTGAACGTCCAGGCGTCGTCGAGCCCCGTCACGATCACCTGGTCCTGACGGCGCAGATCCGCTGGACGGCGGCGGGCTTTGGCTCCCCGACGACCACGTCCTCGTAGGCGACGACCCGGAGGCGGCCCCGGACCAGGTCGAGCAACTCGCCGTGGCGCAACAGGAAGTC
>DASXNO010000022.1:0-6267 GCA_036495025.1 Actinomycetota bacterium | reverse complement strand
GGCTTGGGCACGGCGGCCGCGGCGGGTGGCGCAGCAGCGGGCTCCGCCGCCGGCGGGGCCTCCACATGCTCCGGGTGCTCTGACAGCGGGCCGGCCTCGACCGCGAAGGAGCCCATCCGGTAGTTCTCGACGACGAAGGTGATGTCGTAGATCCCCGACTCCAGCCTCAAGGGCGTCCGGACCGTGTCGCTGAAGCGCCGGACCGACTGGAACCCGCGGACCTCGATGTACTTGGCGGGGTGGCGGTACAGGATCTTCTCCCCGTCCCGGATCGACCACTGCTCGATGTAGGTCCCGGCCGGGCCGACCCAGCCCCGGTCGACGACGAATGGAAGCGTGTGGCCGTCCTCGAGCGGGAGCCCCGAGGCCCCGGGCCGGTTCGCCGGGGCCACCCGCGGTCCGACGAGGGTCAGGAAGTATTCCTTGGGCATGGTTCCTCCCTCGCTTCACCGCCGGGATTGAGGCCGCCGGACCGCCTCCGGGCACCCTCCGAGCGACCCGCGGATGATAACCGGGCAACCGCCAGGGCGCTACGCTCTGGCCGGATGACGCCGCCATCTTCTTCCGGCCCTTCCTCGGGGTCCGTGAGCTTCGACCGGGCCGCCAGTTTCTATGACAGCTCCCGCACCCTGTCACCCGAGGGTGAGGCACGGGTCACGGAGCTGCTCGGCGCCGAGCTCGCCGGCCGCGGACGCTGCCTGGAGATCGGTGTCGGCACGGGGCGCGTGGCCCTGCCCCTGCACCGCTCGGGGATCCGGATGGCGGGGGTCGACATCTCGCCGAAGATGGTGGAGCGCCTGGTCGAGAAGGCCGGTGGCCGTCCCCCGTTCCCGATCGCACTCGCCGATGCGACGGCCCTGCCGTTCGGCGACGGCACATTCGGCGCCGCCCTCGCCGCTCATGTGTTCCATCTGATCCCCCCGTGGCGCCGGGGTGTGGTGGAGCTGGCGCGGGTCGTTCGCCCGGGGGGCGTTGTCCTCGTCGATCTGACCCGGGGAGGGGCACAGCTCTTCCTCGACGTCAGGGACCGCTTTGCCGCTGCGGCCGGGCTGGAGCGCGTGCACATCGGACTGATGGATTTCGCCGAGCTGGACACCTTCTTCGCCTCACTCGGGGCCACGAGCCGGGACCTTCCGACCTACGAGGAACGGGGCCAGGGCAGCCTCGAGGGCCAGATTGCCAGCCTGGAACGGGGCGACTTCTCCTACACCTGGCGCCTGGACGACGAAGCCCGCCGCCGGGCGGCGGATGAGGTGCGGGCGTGGGCGAAGGCGACGTACGGCTCTCTGGCGAGGGTTCGGGCCACCTCGTCGGTCATCGCCTGGCGGGCCTACGACCTTCCGGGTGCCGGCCCCGGCCCGAGAGGAGCGTGAGTAGAATGCCGGCCATGGTGACCGAACCCCTCGTCCGCGGCGACCCGAAGACCACGGCGAGCTACTACGAGGAGACGTGGCTCGATTACCGGATGCTGTGGTTGAACCCCTCCAACCGGGCGATCCACTTCGGCTACTGGGACGAGACCACCCGCAACCACTCCGAGTCGCTGCTCAACATGAACCGGGTGCTGGCCTCCAACCTCCGGCCAAAGGCCGGCGACAGGATCCTCGACTGCGGCTGCGGGGTCGGGGGGACCGCGATGTGGATGGCCGAGAACCACGACGTCGACGTCACGGGCATCACCGTCACGCCCGACCAGGTGGTGCGGGGCAACCGCTACGCGGCGGAGCGGGGTCTCGACAAGCGCGTACGCATCGCCCTCCAGGACTACTGCCAGATGGCGTTCCCCGACGAGACGTTCGACTGCGTCTACGGTCTCGAGAGCATCAACTACGCCCCTTCCAAGCGCCAGTACCTGTCCGAAGCGTTCCGGGTGCTCAAGCCGGGCGGCCGGATGGTCGTCCAGGACGGCTTCCGGGCCGACCGGGCCCTCACGCCCCCCGAGCACCGGCTCCAGGAGTCGTGGCTGGCGGGCTGGGTCGTGCCGAACCTGTCGTCCCTGCCGGAGTTCGCAGGCTATGCGGAGGAGGTCGGCTTCACCGGGGTGACCCAGCGCGACTGCACGAGCAACGTCGTCAAGTCCTGCCGGCGGCTCTACCGGGTGACGATGGCCTGCTATCCGATCGCTGCGGCGCTCCACAGGGTGGGGCTGCGATCGGACCTCCAGCACGGCAACGTCCGGGCAGCCCGGGACCAGTACCGGGCCATGCGCAAGGGCCTCTGGGGTTACGGCATCGTCGCCGCCGACAAGCCCTGACGGACCCGACGGAGCCCGACGGACCTTTCACAGCCCTGCTGGCCCCGGGAGTGGCGGCGCGACCCGGGGGAGCAGGAGCCTGGGCCTGGGCCCCTCCTGTGCCGCCCGGATGCCTCCGCGAAGCCTCGCGTGATAATGGGTCCGTGCCTGCTGCATCGAGCCGCCCGTTGCGCGCGGCCGGACCATGCTGATGCTCTCCGCCGACGTCACGACGGCGGGGGCGGCCGGCCTCGTCGTGGCCTTCGCGGGGGGCGCCCTCTCCATTGCGTCCCCCTGCTCGTGGCCGCTGATCCCGGGCTACCTCGCCTACGTGAGCGGTGTGGCGGTGGGGGAGACGGGGCGGACTCGCCGGGTTGTCGGGGCCGGGGCGCTGTTCGTCCTGGGCTTCGCCATCGTGTTCACGGCGCTCGGGGCGACCGCCTCCGTGCTGGGCACCTTCCTGCTGCGCCAGCAGCCGCTCATCACCAAGGTCGCCGGCGTCTTCGTCATCGCCATGGGACTGGCGACGCTCGGAGTGCTGCGCCTGCCGTTCCTCTACCGGGAGAAGCGCTTCGATCTCAACCGCATCCGTTCTGGACCGGTTGGTGCAATACCCCTCGGGATGGCATTCGCCTTCGGCTGGACCCCCTGCATCGGCCCGGTGCTTGCCGCCGTCTTCGCCGTGGCCGCCAACACACCGACCGCGTCGAAGGGCGCCCTCCTGCTCTTCGTCTATTCGCTCGGCATGGGCATCCCGTTCCTTGCCTTCGCCTTCGTCTACTCGCGGGCGGGGCGGACGTTCCAGCTCCTCAAGCGCCATGGCCGGGTCGTCGAGCAGGTCGGCGGTGTCCTCCTCGTGGCAATCGGGCTGTTCCTGGTGACCGGAGCCTGGCAGCGCCTCTTCACTCCGCTGGTGCGGCTCTTCGTGAAGCACAACTGGGTCGTCTGATGAGGAAGCTCGTCGCCGTGGCGGCCATCCTGGCGGCCGGCGCCGTCGTGCTCGTCCTGCGCTCCCAGAGCGGTACGTCCCGGCTGACCGCTTCCCAGCGGGACTGCGGCACCGCACGGGCCCTGATCGCGGTCGGCCAGACCGTCCCGGGGACCTGCAAGGTCGAGCCCCTGGCGTCGGGCGCCGCGGTCCCCATCTCGGACATCGCCGCCGGCAAGCCGCTGGTCGTCAACTTCTGGGCGAGCTGGTGCGGCGCCTGCATCCAGGAGATGCCCGACCTCCAGCAGGTCTACGCGTCGGCGGCCCAGCAGGTCCAGTTCCTCGGCCTCGACCTGCTCGGCATCGACGGGGAGGTGCGTTCGGCCGCCGTGGACTTCTCGAAACAGCGCAAGGTCGCCTACCCCCTCGCCTACGACGACGGCGGCCTCCTCTACCAGCGCATCTCGCTCAGGGTCCTGCCGCCCACCACGGCGTTCCTGCGAGCCGACGGCACGCTTGCCGGCCTCCACGTCGGCCAGATGTCCGCCCAGGAGCTGCGAGGGTTCATCGAGCAGTACCTCGGCGTCCAGGTGGCGGCGTGAGGATCTCGCGCCGTGAGGTGCTCCGCGCCGGTCTCGTCGGCGCGGGCGCCCTGTCGCTCGCCGGGTTGCTGGAGGCCTGCGGCGGGTCGCATCCGGACGTGCTGACGGCCGGGTCCCTCAACGGGCTGCTCAAGGCCCGCAAGGACGCCGGGGACGGCACCTCGCTCGTCGTGCCGAGCCTGGCGGGCGAGGACTACGTGGCCGGCGTCAACAACTACCTCGCCTTCTACCTCGCCAGGACCAACGGCGACCGGCTCTTCGGGGCCGACACGCGGGTCTGGTTGTCGCACACCTCGGATCCCAACGCCAGCGTGACGCCAACGGGTCCGACGCCGGCCCCGTGGTTCGGCTACGCCAACCCCGAGCCGGGACCCACGGTCAGCAAGGGCCTCAACGGCCTCCAGGTGACCTTCGACCAGGCGGGGGTCTGGACCCTCGTCGTCGAGACGACGTCCTCCCCCCGCCAGATCGCCACGACCCTCGTGCAGGTGAAGGACCGCTCCAAGGCAGACACGTTGCTCCCCGGCGACAAGGCGATCCCGAGCGACACCCCGACCGTGGACAACCCCCGCGGCGTGAGCCCGATCTGCACGCGCAAGCCCCCGTGCGACATGCACCAGATCACGCTGCGCCAGGCGATTGCCTCGGGGAAGCCGACGGCGTTCGTCATCGCCACCCCGGCGTACTGCTCCTCCCGCAACTGTGGGCCCAGCGTCGATGAGCTGCTCACCGTCGAGAGCCAGCTCAAAGGGAAGGCCAACTTCGTCCACGCCGAGGTCTACCTGAACGACCAGTCCCAGACGCTGCAGCAGCAGATCCCCAGCCCGACCTTCGCCGAGTGGAAGGTCCAGACCGAGCCGTGGCTGTTCCTCATCGACCGCAGCGGCGTCATCGCCTCCCGCTTCGAGGGCGGCTTCACGGCCGGCCAGGCCTCGGCGGCGTTGAACCCGCTGCTGGGATAGGGCGATGAAGCCTCGGCTCGACGCCTTCGACACGCCGGCGGGGGGATCCCCGCCAGCCACGCCCAGGACCCTGCCGGCGAAGGTGCGGCGCCGGCTGCGCGTCCTCGCCTTCATCGTGATCCCTGCCCTCTTCATGGGCGTCCTGGCCGTCGGCCTGATCCGAACGGAGTCGCCAAAGGTCCGGGAGGGTGGGATCGCGCCCGACTTCAGCCTGCCCACCGTCGGGGGCGGTACCCTGTCCAGTAGCGAATTGCGCGGGAGCCCCGTGGTGATCAACTTCTGGGCCTCCTGGTGCGACCCCTGCAACCTCGAGGCACCCGACCTCGAGGCGACATGGAAGCAGTACCAGGCCAAAGGAGTGCGCGTGGTGGGAGTCGACTACGAGGATCAGCCGGCGGATGCCCAGGCCTTCATGAGCAGGTACGGCATCAGCTATCCGAGCGTCGTGGACCGGGGGGGTGAGCTGGCGACCGCGTTCGGCGTCCGGGGCGTGCCCGAGACGTTCTTCGTCGATGCCAAGTTCCACTTCTTCGCCATCGGCCAGGGCGAGGAGCAGGGCAACCGGTTCGGCACGAGGATCCTCGGCGCCGTCTCGCGGCCCCAGCTCAAGAGCCAGATCGACGCCATGCTGGCGGCCGCCAGATCCGGGTCACCCAGTCCGGGCCCGACGCCGGCGGCTTCGAGCTGAGCGATGACCCAGAAGAAACGTCCGGCCAGCGGCCGGAGCCGCTCAGGGCGCCCGGGCAACCCGCCGGGTGGAGCGAACCGTCCACGCTCGCCGCAGCCTCCTCGCAGCGGCGTGCAACCGCCTGCGGCGCCGGACGCTCCGGTGCCGGCAGGCGACGCTGACGAGAGCGTCTCGACCGAGGTCGCACCGGCCGGGAGCGCCGCCGGCGAATCTCAGGCGCCGGAGTGGCCGAAGCCTCCGTCGACCAAGGCCGCCCGCAAGCCCGGGGTCGTGCCGGCGAAGGGGCCGACCGTGGAAGCCAGTGCCCGCCGGGAAGAGGCCAGGGCCGCAGCCCGAGAGCGGCGCCTCGAGGCGCAGAAGCTCCAGAAAGCGGCGGAGCGCAAGCGCAAGATGCGGAACTGGGTCATCTACGGCGGCGCTGGCGCGGTCGTCGTGGTGCTGATCGCGCTCGCGGTCGTCTCGTCCCGCCATTCGAAGCAGGCCTTCGCCACGCTGACCAGGGCGGCGGGATGCACGAGCGTCCAGGACACGACGTCGCTGCCGGGGACGACCAGCCGCACCCACCTCACCGACGCCCAGATCAGCTCCGGCGTGACGGTGACCTACAGCACCTCGCCGCCCTCGGGGGGAACGCATTACCCGGTCCCGCTGCCCAAGGGGGTCTACGGTCCGCTTTCCACGAACCCGAAGGACAATCCGAACCTCTACATGGCCGTCCACTCGCTGGAGCACGGCTACGTGGACATCTGGTACGGCAACGGGCTGTCGACTGACCAGATCAATTCCCTGCGGTCCTTCGCCGATCAGGACAAGGTCCTCGTGATCTCGTACCCGAACCTCCCCGCCGGCAAGAG
>DASXNO010000021.1:0-3050 GCA_036495025.1 Actinomycetota bacterium | reverse complement strand
GGCATCGAGGCGGAGTTCCGCCTCATCCCCGGGGTCGTCGACACGGCGGTGGGCTATTCGGGCGGCAAGACGGCGAATCCGACCTACGGGGACGTGTGCTCGCACCGCACCGGCCACGCCGAGGTGGTACGGGTGGAGTACGACCCCGCCCAGGTGTCCTACGAGACCCTGCTCGACCGCTTCTGGCACATGCACAACCCGACGACGAAGAACCGCCAGGGGCTCGACTTCGGGAGCCAGTACCGCTCGGTCGTCTTCTTCCACGACGACGAGCAGAAGGCGGTCGCCCTGGCTTCTCGGGATGCCCAGGACCGCTCGGGGGAGCACCGTAAGAAGATCGTGACCGAGATCCTCCCCGCCCCTGAGTTCTGGCGGGCCGAGGAATACCACCAGCAGTACTACGAGAAGTCCGGGATCTCCGCCTGCCGGTTCTAAGGCCCGGCTGGCGAGCCGGAAGGGCGTCCGGTTCCGAATAATGTCGCGGGAGCGAGAGCGTCAAGGTAAGGAAGGAGCCCGAGGTGCCGGAATTCAAGTGAGTGGACGCCGGAGCGAACTGTAACGGTCACTTCAAGGCGGAGACCAGGGAGGATCTGATGCGCGAGGTCGCCGCCCACTTCAAGGAGAAGCACGGAGTGGGGGACCCCTCGCAGACCATCATGAACCTGGTGGCGAAGCTGGCGAAGTAGTTACAGCACCGCCGTTCCCGGTCGGGGGACATTCTCGATGACAACAACCAGATCCGCACCGGTCACGGAGAGGAAAGGCTCCAAGATCGACCTCGGCGCCCGCCTCGTGATGACGGTCCTCTACAAGCGGCTGTTCTCCCTGGGACTTTGGGAGCACATCCGCTCGGTGGGCGGCAACCGGGAGAAGGGAATCGGGGGCGCGTACTTCGTCACCCACGACAACCGGGCATTCTTCGAGGACCTGATCCGGAGCCGTTCGTTCTGCAGGGACTCCGCAGCGGGTTCGATCCTCCACAAGGGGGTCATCTCGCTGCGGGAGGTCGCCGCCCAGCCGGGGCTTCACCTCGAGTTGGGGGCGGACGACCGCATCTACGTCCACCTGGACGAGCACTCGCCGGTCGGTGGGATCAAGGCAGACGGGACCTGCCGGTACGAGCGCGCCAAGGCGACCGAGCACATCCGCCGCGACGTGCTCCGTGCCTTCACGGGCTCCCTGCGGGTCGCCGATCTCGCCGGGAGGGTCTCGGCCTCGGGCAAGGAGCTGGCCACCGCCGAGCAGGCCTGGCGGAAGGCGCGCGATTCGGCCGACCCCGAGGCGGTTGCCGGTCCCGCGGTCACCCTGGCCGCGCTCCTCGAGCAACAGGGCCACGCTGCTCGCGCCCAGCGCCTCTACCGCGACGCCATGGCGACGGGCCACCCCGAGTTCGGCCCGGCCGCCGCCTTCAGCCTTGCGGAGCTCCTCGAGCAGCACGGCGATCTGGACGGGGCCGAGGAGGTCTACCGCTGGTCGATCGGCAGCGGCCACAAGGAGTTCTCCGCCTGGGCGGTGTCCGGGCTCGCCGCCCTCCTCGAGAGACGGGGCAACGCCGAGGGCGCCCGGGACGCTTACACGACTGCGCTGGCAATCCAGCATCCCGAGATCTCGCCGTGGGCCGCGGTCAAGCTCGGCGGCTTCCTCGCCGACCAGGGTGAGATTGCCGGGGCCGAGGCTGCCTACAAGCTGGCCATCGCGTCGGGCCACCCGGAGTTCGCTCCGTGGGCCGCCCTCGACCTCGCGTCCCTGCAGGACACGCTTGGCCGCCGGGACGCCGCCGCCGAGGGCTACCGGGCCGCCATCGCCATCGAGCACCCCGACGTGACGGCGTGGGCAGGCCTCAAGCTGGCGGCGCTGCTGGAGGCCCGGGGCGACAGCGCCACCGCGCTGTCCGCCTACGAAGGGGTGATTGCCTTCAACCATCCCGAGGCGACACCGTGGGCCTGGATCCGCTACGGCGACCTGCTCGAAGAGTCCGGCGAGCCTGCTCGGGCCCGGGAGGCCTACCAGGCCGCCGCCGCCACCGGCCACGAGGACGCCGCACCGGACGCCGCCGTGAAGCTCGCCGGGCTTGCCGCCGCCGCCGGTGACTATCCGGCCGCCCGCGCCGCCTACCAGCAGGCGATCGACTCGGCCCGTCCGGAGGCCGCCGCGGCGGCCGCACTCGGCCTCGGGTCGCTGCTGGAGGAGCTTGGGGAGCCCAAGGAGTCGGCACGGATGTACGAGGAGGCGGCCTCCACGGGCAACGACGACGTAGTCCCGTGGGCGCTGCTCGGCCTCGGCAGCCTGTTGGAGGCCGAGGGTGACGGCGAGGGCGCCCGTGACGCCTACGCCCGCACCCTGCGCACGGCCCATCCCGAGGCAGGCCTCAGCGCCGGCGTCAAGCTCGGCGCCCTCCTGGAGGCCGCGGGCGACGAGGAGGGGGCCAGGAACGCCTACCGGGCCGCCCTCGCCCTCCAGGCCCGAGGCGCCCCTCAAGGCGCCGGGTAAGAGGAGCCGCAGGCCCCCTCCGGCTGACGTGATGACTACCGCGCCATCCACCCGCCGCTTGGCTCCGAATCTCTCCCGCAGGCACACCAGCAGAGAGCGAAGGGAGCGGCGCATGGAGGGTTCAGGGAAGTTGGGCATCGTGAGGGTGTACGCGTTGGTGTTCGGCATCGCCTACCTGGCGGTCGCAGCCCTCGAGGTGGGTCTCAAGATCTTCGGTTCGGGAAGCCTGGTGGTCAGTGGTCACACCATCCTCAAGATCACGCCGGCGCAAAACGCCATCCACTGGCTGGTCGGCATCGCCGTGCTGGGTTCCTTCTTCGCCGGCACCGCCGTCGCCAAGGCGGTCGCCCGGGGTGTCGGCCTCGTGTTCCTTCTCGTGAGTGGCCTCGGCATCTTCGCCGCCACCTTCACCGGCAAGTTGCTCGGCTTCCCGGGCGCCCTGCCGGTCTCCTACAACATCGTGCACGTGGCCACCATGATCGCCGCACTCTTCGCAGGTTTCGCCGCCGAGGCGGCGTACCAGGGTCGTCGGGCCCCCTCCTCGGGTTCCGGCGCACCAA
>DASXNO010000020.1:0-15360 GCA_036495025.1 Actinomycetota bacterium | reverse complement strand
CTGTACCAGCTGATCCGGCAACCGAAGCCCATTGCCGATCGACGCTTCGAGATCGAATTTCTCGATTCGGGCGTGGAGGCTTTTGCGTTCACCTTCGGCTGATCCAGGGCCGACCGGCGCCACTGGTTTTGCTGATTGTTCGGCGCCACAGGCGGGAGTAGTGTCGGCAAGGTCCACCAACCGGAGAGGTCCGTCAAAGCCCACCGCAACCGAACGGAGGTCCTTATGAGTACCACCGTCGAGACCGGCACCGACATCCGCCCCTTCCACGCCGAAATTCCGGACGACGCTCTGGACGACCTCCGTCGCCGCATCGCAGCGACGCGCTGGCCCTCCCGGGAGCTGGTCACAGATCGGTCGCAGGGCGTGCAGCTGGCGACGATTCAGGAGCTCGCACGCTACTGGGCCAGCGACTACGACTTCGGCAGGCTCGAGGCGAGGCTGAACGCGCTCCCACAGTTCGTGACCGAGATCGACGGCGTCGACATCCACTTCATCCACGTGAAGTCGCCGCACGACGGCGCGTTGCCGCTGATCATGACCCACGGCTGGCCCGGCTCGGTCGTCGAGCTGCTCGACGTCGTCGGCCCGCTCACCGATCCCACCCCGCACGGGGGAACCGCCGAGGACGCGTTCGACCTCGTGCTGCCGTCCCTGCCGGGCTACGGGTACTCGGGCGAGCCGAGGGAGGTCGGCTGGGATCCCGGCCGCGTCGCGATCGCCTGGGCCGAGCTCATGAACCGGCTCGGATACACCCGTTACGTCGCCCAGGGCGGCGACGTCGGCTCCGCCGTCTCCGACGCGATGGGCCGCGTGGCACCCGAGGGGCTGGTCGGCATCCACATCAACCTGCTCCTGGCGGCGCTGGACATCGGCGACCAGCTGCCGGCGAACGCCGAGAACGAACGAGCGGCGCTCGCCGCGCTTGCCACGTTCAACACGAGCGGCAAGGCCTACTTCCTCGAGCAGGCCACGCGGCCGCAGACGATCGGCTACGCCCTGCTCGATTCACCGGTCGCCCTGGCGGCCTGGATGCTCGACCACGACACGGACAGCTACGAGAAGATCTGCCGCGCCTTCGTCGACGGGCAGGCGACGGGGAATCTCACCCGCGACCAGATCATCGACAACATCACGCTCTACTGGCTCACGGGCACCGGCGCCTCGGCGGCCCGGGCGTACTGGGAGATCGGACGAGCCGCAGCCCTTTCGGCCGGCCAGGCTCCTCCGCAGGTCTCGGTCCCGGTCGGGTTCACCACGTTCCCCGGCGAGATCTTCCCGGCCCCGCGCAGCTGGGTGGAGGCCGTCTACCCGAGCCTCGCCTACTTCAACGAGGTCGACCGGGGCGGCCACTTCGCGGCCTGGGAGGAACCGCAGCTGTTCGCCGAGGAGATGCGAGCCGCCTTCCGATCACTTCGGTGACGAACAGGTTCACCGCCACGTCGTCGAGAAGGGCAAGCCGATCGTGCAGGTCGTCCAGTGACGCTCCAGCCGGCAGGGCAGGCTTGCAGAGAGTGGCCCTGACCAGGGAGTTCTGGACTTTCCAGGCGCTATGCTGGGACCGATGGACACTGGGGAGATTCGCGCGCGCTACCTGAGCTTCTACGCGGCGCGGGGTCATGCGGTCATCCCTCGGGCGCCCATCGTGCCGCGTGAGGATCCGACCACGCTGTTCACGGGTTCCGGCATGCAGCCGCTCCTCCCCTACCTCCTCGGCACGTCCCATCCGGCGGGCGACCGTCTTGTCAATTCTCAGACGTCCTTCAGGGCCGAGGACATCGACGAGGTCGGTGACAACCGGCACACGACGTTCTTCGAGATGCTCGGCAATTGGTCCCTGGGTTCGTACTTCAAGGCCGAGCAGCTCTCGTGGCTGTTCACGTTCCTGGTCGACGAGCTCGGCCTCGATCCGTCGCGCCTCTACGCCACTGCCTTCAGCGGCGCCCCCCGCTACGGCATCCCACGGGACGATGAATCGGCCAGGGTGTGGGTCGACCTGTTCGAAGGACGAGGTATCCCGGCACCGGTCGCGGACCTGGGGAGCATGCAGCGGGCTGCCGAGTTGGGCATGGGGGATGCCCGCGTCTTCTTCTACGACGAAACCAAGAGTTGGTGGAGCCGGGCCGGTTCCCCGCAGGCAATGCCGGTCGGGGAGCCCGGCGGGCCCGACTCGGAGGTGTTCTTCGAGTTTCCCCAGGTTCCCCACGATCCCGCATTTGGGCCGAACTGCCATCCCCACTGCGACTGCGGCCGGTTTCTCGAAATCGGCAACTCGGTGTTCATGCAATACCTGCGCACCGAGACAGGGTTTACGCAATTGCCACGCCGCAACGTCGACTTCGGCGGAGGTCTGGAGCGACTGTCCATGGCCGTTGCCGATAATCCCGACGTCTTCATGATCGACGTTCTCGCACCAATTGTCGCCGGCATCGAGGATCTTGCCGGTGTCACCTATGCCGAGCACCAGGCTCCGCTGAGGATCATTGCCGACCACGTCCGCGCCGTCGTCTTCTTTGCCCTTGACGGCCTCGAACCTTCCAACACGGCGCAGGGCTACGTCATGCGCCGCCTGGCGCGCCGAGCGATCCGGCAGGGCCACCTTCTCGGCATCGAGGACGGCCTTCTGACCGGGCTGGTCGACTCGGTGGTCGGAGCGTACAAGGAGGCCTTTCCGGAGCTGGCGGAGCAACGGGACCGGATCGCCGGCATCCTCGCACGAGAGGAGCTTCTGTTCCGGCGCACCCTGAGTCGAGGGGTCAGGGAATTCGGTCGCCTCGCCCGGACCGGGCTCACCGGTGACGGCGTGTTCGTGCTGTTCGATACCTACGGGTTCCCGCCCGAGCTGTCCGTCGAGGAGGCCCGCAGGACGGGGGTGCCCGTCGACCCCGCCTGGGCCGGTCGCTATGACCAGCTGATGAGCGAACAGCGCGAGCGGTCGCGCACCGCTGCGGCCGGGATGTTCAAGGGCGGGCTTGCCGACCACTCGACGTCCACCACGCGCCTGCACACGGCCACCCATCTCGTGCACCAGGCGCTCCGAACGGTCCTCGGGACCCACGTCGTCCAGCGCGGGAGCAACATCACACCCGAGCGCCTGCGGTTCGACTTCAGCCATCCCGCCAAGATGACCCCGGAGCAGATCGCCGAGGTCGAACGCATCGTCAACGAGAACATCGCCAGGGACTGGCCGATGACCTGGCGGGAGGTCCCGACCGACGAGGCCTTCGCCGAGGGGGCGATCGGCGCGTTCGGGGACAAGTACGGTGACACCGTCAAGGTGTACACGGCCGGGGATCCCGACGGGGTCTGGTACAGCAAGGAGATCTGCGGCGGACCGCACGTCGAGCGCACCGGCTCGCTCGGTCACTTCCGTATCGCCAAGGAAGAGTCGTCCAGCGCCGGCGTCCGGCGGATTCGCGCCGTACTCGAGTAGCGAGCGAGCCGCAGCCGGGTCTGGCGCGGCAGGTGTCGTCACCCGGATTCGGCCGCCGGGTTCGCCTCGCCGCCACGGGAACGGAACCGGAAGTAGCCCCAGAAGGCGATGCAGAGCGCGGCGAACACACCGGCCGCGACCAGCGCCTTCCACATCTGGCCGTGGGGGTCCGGTCCCGACGCCGCCGCAGGCCGGAGGATGAGCTGGACGTAGGCGTACACACCCACCAGGTACACCGCGACCCACCCCGCCGTGCTCCAGGACTTGAGCTTGCTTCCCTTCAGCTCCCGAAGGGGGAGGAGGCCGATGACCAGGCTCGAAAGGCCGGCCATGAACGTCCCTCCCAGCGCCGCTTCGGCGGCGACGACCCAGAATCCCGCACCGGGACGGGCCGCCACATGAGACACCGGGACCCAGACGAACCACAGGGACAGGGCCACGACGAGGATGAACAGGGAGGTGAGGACGGCCAGCCGGCCCTCGATCTTCCCGCGAAGCTCGTTGCTGAAGACGAGCCCTCCGATCAGCCCGAAGAGATAGCCGGGCTTGAGGTTGAGGAGCCGGGAGGTGCCGACCAGGACGGCGGTGAGCACGAGCGCGCCGGGCCGCAGCACGATCGAGCCCCATTCCCCGTGGCGGCGGCGCCGGTAGGCGACGTCGGGGAGCTGGAAGCCCAGGAACACCACGGCCAGGCTCAGGCACAGGCCCACGGTCAGGGCCATCGTCGAGCGGTTGAGCCCGAAGCGAGGGTCGAGTAGGGCTCCCGCGACGGCTCCTACACCCAGGAAGCCGGCGAACCCCAGCAACCGGAGCATGGGGGGAGGCTGGCGGGGGGTCGCTCTCGGCCTGGGGGCGAACCCCACCATCGCTCGGATCTCCAGGTAGTGCTCGTCGAGGGTGGAGTCGAGCAACCCTCCCGGGAAGGAGACGAGCAGGATCAGGGCAATCGCCCCGACCACGCTCGCCGCCGTCGCCTTGGGGCTGAGGTCGATGTCGCTGGGCTTGGGCAATGACGTCATGACGACCGACCGGTGCACGGACGCCGACGTCACCTCGAAGGACGAGGCGACCAGGACGGCCGTTCCCGACGCCCGGCACGACGTCTCGACCCGGTGGTGTCCGATCCCGGCGTCGCCGGGGATTTCGAGCCCCGTCATCTGCACCCGCCCGGCCCGGTCGGGGTGTGCCATGCCGACCCGGCTGCCGTCGAAGAAGAAGTAGACCGATGGGCACGCGTAGCCCGAGCCAACCAGCTCGAGCCCCACGCCCGGCGGACCCGACGACGCCCTCGCCGGCGAGAGCGCGCTCAGCGTCGGCCCCTTCCGCGGTGGCTGCGGTGGCTGTGGCGGCTTCGGTGGCGGCCCCTTCGGGGGTGACGCCGGGGGTGGCGCCGGCCGGGGCTTGACGCCGATGCTCACCGCGGCGATGGAGGAGCTTCCCTGCCGGTTGCTCACCGTGTAGGTGAAGCCGTCCTGACCCGAGTAGCCGGCCTGCGGCGTGTAGGCGACGGCAGCCGTGCAGGTCGGCGGCCGGCCCGAGCAGCTCTCCGGCCCGATCGTGCCGAGCGTGCCATGGGCCGGGGCCGAGGCGACCGAGAAGGTCAGGGCGCCGCCGCCGGGATCGACGGCGGCCAGGGTGAGCGTGGCCGGCGTGTCCTCGTCGGTGGTCGCCGAGCGGGCATCGGCCACCGGCGCCGCCGGGCGGACCACCGTGATCGTGAAGGTCTGGGGCGGGCTGGTGTCGACGCCACCGTTGGCGGTGCCCCCGCTGTCTCTGAGGAGCAGGGTGAGCGTCGTGGAGCCGCTCATCGCAGCGTTCGGGGTGAACGTGAGGTCTCCCGAGGGTGAGACGGCCGGTCCTGTGCTCAGCAGGCGGGGGTTGGTGTTACCGGTTACCTCGAACTGCAGGGCCTGGGAGGACTCGTTGGCCGGGCCCGCCGAGATGCCGGTGGCCCAGTGCACGAACCGTTGGGATCCGGCGGTCGCCACAACGCTGAGGTCGGAGCCCCGGACGAAGGCAGGCGGGTGGTTGACCGGTTCGACCGTGATGGCAATGAGTGCAGGCGGCGACGTCGTCAGGCCGTCGCTCGCGGCGAACGTGAAGCCGTCCTCGCCCGCGTAGTGCGCCTCCGGCGTGTAGGCAAGATCAGAGGCGGGGCCGCTCAGCCTTCCATGGCCGGGACCCTTGACAACGGCAAAGGTCAGGGGGCTGCCGTCCCCGGAGGAGCCACCGAGCACGACGCCGGCCGCCGCATCCTCCCTGGTGGTGACGTGCTGCGGGAAGGCCGCCACGGGCGCGGCCAGCGTCGCGTACCCCGTCAGCGTCGCCGGGGCGGAGGTCTGCATCGAGGAGGAGCCGATGGAGGCCGTGAGCATCGTGTCCTGGCCGGTCCGGGTGGTGCGCGCACCGATCCAGCTCCCCAGGACGACGCTGGCGGAGTTCGAGCCGCCCGGGACCGGTCCCGAGCTGAAGGTGCCGGGGCTCTGCAGGAGCGATCCCTCGAGCGAGGAGGAGGCCGCGGCCGGGATGAGTGTCTGGCTGGTCCGGTTCCTCCCGCAGACGACGAGAGTCTGGCCGGCCCCCGCGGTGGCCGTCCGGTTCGCCGGTGGGCACGGCGAGCCCGGGGCCGCCGGGCCGGGGGCAACGACGACGTCGAGGACCTGAAAGGAGTACGCGGTGACGTCGAGCCCTCCCGGCGCCGCGGCGGTGGCCGGGGCAAGGTCGTCGTCGTCGGAGGCGTCCGAACCACCGACGGCCACCCGAAAGGTCCCCGTCCGGTCGGCCGTTGCCTCTCCCGAGGTGGCGACGAGCTGGAACGCCGACGTGCTCGTGCCCGGCGCGAGGTCGCCGGACGCGTCGCCGGGGTTCTGGTAGGAGCAGCCGTCCCCGTCGGTCGCAGCCGTCCAGCCCTCCGGCGCCTGAGGGCAGGACTGTGCGGTCCACAAGCGCGACGGCGAGTCGATCTCGACCGTGCCGGCACTCTCGCCGCCGGCGGGGATCGTGACGGTGAAGGTGAAGAGCGTCCCCAGGGAATCCCCGAGGAACTGGACATGGGGGCTCAGCGCCGCCGACGCGCCGGCGGGGTGGCCGCGGGCGTCCCCGGCCGGCACGAGCAGGCCCAGGGTCAGGACCCCGAGGGCGAACCAGCGCGCCGACGGTTGATGCGACCTGTGCATGTGCCCCCGGTGCAGCCAGAATGTTGGCCGTCGAAATCAGACGAGCAGCTCAGCGCCCTGCCCCCGCCCAGCCCAAGAGCCTCGAATGGCCTCTTGGCGAGCGTTGAGAGAATAGGACGACCGGGGAGCGCAAGTCCAGAGCCTGCAGGCAAGATCTTCCTGAACGGCTGTTTGTTTACGTGGTCGGTTCGTCAGCCAGCGGCCAGGCGGCCCGCGGCCGCAAGGAGCTCGGAAGCCTCCCGGACCATCCGTTCCAGCAGGTCGTTCACGCCCACGATGTCGTGGATCGCCGCTGCGCACTGCCCGGCGATGACGAGACCGCTGTCCACGTCGCCGTCGCGCTGGGCGGCGACCACGCGGTCCTCCTTCCAGTCGGCGATGGCCCGCTCGTCGAGCTCGCCCGCGGCGATGAGCTCGCTGAGGCGCATGAATCCGGCGTTGCGCAGACCGCGCACCGGGCCGTAGAAGCCCGGGAAGACGACGTCCTGCCACTCGGCGGTGTCGACGATCGCCTGCTTGTAGGCGGGGTGCCAGTCGTTCTCCGAGGTCGCAATGAAACGGGTCCCCATGGCGACCCCGGCCCCACCCATCGCGAGGGCGGCAGCGAGGCCGCGGCCGTCGTGGATCCCGCCGGAGACCACGACGGGCACCGCGACGCCGCCGATGACCTGCGGTGCGAGCACCATCGTGTGCACCGGCCGGGCGTGGGTGTGGCCCCCCATCTCGAAGCCACTCGCGATCACCGCGTCGACCCCCGCCTCCACGGCCTTGCGCGCATGCCGGACCGCCCCCACCTTGTGCAGGTGCAGCAGGCCGGCGTCGTGCAGGTTCGACACGAGCCGGGTCGGCGGAAGGCCAGCCGAGGTGATGCAGGCGACGACGCGCGCCCCGATTGCCGGGTCGCGCCGGGCGTCGATCACCGCTTTGAGGTAGGCGCTGGTCGGTGGCAGCGGCTCACCGTCCGGGCCGAGGCCGACCGGCACGTTGACGGCAAAACCGCCCTCCGTCAGCGAGGCCGTGCGGTCGATCTCGGCCCGCATCAGCCGCTCGGCCTCGGCCGGCTCGAGCAGCATGCCGGGGATCGAGACGGTGCCGAGTCCCCCCGCATCCGACACCGCGGCGGCGAGCGCCGCCGTGGAAAACGGCCCCATCCCGTCCTGGATGATCGGATGGCGGATGCCCAGCAGGTCGCAGAGGACCGTTCTCACCTGGCGCTCCAGCCACCGTCCATCGTCAGGGAGGCGCCGTTGATGAAGGATGCCTCGGCCGAGCAGAGGTAGGCGACCAGCTCGGCCACCTCCTCGGGTTCGACCAGCCGCTTGATCGCCGGCTCCGTCAGCATGATCCGCTCCACCACCTCGTCCTCCGAGATGCCGTGGATCCTCGCCTGGTCGGCGATCTGGCCCTCGACGAGAGGGGTCCGGACGTACGCGGGGCAGATGCAGTTCGACGTGACGCCGCGGGGGCCGCCCTCGAGCGCCACGACCTTCGAGAGCCCCTCCAGCCCGTGCTTGGCGGCCACGTAGGCGGCCTTGTAGGGGGACGCTCGGAGACCGTGGACCGACGAGAGGTTGACCACCCGTCCGTACCCGCGGGCGTACATCCCGGGCAGGCAGGCGCGGACGATGCGGAACGGGGCTTCGAGCATCACCCTCAGGAGATAGGAGAACCGCTCGGGCGGGAACTCCTCGAGGGGGGCGACGTGCTGGAGGCCGGCGTTGTTGACCACGACGTCGGTGTCGAGGGTGAGGGTGTCGAGCGCGCCGGCGTCCGCGAGGTCCGCCTGCACCGCCACGCCCCCGATCTCCGAGGCGACCCGGCGGGCTCCCTCGCCGTCGAGGTCGAGCACCGTGACCTCCGCCCCCGCGACGGCAAGCCGCGTGGCGCAGGCCCGCCCGATGCCGCTTGCGCCCCCCGTGACGAGCGCGCGGCGGCCGGATAGGTCGACGCCCGACGCCGCCCGGGCGCCGGCAACCGCTTCGCCGGTCATCCTCGCCTCCCCGACGCCTGCCCCCGGGCTGCGCCGTGGGCCGCCCCGGCTCCCGTCGCCTCGGGTTCGCCCCACCATCGGGCGAGCAGCTCCGTCTTCAGGACCTTGTTGACGCCGGAGCGGGGCAGCAGGTCGAGGAACCGGACCTCCTTCGGGACCTTGTAGCGGCCAAGGCGGGTGCGGCAGTGGGCGAGGAGATCCTCGGCCCCGGCGACGGCGCCGGGCCGCAGGACGACCCACGCGCACCCGACCTCGCCCCATCGCTCGTCGGGCACGCCGGCAACGGCGGCCTCGGCGACGGCGGCGTGCTCGTAGAGGGCGGCCTCGACCTCGGCGGGGTACACGTTCTCACCCCCGGAGACGAACATGTCCTTCAGCCGGTCGAGGATGCGGTAGAAGCCCTCCTCGTCGCGCTCGGCGACGTCGCCGGTGCGGAGCCACTCGCCGGCGAAGGCCTCCTCGGTGGCGGCGTCGTTGCCCCAGTAGCCGGCAAAGACGTTGGGGCCGCGGACCAGGAGCTCACCCCTGGCCGGTCCTTCGAGGATCTCCCGGGTCTCGAGGTCCGCCAGCGCCACGTCGACGTGCGGGTACGGCTTCCCGGCGCAGCCCAGCTTGCGGACCGCGTCCGCGGCCGGGACGCAGGCCACGTTGGGGGCGGCCTCGGTGAGGCCGTAGCCCTGGACCAGGGCGACCCCCCGGCGCATCCAGGTCTCGAGGAGGGTCTCGGGCATCGGCGCTCCTCCGACGACGGCCGTCCGGAGGCTGGAGAGGTCGCTGGCCGCAAAGCGAGCGTGGCCGGCCATGAACTGATAGTTGGCGGGAACCCCCATCATCGCCGTCACCCTCTCCCGCTCGATGATCTCGAGGGCCCGCCCGGCGTCGAAGGACGGCTCGATGATGACCCGGGCCCCCTTCCACCAGGCGAGGAGGGGCTGGCAATTCCAGCCGCCGCAGTGGAACTGGGGCAGCACCTGGAGGATGACGTCGGACGCCCCGACCTCGGCGATGCGGTCGAAGGAGAGGTTGGTCCAGAAGAAGTTGGCGTGGGTGAGGACGGCGCCCTTGGGCTTGCCGGTCGTCCCGGACGTGTAGACGATCATGAGCGGGTCGCCGTCCTCCACCGTTGCGGCGCGGGTATCTCCCGAGGGCAGCCGGAGGGCGCCGAGCCCCGCCGGGCTCAGCGCTGCGGTCTGCGGCACCGCACGGACGGCCCGCAGCGCTGCGTCGGCGAGCCCGGCGTGCTCCGGCGAAACGAGGAGCAGCGACGGCGTGGCGTCGTCGATCTGGTAGGCCACCTCCGCCGGGGCCAGCCTCGGGCTGAGCGGCACGAGGATCAGCCCCGCCTTGGCGCAGGCGAACAGGACCTCCACGTGCTCCGAGCAGTTGCCGGTGAGCGCCGCCACCCGATCGCCCCGGCCAAGCCCGGTGGCCACGAGCCCTGCGGCCAGCTCCTCCGAGTGGCGGTCGAGCTGCGCGTAGGTGACGGCCTGCGGCGACTCCCCGTTGGCGTCGCCGCGGGCGGGGAAGACGGTGATGGCCACGCGATCCGGTGTCACCTGGGCCCGGTCACGGGCCCAGCGGCCGATCGTCAGGTCACGGCGCCGCCGCTGCACCCCTGCCGTGCGGCTACCTCCCCTCGAGGAACTCCGACACGACGTCCACAAAGCGCTCCGGCTGCTCCCAGAAGAGCAGGTGGCCCGCCCCTTCGAAGAGCAGGAGCCGGGCGTCGGGGATGCCGCTCGCCAGGAGCTTCGAGTTGCGGTAGTCGACGACGGTGTCGGCCGTCCCGTGGATGAGGAGGGTGGGGGCGGCGATCGATCTCCACCGGTCCCCCCCGTCGTAGGTGGCGCCGCCGATGGCCTGGGACTGCCAGCCACCCAGGTTGAAGGGGTTGGCGAGGCGGAGGGCGTTGATCTCATCGGCGAGGGTGGGTTGCTCCGCGAGGGCGCCGGGGCTCAGGGCGTTGACCACGGCCCGCCGGAGGGACTCCTCCAGCGGGAGGGTGGGCATCTGGGCGATCAGCCGGATCGTCGCCTCCGGCATGGGATAGGAGCCCGCCCCGCCGGGCGTCGTCGACACGAGCACCAGCCGGTCGACGCGGGCCGGGTGCCGGATCGCGAGCTCCTGGGCGATCATGCCCCCAAGGCTCGTCGCCACGACGTGGCTTCGCTCGATGCCGGCGCTGTCCAGCACCGCCACGGCGTCCGATGCCATCTGGGAGGCCGAGTACGGCCCTGCCGGCACGTCGCTGGCGCCGACGCCACGGTTGTCGAGGGCGACGACCCGGAACCGCTCGGCCAGCCGCCCCACGACGGGTCCCCATCCCCAGCGGCCGTAGCCGAGCCCGTGGATGAGGCAGACCCACGGCCGGCCCGCCCCGGCGCGGTCGTGCAGCTCGTAGGCGATGCGGACCCCCCCGCTCAGGGCGAATCGCGGCCGGACTCCTTCCACCATGTCACAAGGGTGCCACGGCTCACGGTTTAGTGTGGCGGGAGGCCCGCTCTGGAAGTCACCTCAGCGTCTTCTCTGTGTGACCACCAGTGATAATCGCGGGTAGTCACACAAAGATCACCGGGGAGGCTCGACAAATGGATCGGCCAGCAGACGACGGGAAGCCGACTCGGCCTCCCGGGGGGCGTCGGCGATGGACATCCTTCATCGCCGACGACAGCGCAGGCGACAAGCCCGTCCGGGGCCTCCACGAGGCAACGAATCCGAGACACCGGCTGCGGGTCGAGCACGATGCCCACACGCTGCTCGTCCACCTCAGCGACGAAGACGGAGGGGGCTGGACGACCATCGCCGTCGATCGCGAGACCCGGTCGTGGGCCGTGGCGCAGGACGAACGGCAGCTCGACGCGGCCCGGCGCGCCTACGACGCTCTCTACGACCAGGAATCCCGTTGATCCGGCGCCTTGAGGGGCGCCTCGGGCCGTCACGATTCGAGGTAGCGCAGGACCGCGAGCACCCGGCGGTTGTCGCCCTCGGCCATCTCGAGGCCCAGCTTGAGGAAGATGTTCGCCACGTGCTTCTCCACCGCACCTCTGCCGACGACGAGCAGGTCGGCGATCGCGGCGTTGGATCGCCCCTCCGCCATGAGGGCGAGCACCTCGCTCTCCCGGGGAGTGAGGGAGGCGCCGAGCGTGCCGGCGCGGCGGCTGGCCCCGAGTAGCTGCGTCACGACCTCCGGGTCGAGCGCGGTCCCGCCGGCCGCCACGCGGGTGAGCGCGTCGACGAACTCGCTGACGTCGGCCACCCGGTCCTTGAGGAGGTAGCCGACCCCGGCCGAGCTCTCCGCGAGCAACTCGGCGGCATACCGGGTCTCGACGTACTGGGAGAACACGAGGACCCCGACCTCCGGTTGCCGGCGGCGGAGGACGAGGGCCGCGCGCAGGCCCTCGTCGGTGTGGGTGGGCGGCATGCGCACATCGACCACGGCCACGTCGGGGCGGTGGTCCGCCACGGCGGTGAGGAGGGCATCGCCGTCGCCCACCGCGGCCACGACGACGTGGCCACGCTCGGCGAGCAGCCGGACGAGCCCGTCCCGCAGGACTGCGGCGTCCTCGGCGATCACCACCCGCAGGCCGGCCATCTTCTAGGCGTGGAGCGGCAGGGAGACCGTCACCTTGGTGGGCCCTCCCTCGGGGCTCGAGACCCGGAGGTGGCCGTCGACGGCCCGTACCCGGTCCCCCAGGCCGCTCAGGCCGCTGCCCGGCCCGGCGAGCGCGCCGCCGATGCCGTCGTCGCTCACGTCGAGGCGCAGCCGGTGATCGCGGGCGGTCACCTCGACGGTGGCGGAGCGGGCCCGGCTGTGCTTCGCGACGTTGGCGAGGAGCTCGGCAACGCTGAAGTAGGCAATGGTCTCTATCGCCTGCGTCGGTCGCACGGGCACGTCGATCTGCAGGGTGGCCGGCACGGCGCTGCGGGCCACGAGGGTGGCCAGGGCGGCGTCCAGGCCGATGTCCAGCGCCGGCGGGTGGATCCCCCGGGCGATGTCGCGCAGCTCGGCCAGGGCCTCCTTGGCGTGACGGTGGGCTGCGTCCACCAACTCCAGCGCTCCCGCGGGGTCGTAGGGCACCGCCGCGCCGTGCTCGAGCTTTTCCTTCGCCTGGCCCAGGTTCATGGCGAGGGTCGCCAGCGATGCCTGCGTCCCGTCGTGCAGGTCCCGCTCGATGCGGCGCAACCTGGCGGCGGAGTCGTCGATCGCCCGGGCACGCGTCTCCTGCAGCGCCTGAACCCGCTCTTCGAGCCTGCCGGGGCCGAGCAGGCGCCGGATGAGCCAGCGGTCGACCGAGGTCACCCACCCCGTCACCCAGGGCGCGGCAACCACCATCAACGAGCCGACCACGAAGACGAGGAACGTGCCGGGGAACGAGGCGGTGTGGAACACGCCGAACGGCGAGAGGTACGGTACGGGCCGCAGCGACACGCCGGCCGGGTGGTTACGGAACAGCCGCCACCAGAACGGGTAGGTCATGGCGACCAGACCGGCCCAGAAGGTGAGGGCGTAGAGATCCAGCGCGGCGAGCGGCAGCTTCAGCACCAGGTACGTGACCGTCCGCCACGAAGGGCCGTCGCGCAGGCTCGCCCCGAGCCGGTGGAGCGTTCCCAGGTCCTCCCGCCGCGGACGGGGAGGCGGGGATGGCACCACCTCGCCCACCAGCCGCGCCGCCAGGCGGCGCGCGACCGCTCCGAGCCTCCGGGCGCCGCCGGTCGCCACCCCGAGCAGCACCAGCAGGAGGAGGACGATGCCACCCCTCGTTGCCGAGACCGCGGTTCCCGGCTCGAGCAGCACCACCGCGAGGGCGATCTCGACCACCCCGGTCAGGACCCCGAGGAGGCAGAACACCGCCTCGCCCAGCGCCCGGGCGGTGAACGGCGCTCGCGAGATGCTCACCTCGACATTCTCCCGCCGGGTCGGCCTCCCGTGGTCTCTAGGCGTCTCGCCGGACAAGCAGGGTCGCGCCGATCGCCAGGGCCGCGGCAGCGTAGAGCACCCCGACGGCGAACCCGGCCCACGGCGACAGGATCCCGGGAAGGATCTTCACTGCGCCCTCCGAGTTCCCGAGGATGAGCAGGGGACCGAACCTCCACGCGTGGCCCGGGAGGGCGATGAGGATCATCGGCAGGACCAGGACGATGCCGGCGTAGGCGGCAACGGCCCAGGCGCTGCGCCGGACGATCGTCCCGATCCCGATCCCGAGCAGTCCCATGAGCACCAGGAAGGCCCCGGAGAGCACCAACGCCCGCAGGACGCCCGGCTGGCCGATCGTGGCGTGGGGGGCGGACCCCATCACGGCCTGCCCCGCGAAGAAGGCGACCAACGTCACCACCTCATCGACGGCGAAGGCCACGGCGGCGAAGACGAGGACCTTGGCCGCCAGCACCAGGTGCCGCCTCGGCACCGCAGCGAGCGTGGAGCGGATGGCGTTGGAGGTGTACTCGCTGCTCATCATGAGCACGCCCAGCATCGGGATCAGCAGGTAGCCGGGGATCAATCCGGCGAGCGTGTTGTTCGTCGGGTCCCAGTTCGCCCGCGACTGGGCCGACAGGTGCGCCCAGGCGTGCCCGGTCAGGGCCGAGATCAGTGTGCCCAGGGCCACCCCGGTGACGGCGAACGCGGCGAGGGTCCAGCGGGTCGAGCGCAGGGAGAAGAACTTCGTCCACTCGGAGCGCACGACGTCAGCGAGGCCGTAACGATCGGCAGATCGGGCTTGGGCAAGGATGGCGGTGGTCATTGGCTCCTCCCGTTGGCGGCGGCGGCGGCCCGGTATTCGACGCTGTCTGTCGTCAGGGCCATGAAGACGTCCTCGAGCGAGGCGTGGCCGGGGGTGAGCTCGTGGAGGGAGATCCCGGCGGCCCGTGCGTGCTCGGCCAGCGTGTCCGTGGCCGCCCCCGTGACGGAGAGCGAACCGTCGGGTTGCGGTGCCACGGTCATCCCCGCCCCCTGCAGGGCCCTGGCCAGGCGCTCGGGCTCGGGGGAGCGGACCCTGACGAACTGGGGCGCCCGGGAGGCAAGCTCGGCCATCGACAGCTCAGCGACGAGGTGGCCTCGCCCGATCACCACGAGCTGGTCGGCGGTCAGGGCCATCTCACTGATCAGGTGGCTGGAGAGCAGCACCGTGCGCCCTTCCGCAGCCAGGCCGCGCACCAGGGTCCGGACCCACCGGATCCCGTCGGGATCGAGTCCGTTGACCGGCTCATCCAAGAGGAGGACCCCCGGATCCCCCAGCAACGCCGCGGCAATCCCGAGGCGCTGCCCCATCCCCAGCGAGAACGTCCCGGCCCGCTTGCGGGCGACGGAGCTCAAGCCCACGAGCTCCAGCACCGCCCCGACCCTGGACCGGTCGATGGCGTTGGCCTGCGCCAGGGCAAGCAGGTGGCACTCGGCGCTCCGCCCGGGATGGAACGCCCTGGCGTCGAGGAGGCCCCCGACCTCCCGGAGCGGCCACGCAAGCTCCCCGTAGGGCCGGCCGTTGACCAGCGCCCGGCCGGCGTCCGGGGCATCGAGCCCCATGATCACGCGCATCGTCGTCGATTTGCCCGAGCCGTTCGGGCCGAGGAAGCCGGTGACGTGGCCCGGCCGCACCTCGAAGGTGAGGTCGTCGACCGCCACGGTATTCCCGTACCGTTTCGTGAGTGCGTGCACCGTGATCATCGGACCTCCTCCGTGCCCAGCCGAATGTCTGGCATCAGGCTACGGAGCGAGCCGTTACGGCGGAATCCGGCTGGCCCCCGGATCGGGACGGGGGGATATCCCC
>DASXNO010000019.1:0-21826 GCA_036495025.1 Actinomycetota bacterium | reverse complement strand
TCCTGGACCGCCTTCAGGTCCCAGTCCCCATCGGCGAGGTAGGCCTCGAGGAAGGCGTCGGTGAGGCCGACGGAGTTGTTCGCGTTCTGGTACTGCAGCGAGTGGGAGTCGATGCCGTCGAGGTCCATGTCGAAGCCGGCCTCACGCAGTGCCCGGGCCTTGCGCTCCTCCCGGACCTTGCAGGAGATGAACTCCCCCACGTCGGGGTGGTCGATGTCGAGGACGACCATCTTGGCCGCCCGGCGCGTCGAGCCGCCGGACTTGATCGTGCCAGCGGAGGCGTCCGCCCCGCGCATGAACGAGACGGGGCCCGAGGCGGTGCCGCCGGAGGTGAGCAGCTCCTTCGACGACCGCAGGTTGGAGAGGTTGATGCCCGCCCCGGATCCGGCCTTGAAGATCAGGCCCTCCTCGACGTACCAGTTGAGGATGGAGTGCATGTCATCCTCGACGTCGAGGATGAAGCAGGCCGAGACCCTGGGCGGGTCGACGAGGCCGACGTTGAACCACACGGGCGAGTTGAACGCCATCTTCTGCATCAGGAGGAGGTGAGTGAGCTCGGCCCGGAAGGTCTCCTCCGCCTCGCCGGCGACGTACCCGTCGCTGGCGCCCCGGCCGGCATACCAGCCGACCACCCGGTTGATCATGTCCTTGACCGACCGCTCCCGGCGAGGCGACGCCATGGGGCCCCGGAAGTACTTCTGAGCGACGATGTTCGTGGCGTTCTGCGACCAGGCCTTCGGGAACTCGACGGCCTTCTGCTCGAAGGCCACCTTGTCCCCGAAGCCGATGCGGGCGTCCCGGATCTCCCAGTCCACCTCGGCGAAGGGATCGACATCCGGACGCGTGAAGTAGCGTTCCACCCGAAGCTCGCCCGCCCGCGGCGCCTGAACGCCGTCACTCATCTTCATTGCTCGTCCCTCCTCGGACACGGGCGATCTGCCGCCGCGATCACACCTCTATAATCGCACAAACCCCTACATATAGGGGTCCACGGGGCAGGATGCCCAAGATCTAGTTCGTAGGAGGATGTAATTACAAACCTGGAAGTGTGTCAATAGGAAGCGCGAGCAAATCTCGGCGGGCCGGAAGCGGCGGGCTAGGGAAGGGCTAGGGAAGGAGGAGGCGCTCCCCCGGGTAGACGGGCCGGGGACCGAGATTGTTGAGTCGCTCGAGGTCGTAAATGTAGTTCCGGGGGTCTTGCCGGCCGGCGTTGCGCTCCGCCAGGCCCCAGAGCGTCTCCCCCGGTGCAACGACGTGGGTGAGGCGGGGGCCGGCGGAGGCGGCAGACCCCGCCCACAGCGAGGGGTTGGCGAGGCCCACCATCAGACCGGCCCCCAAGGCTACCGCAGCGACCCGGGCGGCCGAACGCCTGTTCGTTCTCACGGGGCCGATGCTAGGGCCCTCGAGCGCCAAGAGTCAAGAGAAAAGTCGAACAAATGTTTGCCTCTTCCGACGCGGTGGCCTACACTCCTGCGCATATCCCGGAGAAAACCCGGAGATGGGACGAAATGAGAGGGTGCGGGACTATGGACGGATCAGACCTGACGCAGCGGCAGCGGGCCATCCTGGACTTCATCGTGGCGAGCGTGGAACAGCGGGGCTACCCGCCGGCCGTGCGAGAGATCGGCCAGGCCGTCGGCTTGGCCTCCCCGAGCACGGTGCACGCCCACCTGCAGACCCTGGAGGACCGTGGCTACCTGCGGCGGGACCCGACCAAGCCCCGGGCCATCGAGGTGCGGTGGGGCGAGCACGCCCAGGCCCATGCGCAACGACCCGCTGCCCAGTCCCTGCCCATCTACGGCTCCATCGCCGCCGGCCCGACCTCGCTCGCCGAACAGGTCCAGGAAGGGACGCTCGCCGTCCCGGAGGACTTCATCGACGACACGCCCCACTTCGTGCTCCGGGTGAAGGGCGACAGCATGATCGGGGCAGGGATCAACGACGGAGACTTCGCCGTCGTCCGGGTGAACGCCAGCCCGACGAACGGCGAGATCGTCGCCGCCCAGGTCGAAGGCCCGACCGGCGAGTCCGAGGCGACCGTCAAGCGGTTCCGCCGGGACGGGAACCGGATCCTGCTCATGCCGGAGAACCCCACGATGGAGCCGATCGTCGCCCCGCTGGACGTCCGGGTGCTCGGCAAGGTCGTGGCGATCCTGCGCCGGCTGTAGCCGGGTCTTCACCATTCTCGTGGCTCTCAGGTACCGAAACGGTCGTCCTGAGCAACGAGATGCAGTAATTGGCGCTCAGGCGCCCCGGCCGTTCACCAGGAACTCGCTGAAACGGGTGAGGACGTCCTGCGACGTCCGGACCTGGAGCCGGTAGCCGCCGGACTCGAAGGTCTCCTCCAGGACGTCCCCCTCCTCGTGGAGGTGGCTGCGGACGTCGCCCCGGTCGAAGGGGATCTCGAAGTCGACGACGAGCCGGGCGGCCGCCACCCGCTCCCCCAGCATCGCCAGGAGGTCGTCGAGCCCGTCGCCCCTGGCGGCGGAGATGAAGACGGCCCCCGGGTGCCTCGCCGCGAGCACCGCCGCATCGTCGTCCGAGATCAGGTCCCGCTTGTTGAAGGCCAGGATCGTCGGGATCTGGGAGGCGCCGATCTCGCCGAGGACCCTGGCCACCGCATCCATCTGGGCCTCGGGGTCGGGCTGGGAGGCGTCGACGACGTGGAGCAGCAGGTCCGACAGCCCCGTCTCCTCGAGGGTGGAACGGAACGCCTCGACGAGGGTGGTGGGCAACTTCTTCACGAAGCCGACGGTGTCGGTCAGGACCGCATGGCGGCCATCCGGCAGGTCGAGGCGCCGGGCCGTGGGGTCGAGGGTCGAGAACAGCCGGTCCTCGACGAGGACCCCAGCCCCCGTGAGGGCGTTCAGCAGCGTCGACTTGCCCGAGTTCGTGTAACCGACCAGTGAGATCTGCGGCACCTGGGAGCGCGCCCGGCTCTTGCGCTTCAGGTCGCGGGTGCGCTCGACGTCGGCGAGGTCGCCCCGGAGCTTCGTCAGGCGCCTGCGGATGCGTCGGCGGTCGACCTCCAGCTTGGTCTCGCCGGGCCCCCTCGTCCCGATGCCACCGCCGAGGCGGCTCATGACGTCCGACCAGCCTCGCAGCCGGGGGATGTGGTAGTTGAGCTGCGCCAGCTCGACCTGGAGCTTGCCCTCGGCCGACTGGGCGTGCTGCGAGAAGACATCGAGGATCAGGCCGGTACGGTCGATGATCTTGATCTGGTTGGGAGCGAGCGGGTTCACCCCCGCCAGGTCCTCGAGGTTGCGGCCCTGGGCGGGAGCGAGCTCGTCGTCGAAGATAATGGCGTCCGCGTGCAGGGCCTGCGCCAGCTCGACCACCTCCCGTGCCTTGCCCTTGCCGAGGTAGGTCGCCGTGTCGGGCGTGTCCCGCACCTGGATCACGCGCTCGACCGCCTCGGCTCCGGCGGTGTCGGCCAGCATGGCGAGCTCGTCCAGGGACGCCTCCGCCGCCTCGAACTCCGCGTGGGAGGGCGCCAGCCCCACGAGCACCGCCCGCTCACGGGGGTCGCCCCCCTGCTCGGGCCCCACCGTTGGCTCCCGGCCGGGCACGTCCTCAGCGCTCCTTCAGTGCTCGGGCGATGCGCTCGACTCCCTCTTCGAGGCGTGCGTCGGGCAGCGTCAGGGAGAACCGGACGTGGCCCTCCCCCTCGGCGCCGTAGCCGGCCCCCGGCGCCACGACGACCCCCGCCTTCTCCAGGAGGAAGTCGGCGAAGGCACCGGAGCTCTCGCCGCCCGGCGTCGGGGCGAAGACGTAGATCGCCGCCCGGGGCCGGGAGAGGGTCCATCCCGCCGAGTTCAGCCCGTCGATCAGGGTGTCCCGGCGGCGGCGGTACACCTCGCAGTTGGCGGCGACGGCATCCTGCGGGCCGTCGAGGGCCTCGATCGCGGCCCGCTGCAGGGCGTTGAAGATGCCCGAGTCGATGTTGGTCTTCACCCGCCCGAGGGCCTCGACCGCGACCGGGGAGCCCACCGCCCACCCGACGCGCCACCCCGTCATGTTGTAGGTCTTCGAGAGGGAGCCGAACTCGAGTCCCACCTCCATGGCGCCCGGCGTCTGCAGGAGGCTGGGGGCGACGTAGCCGTCGAAGGTGACGTCGACGTAGGCGGCGTCGTGGGCCACGAGGAGGTCGTGCTCCCGGGCGAAGCCCACGGCCCGGGCGAAGGTGTCCGCTCCGGCGGTGGCGGCGGTCGGGTTGTTGGGGTAGTTGAGCCAGAGGATCCTGGCGGCGACCGCGTCGGCGGGGCTGATCTGGTCCAGCCGCGGCTGGAACCCGCCGGCGGCCGGCAGCGGGACCATCACCGGCCGGCCGCCGGCGAGGATGGCGCTGGTGGCGTAGACCGGGTAGCCGGGATCGGGCACGAGCACGACGTCGCCGGGGTCGACGAAGGCCGTGGCGAGGTTGTGGATGCCCTCCTTCGACCCGATGAGCGGCAGCACCTGCGACTCGGGGTCGAGCGTGACGCCGAAGCGCCGCAGGTAGTAGCCGGCGATCGCCCGGCGGAGCTCCGGGAGCCCGTAGTAGGAGGGGTAGCGGTGGTTGGCGGGGTGGGCCACGGCGGCGACCGCAGCGGCGACGATGTTGGGAGGCGTCGGCCGGTCCGGGTCCCCGATGGCAAAGGAGATGACGTCGATCCCCCGGTCCCGCGCCTCGGCGATACGCCGGTCGAGCGACGCGAACAGGTACGGCGGGAGCTTGTCGATGCGCTTGGCGGTCCTCACGGCTCGGTCCTCATGATTCGAAGTGTCATGGAAGGGCTCCATCGAAGATGTGCTTGACGGGCCCGGACTGGTAGAGGTGGCCGTCGGGCCCCTTCTCCACCAGCAGGTCCCCGCCCAGGGTACGGACGGTCGCTCGGTCGAGGCCGGCCGCCACGACGGCGGCGGTCGAGCCCGACCCGGAGGCGAGCGTCACCCCGACGCCCCGCTCCCAGAAGCGGACCGAGAGGAGGTCGGGACCGTCGACCTTGCAGAACTCGACGTTGGTGCGGTTGGGGAACAGCTCGTGGGTCTCGACCTTCGGGCCGAGCTGCGTCACCGGCGCGGCCTCGATGTCGTCCACGATGGTCACGGCGTGCGGGTTGCCCGTGACGACCTTGTGCCAAGTCCGGTCGAAGAGGTCGACCGTCCCCTGCACCTCGGCGGGCCCCATGTCCACCCGGACGCTGGAGACCTCGCCACCAGCGACCGTCACCTCGATGACCTTGACCTGGCCGCCGGTCTCCACCTTGATGCGGGGCTGCGACCAGAGACCGGCCTCGTGGAGGAACCTGCCGACGCAGCGGAGCCCGTTGCCCGACACCTCGGCCTGGCCGCCGTCGGAGTTGAAGAGGCGGAAGTGGAAGTCGAAGTCGGGATTGGACGACGGCACGATCCGGATGACGCCGTCGGCCCCGATGCCGAAGTGGCGGTCGCACATGAACCGGGCAAGCTCGGGGGTGATGTCCTCGACGAAGATAATGACGAAGTCGTTGCCGAGGCCCTCGTACTTCGAGAACTCCAGCGGCGGCCCCGGCGGACGCACGGGGATCTGCTCGATCATGCCGCCTCCCCCTTCTTCGGACTCCGGTGGGCCAGCAGGTGCGCCGCCGCAGTCGGCGCATCCGACTCGAACCAGGTCACCCTTGGGTCGGCCCGGAACCAGGCCAGTTGACGCCGGGCGAACCGGCGGGTACGGGCCTTGATCTGGTCGATCGCCTCCTGCAGGCCGAGCTGCCCGTCGAGATGGGCCAGGATCTGAGCGTAGCCGAGGGCCTGCACGGCCGTTGCCGAATCGCGAAGCCGGTCCTCACGCACCAGGCGCTCCACCTCGGCGACGAGCCCCCGGGCGAGCTGAGACTCGACCCGGGCGTCGATGCGCCGGTCGAGCTCGGGGCGTGGCTCGGTCAGCCCGACGACCGTCAGGTCGTACAGCGAACGGGGCTGCTCCCAGGAGGTTCGGAAGCTCGAGAACGGCCGTCCCGTCACCTCGAGGACCTCGAGGGCCCGGATCGTGCGGCGGGCGTTGAACGGGTGGATATGGGTCGCCGCCTGCGGGTCGGCGATCTCCAGCCGCTCGTAGAGGGCCATGGCCCCCTGCTCCGCCGCCTCTCGCTCGAGCCGGCCCCGCACCACCGGGTCGGTGCCGGGGAACTCCAGCGGATCGACGACCCCACGGAAGTACAGGCCGGACCCGCCGACCAGCAGCGGCAGGCGCCCCCTCGCCAGGATGCCGTCCACGGCGGCCCGTGCCATCGACTGGAACTCGGACACCGTCAGCGTGTGCGACGGCGGGACGACGTCGACGAGGTGGTGCCGGACGCTTGCCCGCTCCGCCGGCGACGGCTTGTCCGTCCCGATGTCCATGCCCCGGTAGACCATGGCCGAGTCCATGCTCACGACCTCGGCGTCGAGGGCCTCGGCGACCTCGAGCGACAGGGCGGTCTTGCCCGCGGCCGTCGGGCCGACGATCGCCAGCACCGGCCCGTTCACGCCACCAGCTCCCCTTCGAGGTGGTGGGGGGCGGCGGCGGTGATGCGGACCCGTGCGAACGTCCCCTCCCGAAGGGCGTCGCCGGGGTTGGGGACGTGGACGAGCTTGTTGGTCCTGGTGCGCGTGGTCGCCCTGCCCGACTCCTTCCGGGACGGACCCTCGACGAGCACCTCCAGCTCGGCGCCGACCTGGTCCCGGTTGCGTTGCAGCGAGATCCGCTCCTGGGCCTCCAGGAGGCGGTCGAAGCGCTCCTGGACGACGGGCTTGGGGATCTGGTCGGACCGGATGCCGGCGGCGGTGCCGGGGCGGGGCGAGTACTGGAAGGTGTAGGCGGCGTCGTAGCCGACCTCCTCGACGAGCGACAGGGTATCGGCGAAGTCCTCCTCCGTCTCGCCGGGAAAGCCGACGATGATGTCGGTGGTGATGGCCAGGCCCGGCACGATCCGGCGGGCCATCTCGATCTTCTCCAGGTAGCGCTCCCGGGAGTAGGACCGCTTCATCTCCTTCAGCAGGCGCGTTGAGCCGGACTGGACCGGCAGGTGCAGGTGCTCGCAGACGACCGAGGACTCCGCCATCGCCCGGGCGACCGGCTCCCGGAAATCCTTGGGGTGCGGCGACGTGAAGCGGACCCGGCTGAGACCGTCGATGCCGTCGAGGGCCAGCAGCAGGTCCGCGAAGCGGGGCGTGCCGTAGACGTCCCGGCCGTAGGAGTTGACGTTCTGCCCGAGCAGGCTCACCTCCACCACGCCGTCGGCGACGAGATCCCCCACCTCGCCGAGGACGTCTCCGACCCGGCGGGACGTCTCGACGCCGCGCACCGCCGGGACGATGCAGAACGTGCACGAGTTGTTGCAGCCGTACTGGATCGCCACCCAGGCGTGCGTGCGCGAGCCGCGCCGGGAGGGCAGCGCTGAAGGGAAGACCTGGAGCGCCTCCGAGAACTCGACGACGGGCACGCCCTGGCGCTCGGCTGCGCCGAGCAGGCCGGGGAGGGCCTCGATGTTGCGGGTGCCGAAGACGACGTCCACCCACGGGGCTTTCCGGACGACCAGGTCCCGGTCCTTCTCGGCCAGGCAGCCCCCCACGACGACCTGCGTCGCCGGACGCTCCTGCTTGAGGCGCTTCATGGTGCCGAGGTGGCCGTAGAGCTTGTTGTCGGCGTTCTCCCGGATCGCGCAGGTGTTGAAGATGACGACGTCGGCCTCTTCGGCGGTGGTCGCCCGGCGGTAGCCCTGCACCTCCAGGAGACCGGCCATGCGCTCGGAGTCGTGCTCGTTCATCTGGCACCCGAAGGTCCGGATCCAGTAGCTCTTGCTCATGGAGCAGATCCTACCGGCTGGGGCAGGCCGGCCTGACGGGCCGCCGTGCTGCGCCGACGGAGGTTGGGAGCCAATCGCGCGCCGGCGCGCGATTGGCTCCTCCCCTCCCGGAGGCCGGCGCTACTTGGCGTACTCGACCGCCCGGTGCTCCCGGATCACCATGACCTTGATCTGACCCGGGTACTGCAGCTCCTCCTCGATCCGCTTCGCGATGTCGCGGGCCATGACCTCGGCCCCCAGGTCGTCGACCGAGTCGGGGCGCACCATGACCCGGACCTCCCGGCCCGCCTGCATCGCGTAGCACTTCTGGACGCCTTGGAAGGACTCGGCGATGGCCTCGAGGCGCTGCAGGCGCTTCACGTAGGTCTCGAGCGTCTCCCGGCGAGCGCCGGGACGGGCGCCGGAGATGGCGTCGGCGGTCTGGACGATGACCGCCTCGATCGTCCTCGGCTCGACCTCGCCGTGGTGGGCCTCGATGGCGTGGATCACTGCGGGCGACTCCTTGAGCCGGCGGGCGAGCTCGGCGCCGATCATGGCGTGGGAGCCCTCGACCTCGTGCGTGATCGCCTTCCCCAGGTCGTGCAGGAGCGTGCAGCGCTTGGCGAGGTCGATATCGGTGCCCAGCTCCGCGGCGATGACGCCGGCGATGTGGGCGGCCTCGACCAGGTGCTTCAGGATGTTCTGGCCGTATGACGTCCGGTAGTTCAGCCGGCCCAGGACCTTGACCATCTCGGGATGCATGTCGGTGATGCCGACGTCCATCAGGGCCCACTCCCCTGCCTCCCGGATCGCCCGCTCGACCTCGGCCCGGGACTTCTCCGCAATCTCCTCGATGCGGGAAGGCTGGATGCGGCCGTCGCTGATGAGCTTCTCCAGGGTCAGGCGGGCGACCTCCCGGCGGATCGGGTCGAAGCAGGACAGGATCACCGACTCCGGCGTGTCGTCGATGATGAGGTTGGTGCCGGTCGCCGCCTCGAAGGCCCGGATGTTGCGGCCCTCCCGGCCGATGATGCGACCCTTCATCTCGTCGTTCGGCAGCGTGACGACGGAGATGGCGTTCTCAGACGTCTCCTCGGAGGCCACCCGCTGCATCGCGATGGCGACGATCTTGCGGGCCCGGCGGTCGGCCTCCTCCCGGGCCGCACCCTCGATGTCGCGGACGAGGACCATGGCGTCGCGCTTGGCCTCATCCTCGATCTGGTGGATCAGGGTGTCCCGCGCCTCCTGGGCGGTCATGCCGGCGAGGCGCTCCAGCTCGCTTTTCTGCCTGACGAGGACCTCCTCCAACTGGTCCCGCATACGGTCCGCTTCCGCGGCCCGGTCGAGCAACGACCGCTCCCGGCTCTCCAGCCTGCGGGACATCTCGTCGAGGGTCTCCTCCTTCTGGTTGAGCCGGCTCTCGCGCCGCGTTACTTCGGCGGTTCGCGTCTTTCCCTCCGCCTCGGCCTCCTGGCGGATCCGGATGGCTTCATCTTTTGCATCGACCAACGCCTGACTTTTGGCCGCGATGGCATCGCGTTCTGCCTCGGCCAGGATCTCCCGAGCGCGCAGTTCGATGGCGCCCGCTCGGGATTCTGAGATCGACTTCCGGACAAGATAGCCAATTCCGACTCCAACAGCGAGGCCCAGGATCAGCATCACGATCTGGGTCATCTGGCTGTACCTCCCTTACAACACTTCGAAAAAAGGCAATAAAAAAACCGAGCGTCGCTCGGCCGGAAGAACTGTATGCGGGTTTAGGGACTCTTGAGGATCCTCTCAAGAGACACTGGTGAACGCCTACTCCGATAGGCTGGTCGGGATCCTCGTCATGGCTCGTGGCCTTGGTCCTGTCTGTCTCACAGCGGGCTGGGTGTCTGTCGAATTTCCCCCTGGCGCCCCTCAAGACGCCGGATCATTCATTGGTGTCAGTTGATCAGACCGTTGTTTCGACGCACGCAATTCTTCAAGCCGACAGACAATCTTAACGTACCTATGGTCTCCCAGGACCCGCTCCCGCGGCCTGATTGTCCGCTTCGTCTGCTGAGGTCGGGCCCAGCAGCCGGCCGCACGCCTCGTCGATCACCTCGGCTTCGTAGCCCCGACGGGCCAGGTAGGCGCCCAGTTTCCGGCGGATGGCGAGGGGCGTGCCGTGCAGGGAGGGGAGCCTGAGCGCCCCGGCCGCGACCGCCCCGTCGACATTGCCCTCGTCCATCAGGATCTCGGCCAGGGCATCGGCGACCAGCTCCCGGGCCACCCCCTTGGCCTGCAGGGCGAGCTGCACCTTCAGCGGGGCCTCATGACGGCGCAGGACTGCCGACTCCACCGCGTTGCGGGCGAACTCCCGGTCGTTCAGGACCCCGAGATCCAGGAGGCGGGCCTCTGCCGCCGCGGCGACGTCCTCCGTGAAGCCCTTGGCGACGAGGTGACAGCGGACCTCGTAGCAGGACCGGGCGGAGGGTGCCAGGTAGCGCATCGCCGCGTCCGTCGCCTCCGGAAGGTCGGGCGGCACGATCCCGTATCCCTCAACCGTCTCCAGCGTTCCCCTTCTTTCCTGCCTACGGCTACGGCACTGATGGCACCACGGTGAAGGAAGGGGCCCGCTCGTCGGCCTCGGCCTCCACCTCATCTCCAGGGACCAGCCCGACTGCCTTCTTTACCCTCGTGGCAATCTCTTCGCACACATCGGGGTGCTCGGCGAGGAAGGCCTTGGCGTTCTCACGGCCCTGCCCGATCTGGTCGCCGTCGAAGAGATACCAGGACCCCGACTTCACGACAATCCCCCGCTCGGCTGCGGTGTCGAGCAATGAGCCTTCCTTTGATATGCCGTGGCCGTACTGAATGTCGAACTCGGCCTGACGGAAGGGGGCGCTGACCTTGGACTTTACAACCTTCACGCGCACCCGGGAACCGGTGACCTCCTGCCCGTTCTTGATGTTCTCGATCTTGCGGATGTCGAGCCGGACCGAGGCGTAGAACTTGAGGGCCCGCCCGCCAGGGGTGGTCTCCGGGGAGTTGTGGACCATCACGCCGTCGACGAAGTAGTTGTGGCTCCCTTCGACCTCGATGTCGTACCGATGGGTGTGGGTACTGCGAGCTTTCGGAGCAATCGACATGATCGGCAAAGGCATGAGCTCGTAGCGGGGTACGACGAACTGCGGCTCGACGCCGAACAGGCCACGTAGTCTCGGGAGCAACTTGTACTGCATGGAGGGATGGACATAAGGGGCGATGAGCTCGTGGAGCTTCCTCGTCTCCTCCTTTGGAAAGTGGAGGACGGCCACTCTCCTTGCTCCCTTGGCAACAAGCTTGGCTTTGATTCCCCAGGTGTCGTAGAGGTAGTCGGCCAGACGCTGCCGAGTGGCTTCCTCCATCGCCTCGACGCAGATGTCCACACGGCCACTTCCGTCGCCGGTCCGTTCCTGGAGACCCTTCGCGCGGACAGCGAAGCTGCCGTCGTCCATGTACCAGAGGGCAAGGGAAAGGGGGGTCAGTTGCTTCAGGTAGTCGTGACTGAAGACCTTCTTGCCCTCCATATAGACAGCTCGACGTAGTTCTGCGAGTTCCGGGAGCGGCGAGAGATCACAGAAGACCGCCTCCTTGGCATTCGTGGTTCGGCAGGGCCCGACATTGGCAAACAGGGAGGCTTTCCAGTCGCAGTACTCAGACTGACGAACACCATGACCCCATCGAAGGCGTACCGCGAGGCCATTCTTGGTGGGAGAGAGGGCGCCGTCGCCCATGAGCGTTCCGAGGATGACCTCCCACTGAAACGGGGAGAGCCGGTGCTCGACTGCTCTCATCACCCGGTCCCCAATCGCCAGGTCCTGCGCCTCCCGCCAGCCCGCTGGAGTGCGGACCAGATGGTTCGGAGTGCACGCAAAACCTGCCCGACCACGGCCGACAGCACGAGCTACGGTGAACTGCAGAAACTCCTCGGTCGGACCGTTGTCAAACCAGCCCACTACCTTCCGGGGAACAACAGCGCCCACCTCGGGGTCGTAGGACAGAACCTCGACCGGGCGCTTCTGGTTGACGATCTTGCCGATCATCTCTTTGGAACTGTCCGCGAGTGTAACAAGCGACGTATAATGGACGCACCCGAACATAACTCCGATCTTTTCCCTAAGCTGGTTGATAAAGACAATCATGGCGTTGGAGCGGCTCACGTTGCCGGCCAGCTTCCGCAGGGCCTGGCTCATGAGGCGGGCCTGGAGGCCCACGTGGGTGTCGCCCATCTCGCCCTCGATCTCGGCTCTCGGCACCAGGGCGGCCACCGAGTCGACGACGATGATGTCCACGGCCCCCGAGCGCACGAGCATGTCGGCGATCTCCAGGGCCTGCTCCCCCGTGTCGGGCTGAGAGACGAGCAGCTCGTCGACGTTGACGCCGAGGGCACGGGCGTAGACGACGTCGAGCGCGTGCTCGGCGTCGATGAAGGCGGCGATCCCGCCGAGCTTCTGGGCCTCGGCGACGGCGTGGAGGCAGAGGGAGGTCTTGCCGCTCGACTCCGGCCCGTAGATCTCGATGATCCGGCCCCGGGGCAGGCCCCCGATGCCGAGGGCGATGTCGAGCCCGAGCGCCCCGGTGGGGATGGCGTCGACGCCGACGGCGGTGTTGTCGCCCAGCCGCATGATCGAGCCCTTGCCGAAGTGCTTCTCGATCTGGGAGAGGGCCATCTCGAGGGCCTTCTCCCGCTCGTTGCCCCGGCTCTGCCCGTTGGCTGGTGCGCTCCGATCTATTGCCATCCCTGCCTCCTTGGTCCGGTCTTTTGACGCCTTGTCAGGAGTTGCCGGGCCTTGACGACCCTTCTCGCCGGTCTCTCCATAGGAGCGTAGCGGGAGGTACCGACAAAACAGGGCCTAAAATAGATCGAACGCACGTTCGAAACAAGTATTTACAGCTTGGAGTTACCTGTTGGTGCTTACGTGGGTGTGATTATAGGTCAGATCGGCCGTCCCAGCGGAACCCGAGCCAGGGGCTCGTAGACGGCGCCGCCGGCCTTCAGATGGGAGCGGAACAGGACCACCTGCTCCACCTCGAAGGGCTGCTCGTCGAGATGGATCTCCCCCGGCTCCAGTGCGACCGCAGCGGGGACCTTGAGGCGGGCAACGGTGAGGTGCGGCGTCCATGGCCGCCCCTCGGCGGGGAACCCATGCTGGGCGAACCCCGCCTCCAGCGTGCGGGCCAGGGCAGCGAGCACGCCCGCGGGGTCGTCCAGCCCGACCCAGAGGACCCGGGCGCGGCGGAACGTCGGGAAGGCACCGAGGCCCTGGAGACTCGTCCGGGCCGGCTGCGAGGTGGACGCCGCCTGCTCGACGACGCCGGTCACCTCGGCGAGGCGCTCCTCGGCCGTGGCACCGAGGAACTTGAGGGTGACGTGCCAGGACTCCCGGGACGTCCACCGCGCCCCCGGCACCACGACGGACGCGATCGCCTGCTGCACCGAGTCCTTCTGCGCCTCGGGGACCTCGACGGCGACGAACAGGCGCAGCATCAGCCAGCCGCGCCGAGCAGCCACAGCCGGAGCTGGTTGAGGGCATAGGTGCAGGTCCGCCGGCGGATCATCTCCCGGCCATCCACCTCCCCGCCCGCCGCTGACCGCCCTCCACCCATCCGGAACGTCCAGGCCGCCTCGCCGCCGACCCAGGACAGCCCCACGCACACCTTCCCCACCTCGGCTTCCGCCGGGGACGGCCCGGCCTCGCCGGTGGTGGAGAGCGCCACGTCCGCCTCGGCCCGAGCCCGCGCGCCGAGCGCCATCGCGGTGGCGGTCTCGGTCGACACGAGGCCGTACCGCTCGATCACGTCCACCGGGACGCCGAGGTCCCGGATTTTTGCCTCCACCGAGTAGGCGACGTACCCGGCCAGCAGGATGTCCGAGGCCCCCGGCACCCCGACGATCCGCGAGGCGAGCATCCCGCCGGTCAACGACTCGGCCACCGCAAGCTGCAGCCCTCGCTGGCGGAGGAGGCCGGATACGACCCGCTCCAGCGTCGTGTCGCCCTCCCCGTAGACGAGGCGCCCGAGCCGGAGGCGGACCTCCCGCTCGAGCGCCGGGAGGCCGGCGGCCTCCGAGGCCGGCGCCGTCAGGGTGACCCGAATCTCGCCCTGGGAGGCGTATACCCCGACGTTGGGTCCGACGAGGCCGGCGAGGCGGTCGGCGAGGTCCGACTCCGGGATTCCCGCCAGGCGCAGCGTCCGCATCACCATCGGGGAGCCCCCCGTTCGGACGGAGAGGTCGGGGAGGACGAAGCCGCGCATCATCGCCTCCATCTCGTCCGGGACGCCCGGCAGGACGTAGAGCCGCTTCCCCCCGGCGTCCAGGAAGATGCCCGGAGCCGTGCCGGCGGGGTTCTCGATGCTGACGGCGCCCGCAGGGACGTCCGCCTGCTGGCGGTTCGACGGCGACATCGTCCTGCCCATGCGGGCGAAGCGCTGTTCCAGGCCGACCAGCAGGCCGGGGTCCCGCTCCAGCGGGCGCCCGGTGGCCGCCGCCACACCCTCCCGGGTCAGGTCGTCGTGGGTGGGACCGAGGCCGCCGCAGACCACGACGACGTCGGCCCGGTCCAGCGCCGCGCGGAGCGCCCGCTCGATCTGGCCGACGTCGTCGCCCACCGCCGTGTGCAGGGTCACCGGCACCCCGACGCCGGCGAGGGCCTCGGAGATGAACCGGGCGTTGGTGTCGGCGATCTGGCCGGCGAGGATCTCCGACCCGACCGAGACCACCTCCGCGTTCAAGGGGGCGTCACTGCGGCAGTCAGGGCGCCAGCGTATGGGTGGGAACCGTCACGCCGACGGTCGGGCTGGGCACCGGAGACGGGCCGGGTGTCGTGGACAGCGACGGCGAGGGCGTCGGGGACGGGCTCGGCGACGGGGGCGCCGGGCGGGGCGGTGGCGAGGACCGGGAGGGGTACACGACCGGGCCGTTGCGCTGGCCGGGCGGTGGCACGGTCGTGGAAGGGTCGGGCGTCAGCGCCGCGTCACCTCTGGTGACGACGTAGCTGCCGGCCTGCCCGGCCTGGCCGAGGGGGGCGAGGTCCTTGCCGTTGAGGCTCACCCGCACCGCGCCGAGGTTGCCGATCTGCAGGCGCAGCAGGTCGACTGCAGAGAACGTCCTCGTCACGCCCTGCTGCATCGTGCCCTGGAACGCGACGAGCTGCGGGGTCGTGTTCCCGGCGACGACGCGCATCCAGGAGCCGGTCCCGGCAACGGAAACGACGAGCTGCACGCCGTTGAAGCCCCCGACGACGGTCGGGGTAGGGGTCGGGGAGGGCGTCGGGGAAGGGGTTGGCGACGGCGGGACCGGCGGCGGCGCCGCCACGTTGCCGCCCCCGCCGAGGAGGCTGAACAGCAGCAGGACCGCGATGATGGCGATCGCAGCGGCCGCCGCGATTGCCCACTGGGGTTTGCGTGGCCGCTGGACCGGCATGCTGCGCTCGTTCCGGGTGGCGAGGCTCTCGGCCAGGGGGGCCTCGGCAGCGCCGTAGATCCGGTCGTACTCCCTGGCGATCTCGGCCTCGTCGAGGCGCAGCCACCGGGCGTAGGACCGAAGCATCCCGACGACGTAGACCCGCCCCGAGATGAACGTGAACGAGTCCCGCTCCATGGCCTCGAGGAAGTCGACCCTGACCCTCGTCGCGCGCGAAGCCTCGGCCAGCGATGCCGGGATGGCCTCCCTGGCCTGGCGTAAGCGCTCACCGATCGAGGTCTGGGACATGGGCGGGGGACTTGGCGGGCGGGGGTCGGGACGGGGGCGTCGGGTCGGGAGAGGGATGGGCCTGTCGTCGGAAGAGGGGAGAGGGGGCCCGGAACCGCTGGCCTACCGGGATTATAGATTTGTCGCTACCTCACTCTGAAACCTCGCTCCCCTTTCGGATCCTCCCAGCTCACGTCGACCGAGCTCACCGCCGCTCCCCGGGGGCCGGTCCGCACCCATTCGAGCATCGACTCGACCGCCCCCAACGGGGCCTCGAAGACCGCCTCGACGCGCCCGTCAGGCAGGTTGCGGACCCACCCGCCGAGTCCCCGGCTCCTCGCGAGGCGCGACGTCTCGGCCCGGAAGAAGACCCCCTGCACGAGCCCGGAGACGAGGACGTGCGCCCGGGCCGTTGCCTGGCCTCCGGGGCTCTCGTGGCCCCCGACCTCGGCCACCGGGTCCTACCCGTCGGTGTCGAAGCCCGGCTCGCCGCGGCCGCCCGGGTCCGTGAGATCCGAGTCCCGGTGCAGCACCGGTGGGGCCGCCGACGGCGGTGCCTCGTAGATCCCCACGGGCGGCGGGACCTGCGGCGCCACCTTGGGGTGGACCACCGCCTCGGCGGCTTTCCGGGCCGCCTCCTCGTCCTGCCACTCCTCGAAGGTCATCAGGACATCCCGCGGCTTCGATCCCTGCGACATCCCCACGACCCCCCGCTGCTCCAGGAGGTCCATGAGCCGCCCTGCCCGGGAGAAGCCGACCTTGAGCTTGCGCTGCAGCATCGACGTCGAGCCGAGCTGGGAGCGGACGACCAGCTCCATCGCCTGGCGGAGCAGCTCCTCGTCCTCGTCGCTCTCCGAGCCCTCGGCCCGCTGCGGCGTCTCGGTGACGATGCCCTCGACGTAGTCGACGTTGGGACGCTGGCGGCGGCACCAGCCGATGACCGCTTCGACCTCCCGCTCGGACACCCACGCGCACTGGATCCGGCGGGGCCGCGGCGCCGATGCGTGCTTGTAGAGGAGGTCGCCGTGGCCGATGAGGCGATCGGCGCCCCCCTCGTCGAGGATCACCCTGCTGTCGGCGTAGCTCGCCGTGGCGAATGCCATGCGGGACGGGATGTTTGCCTTGATCACGCCGGTCACGACGTCGACGGAGGGCCGCTGCGTGGCGACGACCAGGTGGATGCCGACCGCCCGGGCCATCTGGGCGATGCGGCAGATGCACTCCTCGACGTCGCGCGGCGCCACCATCATGAGGTCGGCGAGCTCGTCGACCACCACGACGTAGTAGGGGTAGGGGCTCCTCGGGGTGCCGTCCTCGAACTCCGGCGCCAGGGCCCCCGACCGCACCGCCTCGTTGTACATGTCGGAGTTGCGCATGCCCGCCATCGCCAGGACCTCGTAGCGCGCCTCCATCTCCTTCACGACCCAGCCCAGGGCCTCGGCCGCCTTCTTCGGCGAGGTGACCACCGGGGTCAGCAGGTGCGGCACGCCGTTGTAGTGGGACAGCTCCACCCGCTTGGGGTCGATCAGCAGGAGGCGCACCTGATCGGGGCGGGCCCGGGCGAGGATCGAGACGATCATGGCGTTGATGCAGGAGGACTTGCCGCTCCCCGTCGCCCCGGCGATCAGCACGTGGGGCATCTCGGCGAGGCTGACCCCCACCGCCGTCCCGGAGATGTCCTTGCCGAGGCCGACGATCGTGGGGTTGGGCATCTTCGTCACCTCGGGGGCCCGCAGGACGTCGCCGAGCGTCACGAGCTGGCGGTCACGGTTGGGGACCTCGATGCCGATTGCCGAGCGGCCCGGGATCGGCGCCAGGATGCGCAGCTCCCCGGAGGCCAGGGCGTAGCGAATTTCGTTCTGGAGGCTGACGACCCGGTTCACCTTCACGCCCTCGCCGAGCTCGATCTCGTAGCGGGTGACGGTGGGGCCCGGCGTGTACCCAGTGACGGCGGCGTCGACGCTGAACTGCTCCAGGGTTCGGGTCAGCGTGTCGATCGTCGCCTGGGTCGCGACCTCCGACACCGAGCCCGGCGTGCTCTGCGAGAGCAGCTCGAGCGGCGGCAGCTTGTAGCTGCCCCCCGGCGTGGCGAACGCCCCCGCCGGCAGCTTCAGCTGCTCCCGCCGTTCCGGTGACGCGGGCTTCCTGGGCTCGTCGACGTGGGGGTTGGGCACGACCCGCAGCGGGACGGCGGGGATCCGTTCGACGACCGGGCCGAGCTCGCCTTCTTCCTGCCCGTCGTCGGCCTCAGGCCGGGCGCGCGGCCCGCGGCGGACGGTACCAGCCGGGCTGCGGCTCACCCACGCCATCACCCGGGGGGCCGCCCAGCGGGTGGCCCGGGCGAGGTCCCGGCCCGTGGCGGCCCCCGCGTCCCACATCGCGCTGGCGGTCTCCCTGCCCGCGGTGCGCAGGGCGGCGACCACCCTGGAGAACGGCGTCCGGGTGGTGACCAGCAGCCCGAGCCCGGCGAGCAGGAAGGCGAAGGTCCCCGCCCCCCAGGCGGTGACGAGGCGTTCCAGCGGCCAGGCGACGCCGGCCCCGAGGGCACCCCCGTACCGGCCGAGCTCCTCGACCCGCAGTCCCGCGGCGTCGTGGGCGAACAGGACCTGGCGGAGGGCCGCGAGGCCGACGAGGGTCAGGAGGCCGCCCACCGCGACCCGGCCCGCCTCCTCGGTCCGGGAACCGATGACCTCCCCGGCGATCCAGGCCAGGAGGAACGGCAACCCCGGGGCGGTCCAGCCGAACAGTGCCCTGCAGACCCAGGCCAGACCGCGGCCGACCGGCCCCGCCGCTCCGGCCAGCAGGCCGAGCCCGGCGACGATGGCGAAGAAGAGGAGTGCGGCGGCCGTGACGTCGTGGCGCTGACGGTTGATGTGGCGGCCGATCGTCGCCGCCACCTTGGCGAAGGCGGGAGGTGCCTGCCGGCGGGCCGCCACCGGCCGCCGTGCCGCCGGCTTGCGGGCGGGCCCCGACCTTCCCTGTGCGCCGGCGCGCCTGGATGCCGTCCTCGTCCGGGCGGCGGGACGGCCGGGCCGTTGCTTCGTACCGGTTGGGCTCATGAGCCTCAGACCTCCATGACGACGGGCAGGATGATCGGGCGTCGCCCCGTCCGCGACCAGACAAACTTGCCGAGGGTCCGCCGTACGTGGCGCCGCAGCGAGGCCCAGTCGGCGAGCTCCTCGTGGGCCACACATTCGAGCGACGCCCGGAGCTCGGCCCGGGCCTCCTCGTAGAAGCCACCGGCCTTGTCCTCGTAGACAAACCCCCGCGAGATGAGCTCCGGGCCGGCGAGCAGGCTCCCGGTCGAGCGGTCCACCGTCAGGATGCAGACGAGGATCCCGTCGGCAGCGAGCAGGCGGCGGTCCCGCAGCACGATGTCTTCGACGTCGCCGATGCCGAGGCCGTCGACGAAGACGTAGCCCGCCCCGACGTTCTCGCCCTGGCGGACGCGGCCCCTGCCCAGCTCGACGGTGTCGCCGTCCTCGACGATCATCGTGCGCTCGGGCGGGATGCCGGTCTCGTGGGCGATCTTGGCGTGCTCCTTCATCATCCGGTACTCGCCGTGCACCGGGATGAACCACTTCGGCCGCACGAGCGAGAGCATCGTGCGGAGCTCACCCGAGGCGGCGTGGCCCGAGACGTGCACGGCGTAGGCCGGTGGGGAGATCACCTCGACGCCGATGCGCGACAGGCCGTCGATCACCCGCCGCACCGCCGACTCGTTGCCCGGGATCGGGGTGGCGGAGAAGACGACGGTGTCGTTCTCGGCGAGCTGGATGTGCTTGTGCTCCCGCACGGCCATGAGGCTGAGCGCCGACAGGGGCTCGCCCTGGGACCCCGTGCAGACGATGATCACCCTGGCGCCGGGGTTCTTGCCGGCCTCGTCCACCGAGACCACAACCCCGGACGGCACGTCCAGGTAGCCGAGCTCGGAGGCGATCTGGACGTTGCGCACCATGCTGCGGCCGATGAAGGCGACGCAGCGACCGGTCTCCGCGGCGGCGTTGAGGATCTGCTGGATGCGGTGGATGTTGGAGGCGAAGCAGGCAATGACCACCCGGCCCGCGGCGCGCCGGACGACCTCCCGGACCGCCTCGCCGGCGGTGCGCTCCGACGGCAGGTGGCCCGGCACGAGGGCGTTGGTCGAGTCCGAGAGCATGAGGTCGATGCCTTCCCGCCCGGCCTCGGCGAAGCCCGCCATGTCGGTCGCCTTGCCGTCGACGGGTGTCGGATCGAGCTTCCAGTCGCCGGTGAAGAGGATCTTCGCGGCCGGCGTTGCGATGACGATCGCGACACAGTCCGGGATCGAGTGGGCCACCTGCAGGAACCGCAGCCGGAACGGCCCGAGCGACAGGCGTCCCGACGCCTTGATCTCCCGCAGCCGGGTGGTCTCGAGCAGGTGATGCTCCTCGAGCTTGCCCTTGAGGAGTCCCAGGGTGAGCTTGGTGCCGAAGATGGGCGGGTTGATGTCCTTGAGCAGGTAGGGGATCCCACCGATGTGGTCCTCGTGGGCATGGGTGAGCACGAGGCCCACCACCTGCTTGCGATGCTCCCGCACGTACGTGAAGTCCGGGAGGACCAGGTCGACGCCGAGCATCTCCTCCGTGGGGAACATGAGGCCGGTGTCGACGATGAGGATCTTGCCGTCGTGCTCGAAGAGGGTCATGTTCCGGCCGATCTCTCCCACGCCGCCCAGCCAGACGACCCGGGTGCGGCCCGCGGCCGCCTTGGCGGAACCGCCGGAGCCTCGACCGGCGCCGCGGGCGGGCTGGCCTTCGGTATTGGCCGCCATCAGCTCACACCAACCCTGCCGACCTCAGCGCCTCGCGGATCGCCGCCACCTCGCCCGGCGTGGCTTCGGGCAGCGGGAGACGAGGGGGTCCGGCCGGATGCCCGGCCAGTTCCATCGCGGCTTTCACCGGGATCGGGTTGGCGGTGACGGCCATCGCGTCGTAGACGCCGATCAGCTCGGCGTTGAGCCGGCGGGCCTTGTCCGGCTCGCCCTCCCAGTAGGCGCGCAGCAGCTCGGCCATCCTCGGCCCGGCGACATGGGAGGCGACCGAGATGACGCCGACGGCGCCGACCGAGAGCCACGGCAGGGTGTCGGCGTCGTTGCCGCAGTAGACCTCGAAGCCCTCGGGAGCGTCCGCGACCAGGCGGGCAGCCCCCTGGACATCGCCGGCCGCGTCCTTGACGCCGGCGATGTTGGCCGTCTCCGCCAGCGTGAGCAGGGTGGCATGGTCGATCTTGCGCCCGGTCCGGACGGGGATGTCGTAGAGGAGGATGGGCAGCCCGGTCGCGCCCGCCACGGCCTGGAAGTGGGCGACGAGGCCCGACTGCGGGGGCCGGTTGTAGTAGGGCGTGACGACGAGGGCCGCGTCGCAGCCCGCCTTCTCGGCCTCCCGGGTGAGGTGGATCGAGTGGGCGGTGTCGTTGGTGCCCGAGCCCGCGATCACGCTGCCCCGGTCCCCGACCGCCTCCACGACGGCCCGCCAGAGGCCGGTCTTCTCCTGGTCCGTGAGCGTGGGCCCCTCGCCGGTGGTGCCGGTGACGACCAGGCCCTCCGACCCGTTGTCGAGGAGCCAGGCGGCGATCTTCTGCGCGGCTCCCAGCTCAACCCGGCCATCCGCGTCGAACGGGGTCACCATGGCGGTGATCAGGCCCCCGAATTGTCCCTTCACGGTCCGCTCCTTCCCCCGAGGCACCGCCCTCGATGCCCAAGCAGGGTCCCGGCGGGTCCGCGGATTGTAACACTGGTTAACAAAAGTACTCAGAAACAACAGGGTCCTGTTTCGCCCCGTTCGTTGTACGGCACAACCAGTCTCGTCAGTTTCACCTGACCAGGCAATGGGCGAGTGAGCTCGGGGAAGAGGTTAGGAACTTTTGTCAGCTAGAACAGCGCTTTTTTACCTAACCTCGCACGGCTCCGCATCACAAGCAGTCGTACCCGCTGAAACCAGGATCCGGCATCGACCCCGCCCTGACCGCTATCCTTCGCGCGAAAGAGACTTCAGCCGAAGTCGGAAGGAGTGAGCCGTGAAGAAGATCCTGATCTTTCTGGCGATCCTCGGCGTCATTGGCGCCGGAGCTGCCATCCTCAAAGGCCGAGGAGGGTCTCTAAGCCGATAGTCAACCCGGGGCGGTTCCCGATCTCACGAACCGCCAGGAGCACTCCCGGCATGAAGGCAACCCGGTCGGTGGTGTCGTGGCGGATGGTGAGGGTCTGGCCCGGGCCTCCGAAGATGACCTCCTGGTGGGCGACGAGGCCGGGGAGCCGCACGCTGTGGACGTGGACGCCGTCGCGCTCAGCCCCCCGGGCGCCCGCCAGGACCTCCACCGG
>DASXNO010000018.1:0-4761 GCA_036495025.1 Actinomycetota bacterium | reverse complement strand
CGGGCCCTCCCGGCCATCGCCCTGCCGAACGACGGGCCGACGGCCCTCGGCCTGGCAGCGGAGGACGGCGCCTCGGTGTTCGCCCGCCAGATCGAGGCGATCGGCGAGCCGGACGACATCGCCATCGGTCTCTGTCTCTCGCCCGATGACCCGTCCGAGCCCGCGGTGGCGGCCGGGATCAAGCAGGCGGCCGCAAAGGGCATGCAGACGATCGCCCTCACCGGTCCGAGCTCCCATGCCAGGACCTGGGAGGCCGACTGGCTGTTCACGTGCGCGGATCCCGACCCCTTCGTCGTGCAGGAGGTCCACGAGACCGGCTACCACGTCCTCTGGGAGCTCGTGCACGTCTTCTTCGAGCACAAGGGCCTGCTGAAGGGCAGGACGGCGGGCTTCGTCCAGGACTCCGGTGCGTCGGGCTTCCTCTACCCCTTCCTCGCCGAGGCGGAGACGAACCTCGACGAGGTCCTCGAGGAGATCCAGGGCTCGATCCTCCAGAAGGCGCAGGACGTCATCGACATCAGGGCGGCCGGGGCGAGGGCCGATCCCACCAACCTGACCACGGCCGCCAGGGTGCTGGCGGAGCGCTTCGCGGGTGGGGGCAAGGTGCTCGCCTTCGGCAACGGCGGCTCGGCAACCGACGCCCAGGACTTCGTCACCGACCTCATGGCGCCACCGCGCGGCCTGCGACCCCGGCCCGCCCTGTCGCTGACCAACGAGGAGGCGGTGATCACGGCGGTCGGCAACGACGTCGGGTTCGACAACGTCTACGCCCGCCAGGTCATCGCCTTCGGCAAGCCGGGGGACGTGGCGTTCGCCATCTCCACCTCGGGCGGTTCCCGCAACGTCCTCGCCGCCCTCGAGGAGGCCCGCCGCCGCAAGCTCGTCTGCTTCGGCCTTGCGGGCTACGGCGGGGGGCCGATGGTGACCAGGGGCCTGGTCGACCACTCGATCACCATCGACTTCGAATACATCCCCCGCATTCAAGAGGCCCAGGCGAGCCAGTACCACATCCTCCGGCGCCTGGTGGAGATGGTCTGACCAGCTCCTTTTTCCGTTAGGAAGTGGGGGGCTGGATCAGCTTGAAATGGGCCCCGGTGGGATCGGCGGCCTCGGCCAGGCGTCCGTAGGGCGTGTCCTCGGCGGGCCGCACGACGGAGCCGCCGAGCTCGGTGATCTTCGCCAGCGCGGCATCGGCGTCTTCGACAGCGAAGTAGATCGACCAGTGGGCCGGGACCCCCTCGGGCAGGAAGGCGGAGGCGTCCATGATCCCGGCGAGCTGAGCCTCGCCCTCGCCAAGCGTCGTGTAGCGGAACTCGGGGGTGTCCCCGGCGACGTGGGTGTCCCAGCGGAATACCTGGCGATAGAACTCGACCGAGGCGTCGTAGTCACGGGTGAGCAGCTCGAACCAGGCCGGGGTGCCGGTCTCTCCGTGGACGCCGAACCCGCGGTGCGCTCCGGGCTGCCAGATGCCGATCGCGGCGCCGCCGGGGTCGGACACCATCGCCATGGTCCCCAGCTCGCCGACGTCCATCGCAGGGAGCAGGACCTGGCCGCCGTTGGCCGCCGCGGCGTCGGTTGCCGCCTTGGCGTCGTCGGTGGCGAGGTACACGGACCAGACGTCGGGCGTGCCGGACTGGCCGTCGTTGCGCATGCAGCCGGCGACGAGCACGCCGTCCTTGCGGAAGTTGATGTAGCCGCCGTACTCGTCCCCGGTCTCCTCCGACGTCCAGCCGAACAGGTCGCGGTAGAACGCCCGGGTCTTGTCGGGGTCGGAGGTGAAGACGTCGATCCAGCAGGGTGCACCGATGGGGGCTTCGTCACGCTGCGGCACGGGAGGCTCCTTTCGGGAGTGGGAGTAGCTGACCCTCCTTAGATGCTCCGGCCTCCCGGAACTCATCGGTCGGGTGCCGGGATTCTTTAGGCCTCGATGCGGTCCGGGAGGCCGAAGTCGGCGAAGAGCTCCGGGTAGAGGAAGTTGTGATGGCCCACGATCTTGCCGCCCGCCACCTCGATCACCTGGATGGCCCACGGCTCCCAGAGGCCGGGCCGGACGAGGTGGTAGTTGCCGAATCCGGCCGTGCCGTTGACGTTGACCGGCAGCAGCCGTCCGTCCTTGCAGACGATCCCCTCCCCGAGGAACCAGTCGGCCAGCTCCTGGGGACCCCGCAGCCAGACGTCCCACGGCGGCATCGACAGGACGACGTCGTCGCGCAGCAGGCCGACGAGGGCCTGGATGTCGTAGCGCTCGAAGGCGTCGACGTAGCGGGCCAGCAGGGCCTTCTGTTCCGGGTCGACCGTCGGGTCGAGCACCTCGCCCGGCATCGCCGCCAGGGTGGCCCGGGCCCGCTGGAGCGCGCTGTTCACCGACGCCACCGTCGTGCCGAGCAACGCGGCCACCTCCGAGGCCTGCCACTGGAGCACCTCACGCAGGATCAGCACCGAGCGCTGCCGTGGGGGCAGGTGCTGCAGCGCCGCAACGAAGGCGAGCCGGATCGACTCCCGGGCAGCCGTGACGTCGGCCGGGTCGCCCTCGAGGTCGATGACGCGCTCGTCGCTGATCGGCTGCACGTACATGTGTTCCGGTAGCTGGTCGCCCAGGACGACCTCGGCCGTCCGGGTGGAGGGCCCCATCTCCATCGGCCGGGCCCGCCGCTGCGGGCTGCGCAGCATGTCGACGCAGACGTTGTTGGCGATGCTGTAGAGCCAGGTCCGGAGCGTCGACCGGCCCTCGAACCGGTCGATGGAGGCCCACGCCCGCACCATCGTCTCCTGCACGGCGTCCTCGGCCTCGGACCCCGCGCCCAGCATGCGGTAGCAGTAGCCGGTCAGCTCCCGGCGGTGGGACTCCAGGGCGCGCTCGAGGTCGGGTCCGACCGCGGAGCGGGCCTTGCCCTCAAGAGCCCGTGGAGAAGGCGACATCGACCCGATTATAAGGGCCCGGGCGGCGGCCCCGGGGCCCCCACCGCACTGTGGTTAGGTCAGGAACGCGCGTATACGCGCGTTTTGCACCTAAGTAGCTACACCCCCGCCTTGCTGGCTGCCAGCTCCTTGACCAACTCGCCGGTGAACGCCTTGGCGTCACCGAAGAGCATCATCGTCTTGTCCATGTAGTACAGGTCGTTGTCGATGCCGGCGAAGCCGGGGCTCATCGAGCGCTTGATGACCATGACCGTGGACGCCTTGTCGACCTCGAGGATCGGCATGCCGTAGATGGGCGAGGACGCGTCCGTCTTGGCCGCCGGGTTCGTGACGTCGTTCGCCCCGATGATCACCACGACGTCGGTCTGGGCGAACTCGGGGTTGATCTCGTCCATCTCGATCAGGTGGTCGTACGGGATGTCGGCCTCGGCGAGCAGCACGTTCATGTGGCCCGGCATCCGCCCGGCCACCGGGTGGATCGCGAATCTCACGTCCACGCCCGACTTCGTGAGCGAGTCGTACAGCTCGCGCACCTTGTGCTGTGCCTGGGCGACCGCCATGCCGTACCCCGGGACCACCACGACGCGGGAGGCCGCCTCGAGGATGGAGGCGGCCTCCTCTGCCGAAGCGCTCCGGTAGGGCCGCTGCTCCCGGGCGCCGCCGCCCGCCGCCACCTGACCAAAGCCACCGAACAGGACGTTGGTGAACGACCGGTTCATGGCCTTGCACATAATGATCGAAAGGATCAGCCCCGACGACCCGTCGAGGGCGCCAGCGACGATGAGCAGCGGGTTGTTGAGGACGAAGCCCATCGCCGAGGCCGACAGCCCCGCATAGGAGTTCAGCAGCGAGATGACCGTCGGCATGTCGGCCCCGCCGATCGGGATGATGAGGAGGACCCCGAACAGCAGCGAGAGCACTGCCAGGATAGGGAAGAGGGCAGTTCTCGATGGGTCGAGCACCAGGAGGACGCCGCAGGCGACGGCGATGGCGAAGAGCGTGAGGTTGACGAAGTTCTGTCCCTTGTAGACCATCGGCCGGCTCGGCAGCAGGTCCTGGAGCTTGCCGAAGGCCATGAGGCTCCCCGTGAAGGTCAGGTAGCCCAGGAGCACCTCCAGGACGAGGGCCGTCATCTCGAAGTGGGTGAGCGGGACCGTGCCCGCCCGCCGGTGCAGGTAGTACTCGGCGGTGCCGACCACGGCCGCAGCGAGGCCGCCGAAGGAGTGGGAGAGGGCCGTCCGCTGGGGGACGTCCTTCATCGGCATGAAGACCGCCAGGGGCAGGCCGATCAGGGCCCCGAGGATGAGGCCGACGATGATCCAGTTGTAGGTCATCCCCCGGGTCAGCAGGGCGCCGAGGATGGCAATCGCCATCCCGATCTCGCCGACGGTCACGCCCCGGCGGGCGGTCGTGGGCCGGGACAGCCACTTGAGCGACAGGATGAAGCAGCCGGCAGCGATGATGTACGTGTACTGCTGAAAGGTCTCGATGCTCATGCGACCCCCCCGTTGGAGGCGCCAGTCTTGCGTGGTTCACGCTTCTTGAACATCTTGAGCATGCGGTCGGTGATCACGAAGCCGCCGACCACGTTGGCGAACGAGGCGGTGATGGCGATCGTCCCGAGCGTCACGGCGAGGTGGTCGTGGTAGTGGGTTCCTGTCAGCTCGATCGAGCCGACGAGCGAGATCGCCGAGATGGCGTTGGTCAGTGACATCAGCGGCGTGTGCAGGAGCGGGCTCACCCGCTTGATCACCTCGAGCCCGATAAAGGTCGCCAGCATGAAGATGAACAGGTAGATCGTCAGGCTGTTCGACATCAGGCCTCCTTTCCCGGGACGGCTGC
>DASXNO010000017.1:0-15611 GCA_036495025.1 Actinomycetota bacterium | reverse complement strand
GAGTCCCCCAAGGTATTGCAAGCCTCGGCGCCCTAGGGCAGCACCTCGAAGTATGCGCCTCCTCCAATGGGTCGTCCGATGAGGTGACCATCATCTCCGAGATCGAACGCGACCTCAGCGCCAGCGGTTATGGTTCCAGCTGCTTGAGGAACTGATTGGCCGTTTACTGACCCGTTGATCTCGCATCGGCCGAGAGCAGCGGCTCGGAGAAACGTGGACACGGATTCACCCCGTCGGGCCGCTTCGGCTCGCACCCGTTCCTGCTCCTCAGGAGCCAAGCGCAAAGACATCATCGAGGCCATCTTTCGCTTCTCCTGCCCGTTAGCCGCCATGTCCCCCAGCCTCCCCATTCTTCCCTAACCGTGACGAAGGTTATTACCACATCATCGGCTGATCTCGACCCACGGTAAAGAGTCATCGCCTGGTTCCCCAAAATGTCTTACGCTCAAGCCCCTGAGGGTCGTTGACGTATGACCATCTGAGGCCTATAGTCGCCGAAGTGTATCACAAATCGTCCTAAGGAGACCGATATGAACGTTGATGCCTTTTTAGCCGATTCTGTTGTGTCAGCTGAGGGCAAGCTGTACGTCCAAGGTGCCGGCTGGAATACCATATACACGACAAACTTCCCGACTCGGCATTCGAGAGTCGGTATTGGAGTGCTCGTCCGAGTCCCGTGGATGGCCACGAACCAGACGCACACTCTGGACATCACTATCGAAAACGCCGATGGTCACCTCATTAATCTCAGCGAAGCCCCAGCGGGAGCGCCTCCTGATGTAACGAGCGACAACGGGCAAATCAACCGGATCCGGGGCAACTTCAACGTGGGTCGACCTCCCGCCCTTCCCGCGGGAGACGAGCAGATCGTCCCCATTGCTGTGAACATCGACGGACTGGTGTTCGACGCTCCCGGCGCTTACAGCCTGGTGATCTCAATCGACGGCACGGAATTGGAGCGGTTGCCCTTGCGAATCGCGTTCCTCGTTCAGATGCCGCAGGCCGTCGGGGGTAGGTAGCGGGTGGACATCAATTTCACCGTCGCGGCCACCGGATCGATCCAGCACTCCATGATTGACCGATCGGTGGCAACAGATCTGGTTCACGGGACGGACAACTTCACGGGGTACCTGACCGTCGCAGTGGGAGCCGGCGCGGGAGCAGTTTCGGCCGCAGTCGGCCTCGCTGGGCAAGTCCAACACCCGATCGTGATCTACTTCATCGTCTGCATCGAAGCCGTCGCCGGGGTGATTCTGGGTTATCTCGCCAAAAAGGAATGGGGCCGAGTCAAGCTGCAGCGCAGGGTTCTGGCTGATGCCGCCAATGGCATCACCATCAACATATCCGCGACCTCCAGCACCGTCCCCGGACACCTGACGACAGGACTCCCGCCTACGGTTGGGGGTCGGCACACAAGGCCCAGCGGACTCGTCATCCCGCCCACCTCGCAAACCTGAATGCGAGGGGTTGCCGCCACATGCATGACCTTCCCCTACGTCGACTGTCCCCGGTTTGTCCCCAATTCTCGCTCACTCGATTGCGCCTTCCTGAGCCATGTGGCTTCTGAACTGGGAGTTTCGTGGTGGGCCGCCAGGGTCTCGAACCCTGCCCGCCGGATTAAAAGTCCGGAGCTCTACCCGATGAGCTAACGGCCCCTGCCAAGCTTATCTGGTCGCCCTCGCGCTTCACGACGGTTCGCCCGCCACCCGTCGCCGACGGCCCGACCTCCGCGGCTCCCACCAGGCCTAGGTCCGCGGGCGTAGGTCAAAGTACCCGCCACCGCCGCCCGCTCACGGTCGACCGCCGTCGTTCGCTAGGCTAGAGGGACCATACAATGCGACCCGCTCCGAGCTTCTGACCAACCTGACGAACCCTACCTGACGAACCCGACCTGACGAACCTGGACTGACACGGAGGCCCCCATGACGGCAGGGAACGGGCAGGCGCCCACGGCAACGACGGCAACCACGGGACCCACAGGAACCGCGGCACCGAACGCCGCCGCGGTGCCCACGGTCCACTTCACCGACGAGCGGCTCGGCAACGGGCTACGCCTCATCATGTCGCCCGACCCGCTCGCCCCCGTCGCAGCCGTGAACATCTGGTACAACGTCGGCTCCCGCCACGAGGTCCCCGGCCAGACCGGGCTGGCGCACCTCTTCGAGCACATGATGTTCCAGGGCTCCCGCAACGTCGGCAAGGCCGAGCACTTCCGCCTCATCTCCGGCGCCGGCGGCACGCTCAACGGCACCACCTGGGTCGACCGCACCAACTACTTCGAGACCGTCCCCAGCCACCATCTGGAGCTTGTCCTGTGGCTGGAGGCCGACCGTATGGGTACCCTCCTCGACGCCCTGGGCCAGGAGACGCTCGACAACCAGCGGGAAGTCGTGAAGAACGAGAAGCGCCAGAGCTACGACAACCGGCCCTACGGCAGCTCCTCGGAAAAGCTGCAGGCAGCCGTGTTCCCGGAGGGGCACCCCTACCATCACTCCACGATCGGCTCGATGGCGGACCTCGACGCAGCATCGCTCGAGGACGTGCAGGCCTTCTTCCGCACCTACTACGCCCCCAACAACGCAACGTTGTCGATCGTGGGCGACTTCGAGCCCGACGTCGCCCGGGGGTGGGTGGAGAAGCACTTCGGCCCGATCCCGGCCAACCCCGACCTCCCGGCGCCACCCGAGGGAGCCCTCCCGCCGCACATCGGTGCGGAGGTCCGCCAGGTCGTGCCCGACCGGGTCCCGATGTCGCGCCTGTACTTCGGGTACCGCGCACCGCCGTTCGGCACGCCCGGGTTCGACGCCCTCACCATGGCGACCATCGTCCTCGCCCAGGGCAAGGGCAGCCGTCTCTACAACCGCCTCGTGCGGGGCAAGGAACTGGCCCAGGACGTCGGCCTCGGCGCCTACGAATGGATCGGCGGGGCGGCGCTCGCCATGGGATGGTCCACCGCCCGCAACGAGCGCGAGCTCGATGCTCTCGAGGATGCGTACCACGAGGGGATCGCCGGCCTTGCCGAGGACCCGCCCACAGAGGAAGAGATGACCCGAGCCAGGGCCATCGTCGAGCGGGACGAGCTCGAAGCCCTCCAGAGGGTGGCGGAGCGGGCCGACCGCCTCTCCATGCACGCCACCCTCTTCGACGACCCCGGCATGATGAACGACCGCCTCCCCAGCCTGCTCGCCGTCACCCCGGAGCAGATCCAGGAAGCCACCGCGGCGATCCTCGTCCCGGAGAACCGGGTCGTGCTGCGGTTCGTCCCCAAGGAGGCCAGGTGAGCACCCCCGACGCAACGGCTCCGGGCGCACGACCAGCGGCACCACCACAGGCCCCGGCACCGTCCCGGCCCACCGCGGCCCGGCCCGGGCCCGGCACCCCGAGGCCCTACACCTTTCCCGCCCTCTCCCGCACCCGCCTCGACTCCGGTCTCCAGGTCATCGCCTGCAACCTGCCCGGCCGCCGGGTGGGCTCGGCTCGACTCATCATGGAGGGCGGCATCGCTCGGGAGCCTGCCGGGCGTGCCGGGGTGGCCACCCTCGCCGCCCGGGCGCTGACCGAGGGCACGGAATCCCTCGACGCCGCCGCTTTCGCCGACGCCGTCGAGCGCCTGGGGGCCGACATCAGCGTCGACGCCGGTTGGGACTCGCTCCAGGGCAGCGTCGTCGTGCCGGTCAGCCGCCTCGAGCCGGCCCTCGCCCTGCTGGCCGACGCGGTGCTGCACCCGACCTTCCAGCCCGAGGAGGTCGCCCGCCTGCGCGCGGAGCGCCTGAACGACATTAAGCAGGAGTATGCCGACCCCAACCAGCGGGCACAGATCGCGTTCCTGCCGACGATCTACACGCCGGACTCACCGTATGCCCGGCCTTCCGGCGGATCGCTCGCCACCGTGGCCGGGCTCGACCGCGACGCCATCGAGGCCCACTACCGGCGCTACGCCGGCCCTCGGGACGCCTCGCTCATCGTGGCCGGGGACCTGGAGGGGCTCGACGTCCCGGCGATCGCGGAGCGGCTCTTCGGCACCTGGCAGGGCGGCGAGCCCGCCCCTGCAGTCCCGCCGGTGGCGGAAGCCCTCGAATCGACGTCGGTGACCCTGGTGAGCCGCCCGGGCGCCGTCCAGTCGGCGATCGCCGTCGGCCACGTCGGGGTGCCCCGCCTCGTCCCGGACTTCCTCCCGATCACGCTGATGGTCTCGATCCTCGGTGGACTGTTCACCTCCCGCCTCAACCTGAAGCTCCGGGAGGAGAAGGGCTACACCTACGGTGCTCGGGCCTACTTCGACTTCCGCCGCCAGGCCGGGCCGTTCGGCGCGGGGACGGCCGTGGCCACCGGCGTCACCGTCGAGGCCATCGACGACATCCTCACGGAGATCCGCCGCCTCCACGCCGAGGGCGTGACGCCCGAGGAGCTTGCCTTCGCCAAGGACTACCTCGTCGGCATCTTCCCGCTCGCCTTCGAGACACCGGAAGCCATCTCGCAGGCGATCGCCCGGATGGTCGTCTACGGCCTGCCCGACGACTACTACCACACCTACCGGCCTGCCATGCAGGCGGTCACGGTCGAGCAGGCAAGCCGGGCGGCCGCCGACCACCTGCGACCCGACCGCATCGCCATCGTGACCGTCGGGGACCCGGCCCTGGAGGCCCCCCTGAAGGAGGCTGGTTTCGGCCCCCTCGCCGTGGTCGCCGACGCCCCGCCCGACGGCGGCACCGGCAAGGACGGAGCGTAGGAGCAGATCGCGCGCCGGCGCGCGAACGGCGACTACCTTCGGCGTCTGCCCCATCCAGGGCCGGGCAACCAAAACCTCACCCAAGACCTCACAGCGACAGGCGATACCCGACGTTGCGGACGGTCTCGATGACGTGGGCCTCCGGCCCGAGCTTCGCCCGGAGCCGCCGGATGTGCACGTCCACGGTCCTCGTACCGCCGAAGAAGTCGTAGCCCCAGACCTCCCGCAGCAGCGCGCTGCGCGAGCACACCCGCCGGGGCCGGGCCGCCAGGTACGCCAGGAGCTCGAACTCCTTGAACGTCAGGTCGAGGCGGTCGCCGCGGACCCGCACCTCGAAACGCTCCCGGTCGATCGAGATCGGGCCCCGCCGGATCAGCTCGGCGGGGTCGGCCTCGGTCGGCGACGCGAGCTGGGTGATCCTTGTGACGACCTCCTCGGCCGAACAGCCCTGCACGACAAAGTCCGCGACCCCGGAGCCCCAATCGAACGACGCGAGGTCCGCCGGCAGCAGGACGGCCAGGAATGCGGCCTCGGTTTCGTTGCGGAGCTTCTGGATCGTCGCCCCTGCCTCCTCCGGCTGCCCTCGACCATCGACGAGGATGACGTTGGGGAGCCGCTTGGCGACCGCCTCGGGGGTTGCGGCGCTGAAGGCAATGGGCTCGGGGGCGGGCCGGATCCCCGCGAGAGGAGGGAACGACTCCTCGGGGTCGTCCCGGTTCGAAGCGAGCCACACCAGGCGGACCATTGCGGAAACTAGTGTCCCATCCAGGCGTCGTACGCGCGGCAGACCAGTGGTTGCCCACCACGCTGCGTGGCCGGCTCGTCCGAGTCTCTCGGAACACCGCCCCGCTGTGCCCGCGGCCAGCGCCGCCGACCGGGCCCGCGTGTGGTTTTCGGGTGCCGGGGCATAGGATTCCCAACCATGGAGGAAGCCGTCCTCATCACCAACCCGGCCGCCGAGGCCACCTCCGAGCACGTCAAGGGGGTGATCGTCAAGGCGCTGTCCTCCAACCTGCACCTCGAAGTCGTGGACACGGCCGCCCCGGGCCACGCCACCGAGGTAGCCTCCGAAGCCGTCCGCAGCGGCTGCGGCCTCGTCGTTGCGTTCGGTGGCGACGGCACCCTGAACGAGGTGGCCAACGGGATGGTCGGCAGCGACACTCCCCTGGCGATCCTGCCGGGCGGCAACGCCAACGTCGTCTGCCGCAACCTCGGCCTCCCGTCCGACATCGTCGAAGCCACCGGACGCCTCCTCAACGGACTGCGGCAGCACAACACCCGTCGCATCAGCGTCGGCAGGACCGGCGGTCGCTGCTTTCTCGTGTCCTGCGGCCTCGGCCTCCGGCCCCCGGGGGCGCACGATGCCGAACGCGACGCCGGAGCCGGCCGCGACGCGCCCGGACGGCGCACCGGACCCCGGTTCCCGGGCCGCCACCTGCTGGAGGCCGCCTTCCGCGCCGCGGTGCGGGACCGCCGGGGTCGGGACATCCGGATCCACCTCTCGGCGGGCGACGTCGCCGAGGACGTCGCCGTGGCCCTCATCACGAACATGTCGCAGCTCAGCTACGTCGGCGACCACCCCGTCACCCTCGCCCCGGAGGCCCGGCTTGACGAGGGGCTCGACGTCCTCGCCATGCGCACCTTCCCCCTGTCCTACGTGCCCCGGCTCGCCTGGTCGGCCCTCTCCGACGGCTCGCATGTGCACTTCAAGCAGGTCCTGTACCTGCACGACCTGGGCGGGGTGAAAGCCACCTCCGCCGGTGCGCCCTTCTCGGTCCACCTCGACGGCGAGTTCGTCGAGGATCGCACCGAGGTGGAGGCCGAGCTCATCCCCAACGGACTCGCCGTCCTCGTCTGAGGGCAGCCAGCCTATGGAGCCGGATATGCGGCCGGACATGCCGGTGGGTGGCGCTCCCCCGGGGTCGGGCGCGCGGATCGTGGCCGGCGCCGGCCTCGCATTGATCGCCGTTGCGGTCTCGCAGGTGAGCACCGGCCTGCTCACGGTGGTCGTCGCCCTCGCGGCTGCGGGGGCGGCCGCCGCCCTTGCCAGGGACTTCGAGGCGGTCGGCCTCAACGCCCCGCCCCTCCTTTATGCGGCGGCCGCGTTGGTGCTGCCGCTGGCCGTCTTTCGCTTCCGGGAGCCCGGGCTCGCCGGGGCGGCGGCCGCCCTGGTCTTTGTGGCCGCCGCCCGCTGGGTGCTCGGCCGGCCCGCGCGGGCGGCCGTCGAGTCCATTGCCGCCTTCGTCCTGACCGTCTTCTACGTGGGCTTCTGCTCCGCATACCTGATCCTGCTGCGCCTCGGCGGCGGAGCTCGCCTGATCCTCGGCCTCGTGATCGTGGTCGCCGCTTTCCACGCCGCGAGGTGGGTGGGGGACACCTACCTCCGGGGCCCGGCCCTCGCACCGCACCTCGGTCCGACGCCCACGATGTCCGGCGCCGTGGCGGGCCTCGGAGGCGCGCTGATCGGGGTCGCCGCCCTGCTCTCGCTGATGAACCTGGCCATCAGGCCGCGCCTGGTCATCGAGATCGGCCTCGCGATGGGCAGCGCCCTCACCCTCGGCATGCTCGCCTGGGCACTCATCCGCCCCGAACTCGAGGCCTCGCAGGCCGGCGAGGACCGCTCGGCGCTGGCCGGCGGGCTGCTCAGCGCTCTGCAGGCGGTCCTGCTGCCGGCTCCGGCACTGTTCTACGCCCTGCGGCTGGCCCTGCGCTGACGCTGAAGAGCGCGGAGCGCAACGCAGCAAGGGGAGCGGCGGCACAGCTCTCCCGCCTCGGGGGGATCCCGCCCAGCTCCGCGATCACCTCGTCGACGTGGAGGAACTTCGCCGCGGTGACGGTCTGGCCGGTCGCAAGGTCGCACAGGGCGTCGCAGGCGGCGATGGCGACGGCACAGCCGAGCGTCCGGAATCTCGCCACGCTGATCGTGCCGTCGGTGACCTGGATGTCGATCTGGACAACGTCCCCGCAGGTGGGGTTCCCCTCCGTCGCGGAGGCGGATGGCGCTGCGAGATTCCCGACCCAGCGGGGATGGTAGAAGCGGTCGAGAAGCTGTGCGCTGTACACGGACTTCCAGCGTAGTCCTTCCGACCGAACACAGAAGACCGAACACAGAAGATAGACCAAGTCAGGGGAGGCGTGCCCCAGGCGGCAAAGCCGGGCGGAGGCGGGGCCCGCCCTCCTGCTACGCTGGAGGCATGCCGACCATCGACCAGATCCGTTCCGTCCTCGCCGAGATCAACGATCCGGAGATCCACCGGAGCATCGTCGAGCTCAACATGGTGCGCGGCATCGACCTGCAGGGCTCGCGCGTCACGGTGGACCTGGCCCTCACCATCCCCGGCTGCCCCCTCAAGTCGTTCTTCCAGGAGGTCCTGCCGGCCAAGCTGAAGGACCGCTTCCCCGAGATCACCGAGGTGCAGATCAACCTCGGGGCGATGACCGAGGACGAGCGCAAGTCCCTCGTCGGTGGCCTCCGGCAGAACAACGACATCGCGCCGATCGCCGGGGGAGACTCCTCTACGACCGTCCTCGCCATCGGCAGCGGCAAGGGTGGCGTCGGCAAGTCAACGACGACCGTCAACCTCGCCGCGATGCTCGCCAAGCGAGGTCACACCGTCGGCCTCCTCGACGCCGACGTCTGGGGCTTCTCGATCCCCCGGATGCTCGGGGTGCGGGAGAACCCGACCGTGGTCGACGAGCGGCTCATCATCCCGCCCGAGGCCCACGGCTTCAAGATGATCTCGATCGGCAACTTCGTGCCCGAGGACAACCCCGTCGTCTGGCGGGGGCCGATGCTGCACAAGGCCCTCCAGCAGTTCCTCTCCGACGTGCACTGGGAGGACCCGGAGTACCTGCTCATCGACATGCCCCCGGGCACGGGGGACATCTCGATCTCCCTCGCCCAGTTCGCCCCCGGCACCCGCATGATCCTGGTGACCACCCCCCAGATGGCGGCGGAGCGGGTGGCAGAGCGGGCCGGGCATATGGCCAACAAGGTCGGCATGAAGGTCGGCGGCGTCATCGAGAACATGGCCTACGCCGTCTGCGACCACTGCGGCGAGCGCACCTATCCCTTCGGCTCCGGCGGCGGCCAGGAGCTCGCCGACCGCTTCGCCGCCCCGCTGCTCGGCCAGGTCCCGCTCGACCCGCCGATGCGTGACTTCGCCGACAACGGCCAGCCGGCGGTCGTCGCTCTGCCCGAGTCCCGCTCCGCGCAGGCCTTCGGCGCGATCGTCGACGAGTTCGAGCTCTACTTCCCGCCCAAGCCCAAGCGCAAGCCCTCGCAGCGCAAGCCCCTGCCGCTGATCGTCACTCCGGCCGCCGGGGGCCACAGCCACTAACAGGCCACCACCGTTTCAAGCTTCGCTCTGGAGCTACGGGATTGAAGATCTACACGAAGACCGGAGACGACGGGAGCACCGGCCTTCTGTACGGCGGCCGTGTCGCCAAGGACGACCTCCGCACCGAGACCTACGGCGGCACCGATGAAGCGGTGGCCGCCCTGGGCCTCGCCCGCTCGCTCCAACCCGCCGCCGACGGCCTGGCCGGCCTCCTGCTCGACCTGCAGCGCCAGCTCTTCGTCGTGGGGGCCGAGCTCGCCACCGCCAACGAGAACGCCCCCAAGCTCCGGCCCGGCATCTCGAAGGTGACCGAGGAGATGGTCCTCGCCCTGGAGTCCTGGATCGACCGCCTCACCGCTGTCGCCCCGTTGCCCGACTACTTCGTCGTGCCGGGGGGCTGCCCGGTGAGCGCCGCCCTCGACCTGGCCCGGTCGGTCGTCCGGCGCTCGGAGCGCTCGGCCGTCGCCATGCAGCGGGAGGGCCTGCTGCCCGACCCGGTCGTGCTGCGCTACCTCAACCGGCTCTCGGACCTGTTGTTCGTGGCCGCCCGCTACGAGGAGAAGGCCCGGGGCCTCCAGGCCCCACCGAGTCACGACTGAGGCGCTGGCGGGCAGTTATCGCGCGGCCGCGGCGATGTCGCACGCCCTGGCCCGCAACGCACGCTCGATGGCGTCCTTGCCCTCCAGCAGGAGGCGGTGCGCGGGGCCGGGTGGGTTGAACGTGGCGATGTACTCGTCGGTCATCGCCACGATGTCCTCCCGCACGAGCATTCTCGGGTACATGCCGCTCGTGAAGCCGATGGCGACCTCGATGCTGCGGGTCTCGAACATCGGGCCGATCTGCTCGAAGTACTTCGCCGCGTAGGGCTCGAGCAGCGCCTCCTGGTCCGGCTGCTGGAACCCGCCCATCAGCGCCCGCATCATGGCGAACGTCACCGACGGGTCGAGGATCCGTTCCCATGCCGCCGCCTTGGCCTCCTCCGTGGGCATCGCGGCACGGGCCGCCGCGGCGTGGCGGGCCCCCGCGTCCGTGGGATCCCGCCGGAGCTCCTCCTCGATGAGGGCCTCGTCGGCGATTCCCGCTACCGCGAGGTACCGGACGAAGGTCCACCGCAGCTCGGTGTCGATGGCGAGGCCCTCGAACGTCACCGTCCCATCGAGCAGGCCCCGCACGGCGGCGAGGTGCTCGGCGCTGCGGGCGAACCCGGCGAACGCCCGTGCCCAGGCGAGCTGGTGGTCACTGCCCGCTGCCGCCGCCCCGAGGTGCTCCCAGGCCGCAGTGGCGAGGCTCTCCAGGGCGGCGTCGTGGTTGGCGGGATCGCCGTAGAAGTGGGCCGCCGTGCCGGCCTGGCCGAGCAGCGTCTCGACGACGGCCACCTGCGTCTCCCCGTCGACGTTGCCCAGGACGAGCCGCACGTAGTCTCGCGTCGGCAGCTCCGCATCCCGGACCATGTCCCACGTGGCCGCCCAGGACAGCGCGCGGGGCAGGGAGTCCGGGAGGTCCCTGAGCCGGCTGACGAGGGTGGCGAACGAGGTGTCGTCGAAGCGGATCTTGGCGTAGGTCAGGTCGCCGTCGTTGAGCAGCGTCAGGGCGGGTACCGCCTCGCCGGCCAGCTCGGGCACCAGGATCTCGCGGCCCACGACGTCGAGCTCGACCCGCCTGCGGCGGACCAGCGCGCCGGAATCGTCGTCGTACAGCCCCACGGCCAGGCGGTGCGACCGCAGCGTCGGATAGTCCGGCGGCGCCTCCTGCAGGATCGAGAAGGACCGGTACCTTCCCTCCTCGATCGCAGCCGCGGGCCGCAGCGTGTTCACCCCCGCGGTCTCCAGCCACTCTTTCGACCAGGCCTGCAGGTCCCGCCCCGAGCTCTCCTCCAGGGCTTCGAGGAAGTCGTCCAGCGTGGTGTTGCCGAAGGCGTGCCGGCGGAAGTAGTTGCGGATGCCGGTCGTGAATGCCTCCTCGCCGACCCAGGCCACGAGCTGGCGCAGCACCGACGCCCCCTTCGCGTAGGTGATCCCGTCGAAGTTGACCTTCACCGACTCGATGTCGGGCATGTCGGCGACGATGGGATGGGTCGAGGGGAGCTGGTCCTGCCGGTAGGCCCAGGTCTTCCAGTTCGTCGAGAACGTCGTGAAGGCGCTCGTGAACCTCGTCGCCCGCACCAGCGCCACGAGGGACATGTAGGTGGCGAAGCTCTCGTTGAGCCACAGGTCGTCCCACCACCGCATCGTGACGAGGTCCCCGAACCACATGTGGGCCATCTCGTGCAGGATCGTCTCGGCGCGTGCCTCCCGGGTGGCGTCGGTCACCCTCGACCGGAAGATGTGGCGCTCGGAGAACGTCACCAGGCCGGCGTTCTCCATCGCGCCGGCGTTGAACTCCGGGCAGAAGGCCTGGTCGTACTTGCCGAAGACGTACGGGTAGTCGAACTCCTGGGCAAAGAAGTCGAAGCCCCGCCTGGTGATGTCGAAGATCTCCTCCGCGTCGAGGTACCGGGCGAGTGACTGCCGGCAGGCGACGGCCAGGTCGATCGTGCCGTGACGGGCCTTGACGACGTGGAAGTTCCCCGCGACGACGGCGGTGATGTAGGTCGACATCTTCGGCGTCCGCGCGAACTGCCACCACCCGCCGGTGGCCGGGTTCGGGACATGCGTCGCCGGGCTGTTCGACGAGACGTGCCAGCCCGCGGGCGCCCGCACCGAGAACTCGAAGGTCCCTTTGAGGTCCGGCTGGTCGAAGCAGGGGTAGACCCGGTGGATGTCGTAGGGCTCTGCATCGGTGTGGCAGTAGACGGCTCCGTCGACGGGGTCCACGAAGCGGTGCATCCCCACCCCGTCGTGGTGGAAGGCGGAGCGACCAGCGACCTTGAGGACGTTGGTGTGCTCCAGCCCCGTGAGCCGGATGCGGTTGCCGTCGAAGGCGTCGGGGCTGACCGCGTGCCCGTTCAGCTCCAGCCTCGTGACCGTTGGGGCGAGATATTCGACGAAGGTCTCCGCTCCGGCCGTCGTGCAGTCGAAGGCGATCTCGGTCATGCACCCGAAGGTGTCCGCATCGGCATCGAGGAGGTCGAGTGAGACCAGGTAGGCCGGGCGGGAGATCAGCCCGGCGCGCTCCGACGCCTCGTGGCGCGTCAGGTTGTTCAGGGACTTATTCGGGGACACGGGCCGAGCCTAACGCAAGCATCCCCTGAGCGGCGGGGTACGAGATCTGGCCCCCCTCGACGACAAGGAAGGGAGTGAGCGGGTGGGGTTCCCGGTGGCCCCCCGCCTCTCCATCGGGGCGCCGGGGCAGGATGTGGCGAACCCGCCAGCCCCGGACGGTCAGCGCATCGGACAGCAGCCTCCGGTGACACCGGCGCCAGTCGGCCTCGGCACACATGAGGGCGGTGGGCCGCCGGGAGGCGAGGCGGCCGACGTGCTCCAGTCCCTCGGCGAACTGGGCGGTCCCCATGTGGTCGGCATAGCCGCGGAACGCCTCGTTGTCCCACCCGTCGTTGACCGATCCCTCGACCGGCCGGCGCAGACCGCCGACCTCGGGGAGGTGCGTAAAGCGGAGGCCCTCCGCCCGGAGGGCCGCCTGGAGGGCGTCGATGTCGAACTGCGGGTTGCGGCGGGACCTCGGCAGCGTCCGGACGTCGATGACCTGCTCGATCCGGTTGCGCCTGAGCAGGGTGGTGAAGGCGGGCAGGGTGTGCGTGGAGTGGCCGATGGTGAAAACATCTCCAACCGGCCCCTGGTCCAGCGTCGTCAACGGCGTCGCCGGTGGATGGTCTCCGGGAGTCACGAGTGTGCCGGAAGCCCTTCGCCCGACGGTAGGATGGCTTCGGCGGGCCCAGCCGGTACGGGAGCCGGGTTCGCCATCGCTTCGCGCAGGTCCGCAAACGTGGCTCGGGCCTCGAGTCGCTCCGCCTCCTCGCGGCGTGCCCGGCGCTCCAGCCGGGTGTGGAAACGGGCGCCGAGGGTCCCACCGACCACGCTGGCGAGCAGGGCGAGACAGGTTCCCGTCCCCACCAGGATCCACCGGGCCACGAGGAGATGAACGTGGGGGTACCCGGCGGGGAGGTGGAGACCAAGGTCGAGTCCGGGCCCCGGCCGGAGCAACGCCGCGGCGCCGAGCCCGACGGCGCCGATCAACCCCACCGCCAGCGCAGCGAGGAGCCCGTTCAACCAGCCCCTGCCCCGCCCCATGCGGCCAGCGGTGTAGCCGCCCCAGGCGAAGGCGACCACCAAGCCGGCACCGATGCCGCCGGCGGCGGTCAGGCCCAGGCCATGGGTGCCGCCGATCGGAAGGAGGTAGGGCCGGTAGCCCGCGTACGAGGCGGCCGCCCTGGTGGCGAGCACGAAGAGCAGGCCAGCGGCGTAGACGACGAGCGCTCCGGTGACCGCACTCCCGAGGGAGGTGCCTCCCCGGACGACCAGGGGGCCATCGGCCAGACGGGCATCGGCACGAGCAGGGGCTTCGACAACGGCCGCGGTGGTGTCCATGCTTCGCCTCCTTCGGGTGGGGCCGGGACTCGCGGTGGCCGTGATGCTTTGTCCCTTCATCTGCGCAAAGTCCCCAACGAGTTTGTCATTCAAACATACGCCCGGGTATGGTTAATGGGCTGGATATCGGCTGCGCTGCGTTTGTCCGTCCGAGGCCCTGGGGATTAATTCCCTACAGGGAGCAAATCGCTCGGATTCCCGCCGCCTAGCGCCGCCGCCGGAGCCCGGGGCCCCCCGCCGGGCTTGGCGGCGGCGCTAGGTTGCGGTGCCGAGCCACGGGGGTTCGACGGCCGGGAAGGCTGCGCGGCGACGAGGGTAGTCCGCGATCGCGCGTATCTGCGCGACTGAGGACTAACCTCAGGCCCGAAGGTCGTCAGGCGGGAGTTGCCAAATCGAGCTGCCAAATCGAGCTGCCAAATCCAGGCCCCCGATGCAGACACGTAAACTGCCGCAATGAAAACCGCTCGGCTTCGTCTCGACACGGGAGGCCGTCCTGCCATCGTCGACATCACCGGGGAGGTGACGGCCTTCGTCCAGGGAGAGGCCGACGGCCTCCTCAACGTGAGCGTCCCCCACGCGACCGCCGGTCTGGTGATGATGGAGCTCGGTTCCGGGAGTGAGCAGGACCTCTGGGACCGCCTCGGTTTCCTGCTCCCGAGGGACCACCGCTACGTGCACCACCACGGGACACCCGGCCACGGCGCCGACCACCTCCTCCCGGCGTTCATCTCCCCGACCCTGACGCTGCCCGTGCTCGGGGGCCGCGTGTCGCTCGGCACGTGGCAGTCGATCGCACTCGTGGACCCCAACGTCGACAACCCTCACCGCGAGGTCGTGCTGGCCTTCCTCCGCAGTGCCGGCGGCTGAGGCCGGCGCTCCAAACGCGGCCGGTGACGCCGCAGCGCTGCGCGCGCTCGCAGTGGGCATCGCCCGCGAGGCGGGCACGCTTCTCGCCAGGGCCCGTCCGACGGGGCAGCGCTCGAAGTCGTCGCCCACCGACATCGTGACCGACGCCGACCGGGCCGCCGAGGAGCTCATCGTCCGCCGCCTGCGGGCAGAGCGCCCCGATGACTCGCTGCTCGCCGAGGAGGGGTCGCTGCACACCGGCAGCTCCGGCAACACGTGGGTGATCGACCCGCTCGACGGCACCGTCAACTTCGTCTACGGCATCCCGCACTGGGCGGTGTCGATTGGCCTCGAGGGCGGGGTCCGCCTCGGCGTCATCTACGACCCGAGCCGCGAGGAGCTGTTCACCGACGAGAGCGCGCTCAGCCCGAGCGCGCAGACCGACCTCGCGCAGTCACTGATCGCGACGGGGTTCTCCTACTCGGCCGAGACCAGGGCCCGCCAGGGCGCCATCGTCGCCCGCGTCCTGCCGAGGGTGCGGGACATCCGCCGTTGCGGGAGCCTTGCGCTCGACCTCGCGTGGGTTGCCTGCGGGCGGCTCGACGCCCTGTACGAGCACGACACTCACCCATGGGACCTGAGCGCCGGCATCGCCATGCTGGAGGCCGCCGGGGGAGTGGCGAGGACCACCGGGAGCACGATCGTTGCGGCGGGCAACGAGACGCTCTTCCGGCAGCTGGAGGAACTGGTGCTCGGCGACGGCTAGCAACGTGTATAACCAGTCCCACTCAACTCAACTCGACCTGTGGGGGGACCATGTTGCTGGGACTGCGAAGCGCAATCTACGCCGCGCCCGACCTCGCTGCGGCGAAGGCGTGGTGGACCGAGGTGCTCGGAAAAGAACCGTATTTCGACCAGCCGTTCTACGTCGGGTTCGAGGTCGGCGGCTTCGAGCTCGGCCTCGACCCCAACGGCGACCCCGCCACCAGCCCCCTCACCTATTGGGGCGTCCCGGACGCGGAGGAGGCGGTCGCCTCGTTGCTGGCACTCGGGGCAAAGCTCCACGCCGGCGTCCGGGAGGTGGGGGAGGGCATCAAGCTCGGCTCGGTCAGGGACCGGTCGGGCAGCGTGGTCGGGGTGATCGAGAACCCCCACTTCGGCGCCTGATGCCGGGGATGCATGCGACGCAGGTGACCGTCGGTGAGCTCCTTG
>DASXNO010000016.1:0-5858 GCA_036495025.1 Actinomycetota bacterium | reverse complement strand
AGCACGGAGCACTCGATCGGGGTCGGCGGGGAAGACTCGAGCGCCCGCAGGCCGGCGCCACCGGTCGAGCCCTGGACGAACAGCCGGGTGTCCTTGCCGACGATCTGCGTGAACCGCCGGTGGGTGTGGCCCGCCACCACGAGCGGTACCTCCGCGGCGACCGGCCCCGCCTCGGCCGGATCGTGCACCACGGCAAGGTCGGGCGGTGGGCCTGCCCGGGCCGCCTCGGCCAGACGCTGCCCGGCCGCCAGGAACTCCGACGTCGTCGGCACCTGGACCGCCAGGTTCGGGGTGAATCTGGGGTCGGCATCTCCGATGATCCGCAGGCCCGCGACCTCGACGGTCGTCCCCGTCAGCACGATGGCATTGCGCTCGCGAGCCACTGCGGCGGCGGTCCCTGCCGAGTCGTGGTTGCCCTTGACGAAGACGTACGGGATGTCGAAGGTGCCGATCTGGCTCGCCATGACGTCCTCGGCGGGACTGCCGTGGTCCGTCAGGTCGCCGCTGTCGATGATGAGCTCGATGTGGAACTGGCTGACGAGCGAATGCATGATGTTCCAGGCCGCCGGATTGTCGTGGAGATCCGACACGCTCAGCACGCGCAGCGTGCTCGTGTCCGACTCGTAGGTGGGCAGCGTCGATACCACCCCGTACAGCCGTGAGACGTTGGTCACGAGCCGTCCGAGCTCGATCCGGTACGACTGGAACCGCGTGATGAGGGTGTCGGCCGTGCCGATCAGCGAGGGTGCGCCGTCGAGCAGGCCCGTGTAACGAGGCTGGACGATCGCAGCGGGGTTCCAGGTGAGCCCGGCAATGCCGAGCGAGGCGGCGAGGACAGCGACCGAGATCCCACCGGTCAGCAGCGTCGGCCTGAGGCGGCGATACGCCAGCAGTCCCACGGCCAGACCCCCTGCGGCCGAGATGAGGAGGCAGCGCACCACCAGGGCGACGATGCCCCGCCGCACGTCACGGGCGATGCGGTCGCTGGACACCGAATCGAGCTGCCGGTTCAGGATCTCGCGGATGTCCGCCTGGTCGAGGCGGACGACGCCCACCACGAGGCGCGCGGGCCCGCGATGGGTGGAGAACCGCAGGGAACCCAGCGGTGGGATGTCCACCTCTGTGCCCCCGCCTGGCACCGGCAACGAGGGCTCCAGCGACATGGTGGCCCTGACCGGCCCGATGTCTCGGGAGATGTGGGCCCCGAGCTGGACGCCGGCCAGGGCGCCCAGCATCCCGAGCAGTACCGGGACCAGGACGATACGGACATACCGGGTGAGCCGGCGGCCCGGCGGTGCGTGGGGCGTGGCGCGGTGCATGCTCGAACCTACCCCGCGTCACGCCCGGGCGTTCAAGTCCCGGGCCGCACCGCCCCGAGGTAGACGCCCTCGTCGATCGAGATGATCGTCACGACCTCGCCCGTCCTCGGGGCGTGGACCATCTTGCCGTTGCCTATATACATGCCGACGTGGTCAAGACCTCGCCAGAAGATGAGATCGCCCGGCTGGAGTTGGTTGCGATTGACCCGGCGACCCGACTGGTACTGGGCGGCAGCCGAGTGGGGCAGGGTGATGCCGGCGCTGCCGTAGGCGAACTTCGTGAGGCCCGAGCAATCGAAGGTGCTGGGACCGAGGGCGCCGTAGCGATAGGGTTTGCCGAGTTCGTTGAGTGCTGCCTCGACCGCCCGGGCGGCAGCGGGCAGCGGCGCTGCGGCCACCGCCGGAGGCCGGGCGGCAGCGAGACGGAGCGATGCAGGAGGGCCCGAGGGGGCCCGGAGCGGCGGTGCAGCAACAGGAGCCGGGTGCGCCGGTGGGGCAACGGCGACAACGACGGGAGTGACCGGGAGAGCCGCCGGAGCGACGGCGACCGCCATGGTCGTGGCGGCGACGCGGGCCTTCGCGCCCGCCTCTCTGGGGTTGGGTGCTGTGGCGGCGAGTGCCCCGGCCGAGGCGGCGTCGGCTGCGGACAGGGCATGCGGAGCGTGGGCGGCTGCGGACGTCACCATGCCGAGCAACGCCAGTCCCACCAGCGCGATCGTTGCGCGCGCCAAGCACGTTCCCCACATAGACAGTCGGCCCTTTCGGTCGGCATCCGGGCAGGCGCAGCCTTCAGACGAGCGGGTCTAGCGATCCCCTTCCGGCGGGGGAAGACGCGCTCAATCAGCGAAGCAATCGATATTGTTTTGTACGGCTTCCTATCGCGGCTCACCGCCCCACGCGGCAAGCTGCTGCAAGGGCGAGGATTGCGCCCTGCGCGCAAAGCTCTCAATGGGGCCGGCATATTCAGCCGGGTGAGCCCCCCCACGCATCATGCAGCAAGACAATAGTCCATCGCCGGATTTCGGCGCTACTTGGCGGCAATTTCTGCAGCATTTCGGACACACTGGCCGAGCTAGCCTCGGCCGGGGATCGAGCGATCCAGCAACCGAGGTTGACACCCGACACCTTGTCAACTACAGTTGCTCCATGAACGAATCTGACCTTATCGCTCCCTCCCAGCCCGGCGATGGGCTGGCGGCGGTGGTCGCGTTGCGCCGCCTCGCCGACCGGCTCGAGGACGCGGAGGTGGAGCGGGCCCTCCGGACCGGCTGGAACTGGGCGCAGGTGGCGGAAGCGCTCGGGGTCACCCGCCAGGCGGTACACAAGAAGCATGCCAAGCGACTCAACAGCAGCGGGGTCGCACCGAGGGTTTGATCCGGTGCCTTGAGGGGCACCTCGGGGGGAGGCGACATGGGGACGAATGACCCGGCACGGGCGGCTGCCATCCTGCGGCGGGCCCGGGAGGAGGCCAGGGCCGCGGGATCGGCCAGCGTCGAAGCCGAGCACGTGCTCCTGGCGATCGCCGCCCACAAGGGGACGGAGGCGCAGCGGATCCTTGCGACCGCTGGCCTCGATCACGTAGCGATCCTTGAGGCGCTCGACCGTGAATTCGAGGAGAGCCTCGCCGGCGCAGGGGTGTCCCTCAGCGCCTTCGGTCTTCCACCGGTGGCACGCCGCCGGGACGAGGTCCCCCGATGGGGCACCTCGTTCAAGCTGGCGGTGCGACGGGCACCCCGCAGCGGTCCGGGCGAACGGCTGGATGCCACGCGGTTGCTCCTCGGCATCCTCCGCGCTCAGGTGGGGATCGTCCCCCGCGCCCTGTCGCTGGCGGGGGTGGATCGTGCGGGGCTCGTGGCGAGGACGGAGGAGGTCCTCACCGCGGGCGCGCCACACTGACGGCGATACGGGGCCGGGTGGTTGCGCTCCGCCCGGTCAACCCCGACGACGCAGCCGTTCTGGCGGACATCCTGGCGGATCCCACCGTCACGCCCTGGTGGGGCAGCTTCGACGCCGAGAAGATCCGCCGCGACATCATCGAGCCCCCGCCGGAGATCGCCAGCTTCGTCATCGAGGTCGAGGGCTCCGTGGCAGGCCTCATCCAGTACAACGAGGAGAACGAGCCGGACTACCGCCATGCCGGCATCGACATCGCCGTGGGCTCGCCGTGGCAGGGGCGCGGTATCGGCCCCGACGCCATCCGCGCCCTGGCCCGCCACCTGTTCGGGGAGCGGGGCCACCACCGGTTGACCATCGACCCGGCCACGGCCAACGAGCGGGCAATCCGGGCCTACGAGCGGGTGGGGTTCCGTCGCGTCGGGGTCATGCGTGCCTACGAGCGGGGCCCGGACGGGGTCTGGCACGACGGGCTTCTCATGGACCTGCTCCGGGAGGAGCTCCGGACCTCAGACTCCTGAGGGGCCAACGAAACGATCAACCGATCTGAGCGGGCCCGAGGCGCCCTCAAGGCGCCGGCTACATGGAGGGTTCGAGAAGGTCGCGCAGTTCCTGCACGTAGCTCGCACTTCTCGTCATGAACGCAGCATTCGAGCCATCGGAGAAATGCAGGCGGAAGCGAGCCATCAACTGCAGCCGCGGCCGTTTCTCGACGCGTACGATCCGTGCAGGCGGGACCTCCCAGTACAGCGAAGCCTGAAGGGGCTGCGGCGGCTGACCCTTCCGGTGGAAGGGTTGCCGAACGACGCTGGCCAGGGCGACTCGCCGGTCGGTCACCAACAGCCACGAGGCCTTCAGGTCCGGCGTGGGTGGCGCCGGGATGCTGGAGGCGACCGATGTTTTGTCGCCGTGGACCGCGCCGATCCGACCCAACCTTGAGCCAATCGCGGTCGTCACCTCGCCCGTGCCGGTTCCCGAGGCGTAGCGGACGGCCACCACGATCGCTGCGAAGCGCAGCGGCTCCTTCTCCTCGAGGACAGTGCCGAGCGCTGCGGAAATGCTTGGGTTCGGCAGTGGCATGCCTGGAGGCGTTGCTGGCCGGCTCGCTAGCGGGTCGCGGGCTTGAGCGAGCCGAAGATCGATCCGATGAGCCCGATGATCTTGTCGACGAACGACTGGATCACCGACATCGCGGACGTACCGAAGAACCTGGTGATCAGTCCCTGGATCATCTCCAAGATCGATTCCATCTCGCCTCCCTCTCATTTGGGCAAAAGCCCTCGACAAAGGCAACGGACTCGAAGCCCGGTAGGAGAATCGCAGGACCCAGCCAGGCCGTCAAGACCGGCGGGCGCACGGACGGACCACCTGGGGAAAGCCACAGCCCGATTCGACCTTTATCCCCCCTTCGCGTAGAACTCCGGCCCACGCGGGACCCGTCCGGCGGCGCGGGTAGACGGAACGTACGTCCCGACACAACCACCGGAGGTGAGGCCACATGGCTGCAGAGACCAGGACCACGACGGACCACGAGGAGATCCGGCGCTGGGTTGAGGAACACGGCGGCAAGCCCGCCACCATCAGGGGAACGGCGAGGGACGGCGAAGCCGGCCTGCTCACCATCGACTTTCCCGGGGGCACCGGGGACGACCGCCTGGAACACATCGACTGGGACGAGTGGTTCCGCAAGTTCGACGAGAACAACCTTGCCTTCGTCTACCAGGCCAGCAGGGCCGACGGCGGGGACAGCACCTTCTTCAGGCTTGTGCACCGGGACTCGGTGGAGGAACGGGCGCAGAGCCGGTAGCCCCCAGGATTTGTGGAACTCCGCTGCCATATGGCAGCGTCAAACCCCTGACGAGACGTCAACCGGGCCACAGTGAGGTGGGCGATGCCAGGGGAGGGACGCAGGAGGCCGCAACGCCACCGTCCTGGCCGGCCTCGCCGGCTCGCATGGCCGATGCTGGGCGTCTGGGCGGTCCTGCTGCTCGGCGCGTGCTCGCCGACGTCGCGCACCTCCACCGCCCCGAGCCCGACGGGCACCTCGCCGGCCAGCCCGCCTGCGTCGGCGCCGGCCTCTCCGACACTGGCGGCCACCTCGCCATCACCGCGCCCATCGTCCTCTGTGAAGCCGGCGGTCAGGCCGACGGGATCACCGAAGAGCCCGCCGGCGCCCGCCCCCACCCCGACGACACCGGCGGCCTCGTCATCCAGCACGGCCGTCATCGTGAACGGCACGCTGGCCGTGGCGGACGCCAACGACGGCCAGACGGTGACCCTGCACCCCGGCGACCACCTGCGGGTGGTCCTCTCGTCCACCTACTGGCAGTTCCAGCCGGCCTCCGCCCCCTCCGTGCTCCGTGCCGAGGGATCGCCGGCGACCTCGCCGAGCCCCGGATGCGTTCCCGGCGCGGGGTGCGGGACCGCCGCCGCCACGTTCACGGCGCTGTCCCCGGGCCACGCCGCCATCGTGGCGACCCGCACGAGCTGTGGCGAGGCCATGCTGTGCCAGGGATCCGCAGGCCACTACCAGATCGACGTGGTCGTCGCCTCCTGATGCCAGGTTTGCCGTATCCTTGTAGGCCCCAGGGTGGTGGATGCAGCCGGGAACGAAGAACGACCCTAACGGAGAATGTGAGCAGGACC
>DASXNO010000015.1:0-25019 GCA_036495025.1 Actinomycetota bacterium | reverse complement strand
GCGACGGCATGGATCGCCGCCAGTGGAAGCCAGCTCCTCAAGTTCCGCATCCCGTTCCGGGCCAAGGACGCAACCCAGGACACGGTGCTCACGGGGACCCTCACGCACTTCGGCGTCGCGGTCAACGTCACGCCCCCCGTCTAGGCGGGTGGACCCGCCGCCGAGCGACGTCGTCCCGGTGCAGGGGGCAGCGGACCGGTCACGGCGCCTCTCGGCCGGGGCCTCGGGGCTGGCGGTGCTGCTCGCGTCGCTCGACGCCTACGTCGTCGTTGCGATCCTGGTCGACATCGTCCGGGACCTCAACATCCCGATCAACCACCTGGAGCGGGCCACTCCGATCGTCACGGGGTACCTGCTCGGCTACGTCGCGGCCATGCCCCTCCTCGGCCAGCTCTCGGACCGGCTCGGCAGGATGCGCGTGCTCCAGGGCTCCCTCCTCGTCTTCGCCGCCGGGTCCGCGGCCTCGGCCCTCGCCCACAGCCTGGTGGTCCTCGTCGCCGCACGCGTGCTGCAGGGTGCCGCCGCCGGCGCGTTGCTGCCGGTCACCTTCGCCGTCGTCGGGGACCAGTGGGACGTCGAGCACCGTCCCGTGCCCCTCGGGGTGGTCGGCGCCCTCCAGGAGCTCGGCAGTGTGCTCGGGCCGCTCTATGGGGCGGCCCTCGCCGCCGTCATCGGGTGGCGCGGCCTGTTCTGGGTCAACATCCCCCTGGCCGTCGCCGGGGCGGTGGTCATCGGGATCACCCGTCCGGGCCGGGGGCCGAGGCCGGAGCAGAAGGTGGACGTCGTGGGCGGGGCCATCCTGGCCGCCGCGCTGGCGCTCGTCATCGCCGGTCTCTACAACCCCGATCCGGCGGCCGGGGTGCTGCCGCCCTGGGGCCGGTGGGCCGTCGGCCTCGGGGTCGTCGGCCTCGGCGCCTTCGCCCTCTGGGAGCGCCGGACGCCGGTGCGCCTGATGGCACCGGCGCCGGGACTCGCCGGGCGCTTCTCGGCAACGCTCGGGGCGAGCTTCCTCTCCGGGGTCGCCCTGATGGTCACGCTGGTGGACGTGCCGCTGCTGGCCGAGACGCTCTACGGCAGGGACTCGCTCGGTGCCGCCCTGCTGCTGGCTCGGTTCCTCGTGGCGCTCGCCCTCGGGGCGCTGCTCGGTGGCGTCCTGGCGAGGCGCCTCGGGGAGCGCACGGTCGCCGTCGGCGGGCTGGTGCTCGCCACCGCCGCCTACGTGCTCATCGGGGCCTGGCCGCTCGAGGTGCTCTCGGCCCGCCACCACCTCGGTCCCCTCTCCCTGCCCCGGCTCGACGCCGACCTGGCTGTGGCCGGCCTCGGCCTTGGCCTCCTCGTGGCCCCCCTGGCGTCGGTGGTCCTGCGGTCGTCGAGGCTCGAGGACCACGGGTCGGCCTCCGCGGCGGTGGTCGCGGCCCGGATGATGGGGATGCTGATCGGCATCGGAACGCTGGCGGCATGGGGCCTGCACCGTTTCCAGTCACTGACGGCCAACCTCACGTTCCCGGCCCTCCCCCCCGGTGGGGCCGGCGGGGTGACGAGCCCCGACTACCTGGCGAGGATCGCCGCCTATGAACAGGGGGTGCGCGTGGCTCTCCATACCGAGTACGGCGAGATCTTCCGCATCACGGCGGTCGTCTGCGCCGTGGCGGCGCTGCTCGCCCTCTGCCTCGGCGCAGGGGCTATGAGGAGCAGGCGCCCGTCCCGACCTCGGTGACGGCGTTCTGCGCCCGGTCGATCTCGGGGGCGACCTCGCGGCCGGTCAACGCGAACCCGACGTTCTGGAGGTAGACGGAGGCGGAGAAGACGACGCCGACAACCTGGCCGGCCGTGGTCACGAAGGGCCCGCCGGAGTTGCCCGGCCGGACGTCGGCCTGGATCTCGTAGACGCTGCGGGTGGTCACGTTCTGGTTGTAGATGTCCCGACCGGTGGCCTCGATCTGGGTGAGCAGCACGGCGGGGCTCGCCGTGAAGGGCCCCCCGCCCGGGTAGCCGAGGACGGCCCCGACCGTCCCGCGGGGCTCATCCGTCCGCAGGAGGGGGAGGGGCCGGGCGGCGGCGGGCAGGCCGGTGACGCGGAGCACCGCAATGTCCACCTCGGGGTCGAAGACGACGACCCTCGTGTTGCGATAGGCGCGGTCCTGCCGGTCCCGCACGTAGGGGGCAGCGATCCCGGCCACGACGTGGGCGTTCGTGACGACCAGGCCCGGGCCGGCGACCCACCCGGAGCCAGTCTTGACGCCCCCGCAGCCGAGGCCCTCGATCTTCACCGTCGACTCGCCGGCGGCAACCACCGCCGCCTCGACCGCCGGGGTGCTCGGCGTCGGCAACGGCGCAGGCGGCCCCGGCTCCAGCCCGGCGAAGACCTGCGGAAGGCCCGACGGCGCGAGCAGGTGGCCCACCCCGGCGAAGACTGCGGGGGCCGGGGGCAGCGTGTTGACGAGCGCCTTGACGATCGCTGACTGGCTGAGCGGCCGGGAGATCGACGGGATGCTGACGATGGAGATCATGGCGGTGATGACCCAGATGGCGAGCAGGGTTGCCGCAACGCCGATGGCAGCCCCGATAACCGAGTCGAGCGGGCCGAGGACGGTCACCCTCAGGCCCGTGCGGATCCTGGCGCCCACCCGTTCCCCGAGGCCGCCGAGGAGGATGGCGAGGCCGAAGACGACGACGACGGCGGTGGTGGTCTTGGCGATGTCGCTGTTGAGGTGGCGCGACACCTGGGGGGCGAGGACCGCCCCGAGGGCAAGCCCGCCCCAGAACCCGCCGAAGGAGAGAAGCTGGACCGCGGCACCCCGGAAGAAGCCGTGCGCGGCCGAAGCCGCAACGGCCACGAGAATGATGAGGTCAACCCCGTTCATGCGGGCCTGATTCTCGCCGAAACCACTCCCGCCCGCCGGATCCGGGGCCCCCGGCGCTCACCGGGGCTTCAGGCGGGGGCCATGAGGAGGTTAGGTGCAGAACGCGCGTATACGCGCGTTTCGCACCTAAGATGCGCGGAGTGCTTCCCAACGAGCCTGGCAGTCTGTACGTATCATCCGAAACGGAACTGGAACTGGGGGACGCCCAGAGTGACGGACCGGCAGGCACAACCAGACCAGGGGTTGATCAGCGGGTATGTACTCAAGCTCACCCGGGAGTCCGTCGGGCTGACTCAGGAGAGTCTGGCCGAAAAGCTTGAAGTGGACAAGCACACGATTCAGGCGTGGGAGAGCGGCCGGCGGCCGCTGGGCGCCACCCGTGTGCGGGGATTTGTTGACCTGCGAAACCGGCTTCGAGCGCTCGGTGCGGCAGCATCGCTCGTCGACTCACTGAGCGCCGCCATGGAAGCGGATTACGTCCTGGGTCACATGCTGAGGACGGATGCAGGTGCGATCGATCCCTGCTCGCATCCTCTTGCCGGGTGGGTATTGCCCCGAGCCGTGTCGGAGCTGATCGCCTGGGCCATGACGGGCCAGGCACCGCCAGCGCTCGCCGAGTTGATGAAGGCTCGCCGACGAGGCCCCGTCGCGACCGGACCAACGGTATCCGCGTCACAAAGAGCCGCGTTCTTCGAGCACATTCGCCTGGCTGCGGAGGAGGCGCTGTCGGCCCAACCGGCTCAGCCCCGGAGGCTTTTGCTTCGGCGGCAGGCCTACTACCAGGCCGGGTGGGCCACCCAGGCCGAGATGAAGAACTGGCTGGAGGCCATGCAGCGGCAGGAACAGTTGCTGTCGCCGCGGGAGGAAAGTGGATGGTCGCCGCAGTGGGTGACCGAGCGCTCCCTTGCCGTTGCGCTCTCCCGCTTCGGTGACCGGGAGGCCCTCTGGCGATACTTGAGGACCGGCTTCTGCAGCGACCAATGCGAGGTGGCGAACCTTCACTACTGGGCGTATTGGATCGGGGAGAGTGCCGGAACGCACCACGAGGACGCCTTCATGGCCCGGGATCCCGGTCCGTGGACGGGGGTGATGGTGGCCCGGAGATTGGCGGACAGCCTCGTGCCGGGCAACAGCTGCGTCGATCTTTATGTCCATACCCTCTGGGCGCTGCTCAAGCGGCCGATCGGACCCTACCTGGTCGAGACCGATCGGACATTCTGTGCGTCGGTCATCAAGGGGTCCGAGCGGTTGCTGGACGATGACGTCCTCATGCCGGAGGCCAGGCAAGAGCTGCAGGAGTTGCTGGGCTACATCGGCTGGGTGCAACCTGGATTGAGGGGAGGAGACGTCGGTGGACGATGAGGAGGTCCAGGCTCTGGCGAGATATGCCTACGAGATCGGCCATCTCAAGCGGTCGGCGCGGACCGGTTGGTGGATGGTGGGGGTCTCCGACCCAGAGAGCGTCGCCGAGCACACGTTGCGGACCGCCCTCCTCGGCTATCTGCTGGCCGAGATAGAGGGAGCCGACGCGGCGAGGACCGCGGTCCTCTGCCTGTTTCACGACCTCCAAGAAACGCGTACCGGCGACATTCCCTACATGGGGAAGGAGTACCTCCGTGCTGCCGACCCCACCCAGGTTGCGGCCGACCAGGTGCGGGACCTGCCGGATAAGGCGGCGAGGGCTGTGATGGGAGCGGTGCAGGAATACGAAGACCAGGAATCGCTGGAGGCACAGCTCGCTCACGACGCGGACCGCCTTGAGTGCCTGGTGCAGGCCCGGGAGTACGAGGTTCAGGGCTTCGAGCAGGTGCTGCCCTGGATCGAGAGCAGTCAGGCGGCGCTTCGCTCGGTGACGGCAAAACGGTTGGCCGAGGCCTGTCTCGACGTATCCCCCGGCGACTGGTGGCGAACGTTCCTGGCGGAGCGCCGGCGCCACGGCGGAGGCCACGAGTAGGACCCGGTCCGCACTCCTGAGTAGCCGGTTCACTGTCCGGGTGCCGGGCGTCGATCAACCAAAAGAACTCGTACCCTCAGTCGGTCGTCTTCCCCGCCCGAACGCTTGAGACTTCGACCTGTCCCAGGGCCGTCGCCTGCGCCGGCCATGGCGAAGGCGCAGGAAGGGAGATTCCGGGCCGAAGGAGCCTGCAGAGAGGGAAAGAACAAATGCTCCTTCCTCGGGGAGACGGGTCTCCCTCTTGTCTTGGACCGGAGAGGAGAAAACCAACAATGGCATCGCAAAGCCAGAGAGCTGATGGACTGCCGACAATTCTGTGGATTGCCTGGAAGGCAGGCGAGGTCGAGCATGAGGAGCCCCTGTGTCTCGCCCACCGCGCCTACGTTTTCGAGCACTACTCCGCAAGCGCCCACGGCCTGAAGCGGAGGGGCGATCGCTGCACCTTGTGTCTCGCATACCCACCCCGCAAGCCCCAGTCCGGGCAACCCGAAGCCGCTCAATCTCGGGGCCGTTCGGCCAGGGGTTCGAGGCGGCAGGTCTCGCCAACCCGGCATGACCCTTCGCGTCCCCCGGGTCGTAAAACCTCGACGGGCTAGGTCAGCGGCGGATACCTCGCCTGTGGTTGTGGGTGTGGCGGAAGAATCGTTCGCCTCGCGTGGTGTTTGTCGGCGGGCCCTATAGAACCGGTTTCGACACCCCCGACCGGGTATCGTGCCCACCGGGATTGTCGAGCGGGCGGGGTCGATGCCGCAGCGAACTCTTGCAATGGTGCTGGCGGGCGGGGAGGGAAAGCGCCTCGCGCCTCTCACCGCGGACCGGGCCAAGCCCGCCGTGCCCTTCGGCGGCCACTACCGCCTCATCGACTTCGTCCTGTCGAACCTCGTCAACGGCGGGGAGCGCCACATCGTCGTGCTCACCCAGTACAAGAGCCACAGCCTCGACCGCCACATCTCCCAGGCATGGCGGCTGTCGACGATGGTCGGTGACTACGTGGCGACGGTCCCGGCCCAGATGCGCCGTGGCCCCCGCTGGTTCGCGGGGTCCGCCGACGCCGTCTTCCAGAACCTGAACCTCATCCACGACGACCGGCCGGACCACATCCTCGTCTTCGGGGCCGACCACATCTACCGCATGGACCCTCGCCAGATGCTGGCCCACCACGTCGCCTCCGGGGCGGGCGTCACCGTGGCCGCCATCCGGTCCCCGATCGAGGAGGCCGCATCGTTTGGCGTCATCGAGGCGGACGAGCACGCGAGGATCCGGGCCTTCCGCGAGAAGCCCTCCGACCCCGTCGGGCTGCCCGACGCCCCCCACCAGGTCCTCGCCTCGATGGGGAACTACATCTTCACCACCGAGGCCCTCATCAGGGCGGTGACCACCGACGCCGCCGACGAGGCCTCGAACCACGACATCGGCGGCGACATCATCCCGAGGATGGTGGCCGAGGGCGAGGCGGTCGTGTACGACTTCGCGTTGAACGACGTGCCGGGGTCGACCGACCGTGACCGGGGCTACTGGCGCGACGTCGGGACCCTCGACACCTACTACTCGGCGAACATGGACCTGATCTCGGTCCACCCGGTGTTCAACCTCTACAACATGAGCTGGCCCATCTACTCCTGGAACTCGGCGGCGCCCCCCGCCAAGCTCGTGTTCGAGGACGGCCAGCGCCGGGGCCAGGCGTTCAACTCCATGCTGTGCGCGGGGACAATCGTCTCGGGGGGGACGGTGCGGGGCTCGATCCTCTCCCCCGACGTCATGGTCCATTCCGGCGCCCTGATCGAGGGGTCGGTCATCCTGCAGGGCGTCCAGGTGGGACAGGGGGCAATCGTTCGGCGGGCGATCATCGACAAGAACGTGGTGATCCCGCCCGAGGCCAGGATCGGCCTCGACCTCGATGAGGACCGCCAAAAGTACACCGTCAGCGACGGCGGCATCGTGGTCATCGGCAAGAACCAGAAGATCCTTTCCTGACCTTCTCGCCGCGAAGTCCGGCCCCTGTCCTGTCGGTGGTGGTGTGTATCACCGAACACGCGTTCCGCTCACACTGGTACGACCGAAGTGCATCGGGCCCTTAGCGCGAGGTGCTGACTTCCTCTTCGGCGGTCTCGACGCCGGGCACGATCGGCGAGGCGCCGGGGACGGGGTCGTCCTCGTAGGTCCAGTCGGAGCGCTTCAGCTCGTAGCGCAGGTCGAAGTCGAAGACGCCGGTGTCCTCGTGGAAGTCCACGAGCTTCGGCAGGTGCGTGACGCCGGGCAGGGGGCATCCCCCCATCTCCAGGTGCGCGGCGAACTCGCCGACGAAGATCCGCACGAGGCTCTGGATCAGGACCGACTCCGCGGTGGAGAGGTAGCAGCGCTGGCCGTCGGTCACCCGGCGGCACGCCGCGAGGATCTCGTCGAGATCGCGCTGCTCGCCCTCGCCCTCGTCGATCTTGTTGAGCAGGCGGGTGATGCGGTCCGACTGCGTCTTGCAGGGTACGCACTGGCCGCACGACTCGATGTGCAGGAACCGGGAGAAGATCTTCGCCACCCGAACCATGCACGTCCGGTCGTCGTAGACGGTGTAGCTCGCCGAGCCGAGCCCCGTGCCGATTGCTGCGGTGGCATCGAAGTCGAGGGGGGTGTCGAAGTGGGCCGGGATCATGACGGGGTTCGAGGCGCCGGGGACGACCACCTTGAACTCGTGTCCGGGCAGCGGCCCTCCGGCAATGTCGTAGAGGAGCTGGTTCATGGTGATGCCGAGGGGCAGCTCGTAGATGCCGGGGCGGGCCACGTCACCGACGAGGGTGAAGATCATGGTGCCGGGCGAGCGCTCGGTGCCGACCTCCCGGAACCAGTCCGGCCCGAACCGCAGGATGCCGGGGATGTTCGAGAGCGTCTCGACGTTGTTGACCGCGGCCGGGTAGGGGTGCTCGGGGTCGGCCAGGATGCCCTGCATGTAAGGGGGATGGATCCGGGGCAGGGGGTCACGGCCCTCGATGACCTCCAGCAGGCCACGCTCCTCGCCGAAGAGGTACGAGTCGGGCCCGAACCGAAGCTCGAGAGGGACCGGGCCGAGCAGCCCGTACTCCATCATCTCGAGCCGTGCTCGTTCGAGCGCCTTCACCTCGGGGTGGAAGCGGCGCTTCAGGGCGACGAACGCCCCCTTGGCCCCCGAGGCGTACGCGGCGATCGCCACGCCCTCGAGGAGCTGGTACGGGTTGCGGCGCATCAGCATCCGGTCCTTGAACGTGGCCGGCTCACCCTCGGCACCGTTGCAGCACAGGTACTTGATCGATGCAGGGTCGCTGCGAAGCGATGCCCACTTGATCCCGGTCGGGAAGCCAGCCCCGCCACGGCCCCGCAGGCCGGAGCGCTTGACCATGTCGATCGTCTCCTCCGGCGGGATCGCCAGGGCGATCTGGAGGGCGTCGCCGCCCCCCAGGGAGATGTACTCCTCGAGGGACTCGATGGTCTTGGCGGGTAGGACGCGGCCGGGGATCAGGTGGCGCTGCTCTGTCACGGCCGTCTCCGACGCTTCGGGCATGGGCTCTCGTTCTCCTCTACGGGTAGTCTCGGGTCGGCCCCCCACACCTGACCTGACCGGGACTGCGAGGGGAGGGGGCCAACGTCGTCTACCCGGCAGGTTAGCGGAAAGGCCCTTTCATGGTAGCGAGCACGCCCGCATTGACGGAGGTGCCCCTGGTCGTCGTCGGCGGCGGCCCGACGGGCATCGCCGCGCTGTTCGAAGCCCGCCGGCAGGGCATCGAGGCGGTCGGGTTGGAAGCGGGGCCGGGGCCGACGACCTCGATCCGGGAGTACCTGAATGGGCTGGTGCTCATCTCCCGGCCGACCGACTACGAGATCGCCGGGCTCCCGCTCGACACCCGGGACCCGAACCAGCTCACCCGGGAGGAGGTCCTCCACTACCTGGGCCGGGTGATCAACTACGGGGGTCTGGACCTGCGCGTGGCGGCACCTGCCCGGGAACTGGTCCGACAGGACGGCCGGGTCCTGGTCCGGACGCCGAGCGGGGACTGGCTGGCACGCGACGTCGTCGTCACCGCGTGGTACCGGCGCCGGCGCCGGCCGCCCTCCCTGGTGAACCCCGCCAGCGGGGTCGAGGTGATCGAGACCCTGCACGACCCGGTCGCCGTCGCCGGCCGCCGGCCGGTGATCGTCGGCGGCGGCATGTCCGCCTTCGAGCACGCCACGGCCGTGATGATGTACGGCCAGTCCGTGACGATCGTCGCCCGACACCCCCTCCCGGGTGCGTTCCGGACCCCGCATTTCGAGACCCTCCTGCGGGACACGGGCTCCCGGGTCGTCGAGGATGCGAAGGACGTAGGCCTCGGCGACGGCGGGCTCGCCTACCGGGGCGGTGACGGCGCGGGGTTCGTCCCGGGCGACGTGCTCATCCCCTGCCTGGGCCACGAGGTGGACCCCGACGTCCTCGGCATGCTCCTGGCCGCGGGGGTGGTCACGGAGGCGGAGATCGCCCAGGTCATGGCGTCGCCGACCCCGGACACGATGATCCGCCATGGCCGCTCGGTGCCGGAGGCCATCCAGGCCGCGCTCGGTGCCTGGCCGGACTTCCGGACCCGGCTGCTCGGTGGCGTCAACGGCATCCGCCTGGCGGGTGGCGGCCTGCACATCGGCGGTGCGCACTCCGGGGTGCGGGTGTCGATCAACACCGCGGTGCTTGCCGTGCGGGACATCGCCGGCCAGCCGCCACCTGACTACATGGCCGCCGGGCCGCTCCCCCTGGCGCTGGCCCGCTGGGTCCAGCTCCCGCCGCCGGAGGCGCCCTGGGACCTGCTGGCGGCGATCCGCCCGATCCGCATCGCCGCCTGGACCCGTACGAACATGGCGATGCGATCCCGGGACTCCTTCGAGGCGAGCCCGCAGCCGGCCCTGGCCGGCTCGACGTTCCTCCTCGCCCCCAGGCCGGAGGACCCCCGCCTGGACCGGGTGCTGGCCATGGCGGACGGGTCGGCGTCGGTGGGGGAGATGGCGGAGCGCCTCGGGATATCGGACGACCGCGGGCGCAGGGAGCTCACCCGCCTGCTGCGCTACCTCTGGTGGAACAACGCCCTTACCTGGCTCCCGCCGAAGGGCTGACCAGGTTGCCGACAAAGATCCGGACCGCCTCGCCGTACCCGTCCCGGTCGGAGGTCCACCCCTCGACGTGGCCGGCGCCGGGCACCGGGAGAAAGGTCACGAGGTCCGGCCGAGCCGCGGCATAGGCGGCGGAGGTCACCGCCGGCACGGTCTCATCGGCGTCCCCGTGGATGATGAGCACCGGCACGCCGAGCTCGGCCGCCCGGCTGAGGTGGTTCAGGCGTTCCCACCGGAGCCCGGTCCGCAGGACGACGATGCGCTTGGCGAGGGCCAGGACGATGGGGGGTACCTTGAGCTGCCTGCCGGCGAGGGCCAGCACGGGTGCCCAGTCGAGGACCGGCGAGTCGAGCACGACGCCTTTGACGATCCCCGACACCGGAGAGCGCTCGAGGAACTGCATCACGATCGCCCCGCCCATGGAGTCACCGAAGGCGATGACGTCGCTGGCGCCACGGGTCCGCGCCTCGTGGACCGAGGCCTCGAGGTCGAGCCACTCGGTGTCGCCGAGGTGGAAGAGGCCATCCGGCGCCCGCGGCGCCCCCGCATCGTTGCGGTAGGTGATGACGAGGGTCGTGATCCCGAGGTCGTGGAGGACGGGCACCAGCCGCAACATCCCTGCCCGGCTGCCGCCGCGCCCGTGGACGACCACGGCCCACGTCCCGGCTCCCGCTCCGGCCCCGCTGCGACCCCGGATGGATGGCACCAGCCATGCGGGCATCGGCCCGAGGGGCGTGGGCACGCCGATCTCCTCGAAGGCCAGGCCGAGCGCCTGGGTTGGGTCCCCCTCGTAGGCGTGCCGCTTGATGCGGGTCCGCCCTCCCGGGCCCGGCGGGACACCCACCCGGTCGGTGAGGTCGCGCCGCACGCCCGACGGCGTGGCGGCGACGTCGGCGCCGAGCAACCCGTAGCCCCCCGGCCACTGAAGGCAGCAGACGCCGGGCTCCTGCGTGTCGGGCGTCGCCGGCAGGGTGACGGTTTGCCCGTCGACGGCGATGAGTCTCAGCGCGTAGGGATCTCCCGCCCGGTGGGGATCGAGCAGTTCGCTGGCGAAGTGCCATGCGGCGCCGAGCAGGGCGAGGGTGCCCGTGCCGAGCGCGAGCCCGAGGCCCGCGGCGGTCCGGCGGAGCGCAACGTCGGCGGGCCTGGGGCCCCCGGGTCCACGACGAGGGGTCGCGCCCCGGGTCGCCGTCTCCACGTCAGGCGGATTCCGCCTCCAGGGCGGTACGCACCTGGCGCTTCAGGCGGAACAGGATGGCGGCCATGCCCCGCAGCCGGAGGGCCGAGATGACCTCCGAAAGGCCCATCGCGTCGTAGAAGTCGTCCGGGGTCGCGAGCACCTCCTCGGGGGTGGCGCCATTGAGACCGGAGGAGAGGATCCCGGCGAACCCCCGGGTGGTCGGGGCCTCCGGCGGGGCGTCGAACCAGAGCTGCACCCGGTGGTCGTCGTCGATCTCGCTGGCGAGGAAGAACGGGGTCTGGCACTCGACCACCCGCTCCATCTGCTCCCGATGCCCGTTCAGGCGCTCCGGTAGCGGGGGAAGGCTCCGGGAATATTCCAGGAGTGCCTCAAGCCGCAGCTCACGAGGGGCCTCGGCGAAGAGGTCGACGATCTGCTGGAGGGCTCGGGGCGTGGCCATGTCCTACGCCTCACGATACCTGCCGGCCCCCGAGCCGGTTTTACTGCATTTCGCCGGTAGGATCAGGGTGGAATGGTTTAACAATCCGGAATATGACCCAGACGTGAGCCCGAGGCGCCCCTCAAGGCGCCGGGTAAGAAACGGAGGAGCGCCATGACCGTAGGAACGGACCCCGCCGAGAAGTTCCAGAGCTACGCCCATCCCGAGAAGCTGGTCACCACCGACTGGGTCGCCCAGCACGCCAGGGACCCCGGCGTCGTGATCGTGGAGTCCGACGAGGACGTGCTTCTCTACGACACCGGCCACATCCCCGGCGCCGTGAAGGTCGACTGGCATACCGATCTCCAGGACCCGGTCGCCCGCGACTACCTGGGCGGCGAGGGCTTCGCCCGGCTGATGTCCGAGAAGGGGATCGGCCGGCACGACACCGTCGTCTTCTACGGCGACAACTTCAACTGGTGGGCCGCCTACGCCCTCTGGGTGTTCCGCCTCTTTGGCCACCGCGACGTCCGCCTGCTCGACGGGGGCCGGGCGGCCTGGATCGCCGAGGGCCGCCCGATCACCACCGACGCCACCTCCCGCCCGGCGACCCACTACCCCGTGGTCGAGCGCAGCGACGAGGAGATCCGGGCCTTCCGGGACGACGTCTATGCCCACGTCCGGGCGGGCGAGCCCCTCGTCGACGTCCGTTCTCCCGAGGAGTACGCCGGCACCAAGCTGCACATGCCCGAGTACCCGCAGGAGGGTGCCCTGCGCGGCGGACACATCCCCGGAGCCGCCAGCGTGCCGTGGAAGAGGGCGGCGAACGAGGACGGTCGCTTCAAGACGGTCGACGAGCTCCGTGAGATCTACGAGAAGGAGCAGGGCCTGTCGCCCGACGACGACGTGATCGCCTACTGCCGCATCGGCGAGCGATCGAGCCACACCTGGTTCGTGCTGACCTACCTGCTCGGCTTCGACCACGTCCGCAACTACGACGGCTCGTGGACCGAGTGGGGCAACCTCGTCCGTGCCCCCATCGAGCGCCCGGGCCTGCCGGTCTCGCCACCCGTGTAGACGGGAGTTGTTAAGCTTCTTTGTGTGAACAGCAGTGATAATCGCGGGTATTCACACAAAGATGATCCGGCGGGGCGGCTGGCCGCTCGACAATGGGGAGTCCTCGGTCGCGCCCAGGCGCTGAAGGCCGGCTTCTCCGAGGCAGACATTGAGTACCGCCTCCGGAATGGCGAGTGGCAGCGGGTCCACCCGCGCGTCTACCGGATGCGCGGAGCACCGGCGTCACTGGAGCAGCGCCTCATGGCAGGGACGCTGTGGGCCGGGCCGGAGGCCGCTATCTCGCACCGGGCAGCGGCGGCGCTGTGGAGGTTGGAAGGAGTGGAGCCCGGGGTCGTGGAGTTCAGCACGACGAGCCGCCGGAGCGATGTGCCAAGGGGCCTCATCCTCCACCGGACCACGGAGCTGGCCCGTTCCGACTGCGGCCTGCGCGGGCCGCTCAGGGTCACCGGCATCGTCCGGACGCTGGTCGATCTCGGCGCAGTGGTGGACCCGCCCGTTGTCGAGGCCGCCATGGAGTCCGGGCTCCGCCGGGACCCTGAGCTCCTCGGCCGCCTGGCGGCACGGCTTGATGCTCTTGGGACCCGCGGGCGGCGAGGCGCGGGGGTGCTGCGGGAGATCCTGGCCCTGCGGCACCCGGATGCCGCTCCCACAGAGAGCATGTTCGAGACGCTCGTGGAGCGGATCCTCCGCAAGGCCGGCATCGAATTGCCGGTCCGGCAGTACGAGGTGTGGGTCGATGGCGTTCTTGTGGCCCGCATTGACTTCGCCTGGGTCGAGCGGCGCGTGGGGCTCGAGCCCGTCGGCTACTGGTGTCACTCGGGCAGGAAGCGATTCCAGCGAGGAGTTGACCGGGCGAACGACCTTTCTCTCACCAGGTGGACGATCATCTATGTGACCTGGGAGGATCTCATCCTCCGTCCCGACGAGTTCGTGGCCAGGGTGCAGAAGGTCCTGGCTGCCTAGCGGCCCCAGACGATGAACAGCGGGTCGTCGGGGGAGTGCGGTGCCTCGGTGTGGATCTCGGGGTAGTTGGCTGCTTCCAGATAGGAGCGGACCAGCATCACGTGCTCCTCGTCGCCTCCGAGGAGCCAGATGGCGACGGCCTTCGTCGGGAAGCAGCGGTCGGAGAACGACACGATGAGGGGGCCGCCCGCCCGTACGCACCGGCGCACGTCGGCGAACACGTCCCATGGCCGGACGAGGTACTGGACGCTGACCGCGCAGACGACGGCGTCGAAGGAGGCGTCGGGGAAGGGGAGGCGGGGCGTGCGGTTGAGGTCGTGGATGACGTAGTCGTCGAGCTGCGGGTTGTCCGCCATCTCGGCGGCGTTGAGGCCGAGGCCGGTCACGTGGCCCAGGCCGTCGGGGAGGTGGGAGCGCCACGACGACATGAGGTCGAGCACGGCGTCGCCGGGCAGGAGGAGCCGGGCGTAGAAGGTCCGCAGTGCCTCGATGGCCCCCGGCTCGAGGTGGACCACCTTGCGTTCCTCGGCGTAGAAGAGAGCGTCGTCGGAAGGATCGGCCCTGGTGAAGGGGTGCGGGGGGTCCATGGCAAGCGGTTAGAGGTGGTCGACCTGGCCGTTGCCCGACGCCCGTTGCTCGATCTCCCGGGCCCGGATCTCCGTCCCCGCCCGGCCGGTCAGCGCCTCGGTGAGGGCCAGAACCCGGTCGCGTTCGGACAGCATCTCCAGCAGGTCCTGCTTGATCTCGTTGGGCAGCCCGGCGGCTGCGGCGACCGTGAAGCCGAGGCCCTCGGGGGTGCCGTCGAGACCGGCGACCTCGGCCCCGACCTGTGTGTCGGCGAAGGCTGCGAGGCAGGCCTCGACCTCCTGCTCGGAGGGATGGTCCCCGGTGTCGTCGAGGTCGCCGACGCGGGCGGTGAGAAACGACCTGCCCGCGGTCTGCTCGATCAGGCGGAACCGAGTGGTCCCGGCGACGACCACATTGAACCGGCCGTCGGGGAAGCGCTCGAGCACCCCCTCGACTCGTGCCCGCGTCCCGACCGGGCTGAGGGCGGCGCCCTGCTGGTAGATGAGGCCGAACTCCGCGAGGTTGTCGAGGCACTCGCCGATCAGTTCGCGGTAGCGCGGCTCGAAGATGTGCAGGGGCACGCGCTCGCCGGGCATCAGCACGAGGTTGAGCGGGAAGAGGCCCAGTTCAGGCAACGTGATCAGGACAACTCGCGCGGAAGAGAAGAGCCTCGATGGGTGGGGCCGGCGGGAGAATCGACCCCACCTGTACTCGAGGAAGAGGCAGTTGCCAGTGCTTCGGGAGCGGCGTGCTCCTTGCAGCTAGTCGCTAGTCCTTGCTGTGGAAGAACGCAAACCCGAACGTGGCGAGCACTCCCACGATCACCAGGATGATGAAGAACGGTCCATTCACAAGCGTGTCTGCAATCAGCACCTGCTGTCACCTCCCTCCCGGTACTGCCATCTGCCTGCAAGTTTCGGCAACTATAACAACAAGGCGATCCCTCAGGAAGCCTCTGCGGGCTGGGGTTTTTGCTGGGGCGCCTGGCCGGCTACGCCGGGTCGGCCACCAGGACGACCTTTCCGAAGAGCTGCCCGGAAGCCATGCGCCGGAAGCCTTCTGCGGCCTCGTCGAGCGGCAGGACGCTGTCGATGACGGGCCGGATGCCCGTCAGCGTCAACATCCGGACCATGGCGGCGAGCTCCTCGCGGGTCCCCATCGTCGAGCCGATCACCCGGAGCTGGCGGTAGAAGATCCGCTTCAGGTCGGCCGGGGGCTCGGCGCCGCTGGTCGCCCCCATGGTCACCAGCGTCCCGCCCGGCACGAGGGCCTTGAGGGAGTGCGACCAGGTGGCCTCGCCGACGGTGTCGATCACGGCATGCACCCGATCCGGCAGGCGGGCACCCGTCTCGAAGGCCCCGTGGGCGCCGAGTTCGAGCGCCCGGACCCGTTTGGCTTCGGACCGGCTTGTCACCCAGATCCTCAGGCCCCCGGCCCGGCCGAGCAGCATGGCCGCCGTTGCCACCCCGCCGCCGGCGCCCTGGACGAGCACGGTGTCGCCGGGCCGCACCCCCGCCTGCGTGAACAGGGCCCGGTAGGTCGTGAGCCACGCGGTCGGCAGGCAGGCGGCCTCCTCGAAGGAGAGCTCGGGGGGTTTCTCGACGAGATTGCGGCGGGGGACCGCCACCCAGTCCGCCATCGTTCCGTCGTAGCGCTCGGAGAGGATGGAGAAATCCGGAGCGAGGGTCTCGTCCGGGCCCGGTGCCGAGCTGATCACGGCATGGACGATGACGTCGCGGCCGTCCTGCGTGACGCCGGAGGCGTCGCACCCAAGGACGATGGGAAGGCGTCCGGGGTCGACGCCGACCCCCTGCAGGGTGAAGAGGTCGTGGTGATTGAGGGACGCGGCCACCACCTTGACGACCTCCCAGCCCTCCGGGGGCCGGGGCTCGTCCCGCTCCGCGACGGCGAGCCCGGCGAGAGGATCGGCCGGGTCGATGCGGACAGCCAGGACGGCAAGCATGTCGCGGCCATTCTAGAGACGCGGCCGAGCGCCACCCGAGGGTGGCGCTCGGCGTACGGCGGAACGCTGGGCCGGCGTTAGCTCGTGGCCGTGGCGGTGACCGGCTTCGGCGTCTTCAGCGCCTTGAGGTCCGCCACGACCTGCCTGGCGTCCTTGCCGGCCTGCACGAAGTCGGTGTGGGTCGTGCCCATATCCGCCCTGGCCGTCTTCACGTTCTGCTGGTCGGCGGGGTACTCGGACGGGTTGAGTGGCAGGGTGAAGTTCAGGAGTCCGTCGACGGGACCAGCGGCTCCCGTCCCGGCGCTGATGGCCGCCTTCAGGTTGTTGAGGTCGCGCTGGGCGTCCGCCGTGTCCTTCCCGGCGCTGGTGGCCCTGTCGATGTCGGCCTGGAGTTTGGTGGCGAGATCGGTCAGCTTCTGACCGATGACGGTCGCCGCATCGCTCGCGATCATCAGGTGCGCCTTGGGGATCATCAGCAGGTACACCCGGTAGTGCTCGACGATGCTCTTGCAGTCTGCAACGAGGGTGGCGCGGTCGGGGTCGGCCGCGATCTTCACCCGCAGCGCGGCGAGCCCGTCGTGCTCGGCGCTGATCTCGCCGAGCAGGATCGTCTTGTCGCTGGCGGTCAGGTAGGTGCTGCTCGATACCTTGCCCTGTAGGTCTCCCAGCGAGCTGACGCGCCGGTCGATGGCGGCCTCGCACGTCTGCTTCAGGGTGTCCAGGGTCCTGCCGGCCCTCGGGCTGCCGGCACCCGGGGTGACCGTCGAGGTTGCCGTTCCCGCCGCGAAGGCGGTGCCGGCGAGGCTGAGAACCATGCCACCGGCGACTGCGAGGGCGCCGACCCGGCCGACCATGCTGTGTTTGCTCATCGCTCCCCTCCCGTAGAAGTGCTCTGTCGAATTGCTCCGTTGCCTTGCCGTGTTCGAACTCCGTTGCGGTGCCGCATGGACGATTCAGTTGCTCGGCACGTCGCTCTCTCCCGAGGTGGCCGCCTGATCGACGTTGGAGAGGTCCGTCTCGATCTGGCTCAGGGACTGGTCGGCGGCCTGGAGGTCGGCCGTCGCCTGGGGATCCTGCGCTGCGCCTGCGGCCGGGTCGGCGGGAGCCCCGGCCGGGGCCACCAGTTTGCCGGGCGAGGTTGGCGAGTTCGCCGCCGCGGACGGCGCACTCGCCGGGGCGGTGGAGGCGGTGGTGGGTCCCGCCCGTGGCGGGATGCTGCCGGCCGAAGTTGCCCGGGTGCCGGTTCCGCATGCGGTTGCCAGCGCACCCACCGCCACGATGCCGGCGCCTGTCCTGAAGATCCTGCTCCTCGTGGTGCGTTCCCGCCTCATCGCTTGCCTCCGTCTATCGGCCGCTTGCATGGATAGTTACGGTCGGCTCTGTGAAGGCCGGGTGAAGTGGCGGTGAGGTGCTGGTGAATCCTCATTTCGGCGAGGCGGCTGGGTAACGTAAAGTCAGGCATCGGCCCTGGGGGGTTCCGAAGGGGGTTCCCAACGGGGTTCGAGCGGGGGTTTCGAACAGAAAGGAGGGTCTGTTGAGACGCACAGACGTGCGCTGGAGGGGGGTAATGTGGGAGCTATGACCGTCTGGCCCGGGGGACCCCTTCCGCTGGGAGCCTCCTTCGACGGCGCGGGCACAAACTTCTCGATCTTCTCTGACGTGGCGGAGCGCATCGACCTCTGCCTGTTCGACGAGAACGGCGAAGAGACGAGGATCGCCCTTCCGGAGAAGACCGGATCCTGGTGGCACGGCTACCTACCGAACGTGGGCCCCGGGCAGCGGTACGGGTACCGCGTCCACGGTCCCTACGACCCCGCCGAGGGGCACCGGTGCAACCCGAGCAAGCTCCTGCTCGATCCCTACGCCAAGGCAATCGAGGGCGACGTCGACTGGAACCCGGCGGTCTTTCCCTACCCTCTCGGCGGCAGCGATGACGTCATGGAGGAGACCGACAGCGCTCCCTTCATGCCGAAATCAGTCGTGGTCAATCCCTTCTTCGACTGGACCACCGAGCACCGGCCCAACCACCGGTGGCACGACACGGTGGTGTACGAGACCCATGTGAAGGGCCTGACGATGCTGCACCCCGGCGTCCCCGAGGAGCTCCGTGGCACCTACGCCGGCCTGGCGACCCCGGCCGTCATCGACTACCTGAAGAACCTCGGGGTCACCGCGGTCGAGCTGCTGCCGGTGCACCAGTTCATCCACGACAGCCACCTCGTGGACAAGGGCCTGCGCAACTACTGGGGGTACAACTCCATCGGCTACCTCGCGCCCCACAACGAGTACAGCGCGCGGGGCCAGGACGGCGACCAGGTCCAGGAGTTCAAGTTCATGGTCAAGACGCTCCACGAGGCGGACATCGAGGTGATCCTCGACGTCGTCTACAACCACACCGCCGAGGGCAACCACCTGGGGCCGATGCTTTCCTTCCGGGGCATCGACAACGCCGCCTACTACCGGCTTGTCCCCGAGGAGCGCAACTTCTACATGGACTACACGGGGACCGGCAACAGCCTGAACATGCGCCACCCCTCCGTCCTGCAACTCATCATGGACAGCCTGCGGTACTGGGTGACGGAGATGCACGTCGACGGGTTCCGGTTCGACCTGGCATCGACGCTTGCCCGTGAGCTGCACGACGTCGACCGGCTGTCGGCGTTCTTCGACCTCATCCAGCAGGACCCCGTCGTCAGCAGGGTCAAGCTGATCGCCGAGCCGTGGGACGTCGGCGAGGGCGGGTACCAGGTCGGCAACTTCCCCACCCTCTGGTCGGAGTGGAACGGGAGGTACCGGGACCTGATCCGGGACTTCTGGCGCGGAGAGGACCGCAACCTCGGTGAGTTCGCCGCCCGCATCACCGGGAGTTCCGACCTCTATGAATGGAGCGGCCGCCGGCCCTTTGCGAGCATCAACTTCGTGACGGCCCACGACGGCTTCACCCTCAACGACCTCGTCTCCTACAACGAGAAGCACAACGAGGCCAACGGTGAGGACAATCGCGACGGCACCGACGACAACCGGTCCTGGAACTGCGGCGTCGAGGGCACGGCCGACGACGCGGACATCCTCGCTCTTCGGGCGACGCAGCGGCGCAACTTCCTCGCCACCCTCCTGCTGTCCCAGGGCATCCCGATGCTGCTGGGCGGCGACGAGATGGCCCGAACGCAGCGGGGCAACAACAACGCCTACTGCCAGGACAACGAGATCTCCTGGTACGACTGGAGCCTGGCGGAGGCCAATGCCGATCAGATCGAGTTCACCCGGCGCCTCATCGAGCTCCGCTTCGCCCACCGGATCTTCCGCAGGCGCCGCTGGTTCGAGGGCCGCTCGATCCGCGGCAGCGAGGAGCACGACATCGCCTGGTTCACCCCCCAGGCAACGCAGATGACGGAGGAGGACTGGAACGCGGGGCACGCCAAGTCCATCAGCGTCTTCCTGAACGGCCAGTCGATGGCGGAGCCCGACGCCCGCGGGGAGCGCGTCGTCGACGACACCTTTCTCTGGCTGGTCAATGCCGATTACCAGCCGCTGGTGTTCACGCTCCCTTCGGAGGACTGGGGTTCGGAGTGGACCCGTGTCTTCGACACCGCAGAGCCTCGCGGTGGCTTCGACGAGGAGGGCGTCATCTATGGGGCAGGCGAAGAGCTGAAGGTGAAGGCCCGCTCCCAGGTGCTCCTGAAGCGTGCCTGATCTCGTCGGTACCTATCGGATCCAGCTCCGCCCCGGCTTCGGCTTTGACGAGGCGGCGTCGCTGGCCGACTATCTGGCGGCGCTGGGCGTCTCCCACCTCTACTGCTCGCCCTACCTGCAGGCGGCACCGGGCAGCACTCACGGCTACGACATCGTCGACTACGGGTGGGTCAACGAGGAGCTCGGGGGCGGCGCCGCCCACGCCCGGCTCGATGCCGCGCTGAAGGCCAGGGGCCTGGGCCAGGTCCTCGACGTCGTCCCCAACCACATGGCCACCGGCCCGGAGAACTCGTGGTGGTGGGACGTGTTGCAGAACGGGCCCTCCAGCCGCTTCGCGGGCTACTTCGACATCGACTGGCACGGTCCCGAGTCGCGTCTGCGCAACAAGGTGCTGCTGCCGGTGCTCGGCAACCACTACGGGCGGGTGCTGGAGGCCGGCGACATCCGCCTCGTGCGGTTCGATGCCGTGTTCCAGGTGCACAGCCCCGGGCAGGTGTTCCCGGTGACGCCGGACTCGCTCGATCGCCTCCTCCAGATGGCGGCGGGACGTAGTGGCTCCGACGAGCTCGAGAGCATCGGTGCCGCGCTGGGCCGCCTCCCTCCGGGGACCGTCACCGACGCCAACTCCATCCGCGAGCGAGAGCGGGACGCCGGCGTCCTGCTGGGCGCGCTGGCGCGCCTGCTGGACGACCGACCGGAGGTCGCCGCGGCCGTCGACCAGACCATCGCCCTGGTCAACGCCGATCCCGACACCCTCGACAGCCTCCTCGAGCGCCAGAACTATCGCCTCGCCTTCTGGCGCACCGCGGGCCGCGACCTCCCGTACCGGCGCTTCTTCGACATCAACACCCTCGTCGGGCTCAACATGGAGCGGGAGGACGTCTTCGCCGCCACGCACCTGCTCGTGCTGCGGTGGCTCGCCCGCGGGGTGCTCGACGGTGTCCGCATCGACCATCCCGACGGCCTCCGCGACCCCGAGGGTTACCTGCGCCGCCTGAGGGAACGGGCGCCCGATGCCTGGATCGTCGTGGAGAAGATCCTCCACCCCGCCGAGACGCTCCGGCGTTCCTGGCCGGTCGCCGGGACCACCGGGTACGACTTCCTCAACCGGGTCAACGGCCTTTTCGTGGATCCGACCGCCGAGCGGGCGATGACGGACCTCTACCAGGAGTTGACGGGCGAGACCAGGGACTTCGACGAGATCGCCGCCCCGGCCAAGGTCGAGGTGATGCAGTCGATCCTGGCCAGCGACATCAACCGGCTGACCCAGCTGCTCGTGGAGATCTGCGAGCTCCACCGCCGGTACCGCGACTTCACCCGCCACGAGCTGCACGAGGCGTTGCGCGAGTTCATGGCCTGCCTGGCGGTCTACCGGACGTACGTCAATGCCGACACGGGAAAGATCGACCCCGAGGACCGCACCATCGTCGGGAGGGCGGTGGAGGCGGCCCGGCGGATCCGCCCCGACCTCGACCCCGAGCTGTTCGACTTCCTCTACCGCCTGATGACGCTCGACCTCAGGGGCCAGCTCGAGTCCGAGCTGGTGATGCGGCTCCAGCAGATCGCCGCCGCCGTCATGGCCAAGGGGGTCGAGGACACCGCCTTCTACCGCTACTACCGGCTGGTGTCGCTCAACGAGGTCGGCGGGTCGCCGGAGCGGTTCGGCGTTGGGGTCGAGGAATTCCACCGGCTCAATGCCGAGATCGCGAGAGACTGGCCCTCGACCATGACCACCCTGTCCACCCACGACACCAAGCGTGGTGCCGATGTGCGTGCCCGCATCAACCTGCTCTCCGAGATCCCGGAGCGCTGGGGTGACGCGGTGCGGGGATGGATGAAGATCAACGGCAAGCACCGCTCGGGCAACTGGCCCGACCACAACATCGAATACCTGCTGTACCAGACGCTCGTGGGCGCCTGGCCGATCGACGAGGAGCGGACCCTCGCCTACCTGCAGAAGGCATCCAAGGAGGCCAAGGAGCACACCTCCTGGACCGATCCGAACCAGGGCTACGACGACGCCCTGGCGCACTTCGTCAGCGGCGTGCTGCGCGACGAGGAGTTCCTCAGGGACCTGCAGGCCTTCGTCGACGCACTGGTGGTGCCGGGGTGGGTCAATGGCCTGTCGCAGATGCTGCTGATGCTCACCTCCCCGGGCGTCCCCGACGTGTACCAGGGCACGGAGCTGTGGGACCTGAGCCTTGTGGACCCGGACAACCGCCGGCCGGTCGACTTCGCGCTCCGCCGGACGTTGCTCGACGAACTGCGACACACGGCCCCCGAACGCCTGTGGGCGAGGGGGGCGTCGGGACTGCCCAAGCTCGCCGTGGTGCGGGCGGGCCTCTCGGTGCGGCGGCGGCTGCCCGGGGCGTTCGCCGCCGCCAGCGAGTACCGACCCCTCGAGGCGGCAGGGCCCATGGCCGATCGGGTGGTCGCCTTCGGCAGGGGTGGCGAGGTCGTCACGGTGGTGCCGCGCCTGGCAATGGGATTCGCGGCAGGCGACGCCGGGACGTGGGCGCTGGCCGAGGGCCCCGCCATGCAGACGTTGTTCACCCTGCCGCCGGGCGGCTGGCGGGACGAGATCACCGGACGCCTGCACGAGGGGACCGTCGCGCTTCCCGAGCTCTGGTCTGCGCTGCCCGTGGCGCTGCTCACCCGGGCCGGGCCATGACGCGCTTTGCAGTCTGGGCCCCCGAGGCGGAGGCGGTGGGCCTGGTGACGACGGCCGCACCGGCGCCGATGAAGGCGCTGCCCGGCGGATGGTGGGAGCTGGACCTTGCGGAGGCGGGCCCGGGCACGGACTACTGGTTCGTGGTCGACGGCTCCGAGCCGTTGCCGGACCCCCGCTCGCCCTGGCAGCCGGATGGGATCGACGGGCCGTCGCGCGTCGTCGACCACGGGTCGTTCACCTGGACGGACCAGCAGTGGCGGGGCTGCCCGGTGCCCTGGCTCTCCGGTGGGGCGATCTACGAGCTGCATACCGGGACCTTCACGCCCGAGGGCACCTTCGACGCCGCCATCGAGCGGCTCGACCACCTCGTGGACCTCGGGGTGCGGGCCGTGGAGATCATGCCGGTCAACGAGTTCTCCGGCGACCACGGGTGGGGATACGACGGGGTTTTCCTCTATGCCCCCCATCACGCGTACGGCGGTCCGGACGGCCTCAAGCGCCTCGTCGACGCCTGCCACGAGCGGGGCCTCGCCGCGATCCTCGACGTGGTCTACAACCACCTCGGCCCGGCGGGCAACGTCCTGGAGCGCTTTGGTCCCTACTTCACGACCCGCTACGCCACGCCGTGGGGCAAGGCGGTCAACCTCGACGGTCCGATGAGCGACGAGGTCCGGCGCTTCTTCATCGACAACGCGGCGATGTGGCTCCGGGACTATCACCTCGACGGCCTGAGGATCGACGCGGTGCACGCCATCATCGACACCTCTGCGGTGCACTTCCTCGAGGAGATGGCCTTGCGAGTGGAGGACCTGTCGGGGGGCGGTGGCCGGGCGTTGCTGCTGATCGCCGAGAGCGACCTCAACGACCCGAGGGTGGTGCGGTCCCGCGACCTCGGCGGGTACGGCATGGACTCGGTGTGGAACGAGGACTTCCACCACGCCCTCCACGCTGTCCTGACCGGCGAGCAGCAAGGCTACTACCGGGACTTCGGCTCGATCGCAACCATTGCCCAGTGCCTGGAACGGGGCGTGTTCTACGACGGGCGTTACTCCCGGCACCGCCGCCGGCGCCACGGCCGTCCTCATGTGCCCGTCACCGGCCGCAGCTTCGTCGGCTTCCTGCAGAACCACGACCAGGTGGGCAACCGTGCCCTGGGTGAGCGCAGCGCCGCCCTGATGAGTCTCGGGCGCCTCAAGATCGGGGCTGCCCTGGTGCTGAGTGCGCCGTTCCTGCCGATGCTGTTCCAGGGCGAGGAGTGGGCGGCCTCGACGCCCTTCCTGTACTTCACGGACCACAAGGACCCTGCCCTGGGGGCGGCGGTGCGCAAGGGGCGCCGCAGCGAGTTCGCCGCCTTCGGGTGGAAGCCCGAGGAGATCCCCGACCCGCAGGACCCGGCGACCTTCGAACGCTCGAAGCTGCAGTGGAGCGAGATTGCGCAGGCGCCCCATGCCGAGATCCTGGCCTGGCACCGCGACCTGCTGGCCCTGCGCCGGCGGCTGCCCGACCTGACCGACGCCAGGTTCGAGCGGGTGCACGTGAGCTTCAGCGAGGAGGACCAGTGGCTGCGGGTGTCGCGGGGAGGCGTCGAGCTCGTCGCCAACCTGGCGTCGCAGGCGGCCGAGTTCCGCGTCGGCCAGGGCGCCGCGCTCGAACTCGCGTCGGACCCCGGCGTCAGCCTCGGCGGAGGGTCGCTGAAGCTGCCGGGGGAATCCGTGGCGATCCTGACGGCCTCCCAGGGAGGTTAGTAGCCGTTCGCGCGTATATGCGCGCTACGCACCTAACATCCGGTTCACGATGCCGGCATTCCCTGGCCTACGTACGGCGACCTCCGCGCCCTTGAGGATCTCATTCGCCCGGCGCAGCTCCCGGTTCTCCTTCTCCAACTCCGCCATGCCCGGCGCTCGTCGGTCGTGAGCCCACCGGTGCGGCCGGCGTCGATGTCGGCCTGCTTCACCCACTGGCGGAGGGGGCCAGGGCGTCGTCTGGAGGAGAAGCTGATCCCATGAATGAGCGCGATGAGCATCCCCTCGCGACCCGCTTGCGCCTGGCCAAGCTGTTCGCCGATCTCTTCTTCCTCGGGGTTGGTTCCTTCGTGCTCGTTGCCACGTTTGAGCAGGGAGGCCATGCCCTGGAGACCGAGGGTCTGATCGTTGCCGCGTTCTTCGCCGGCGTCACCTGGTTGCTCGAGTCTCGCTTCATCCGCTCCATCGAAGTGAGCCAGGACGAGCTGACCTTCCGGGCACGCTCCCGCACCATCGCCGTTCCCTGGCCGATCCTTCGCAGCGTCACCGTTGCCGGCCGCAACCGCATCCGATGGCGATGGGACGGCGACTCGGTAACCACGCCCTCGGACCGCAGAAACTCGAACTTGAAACCCCCCTCGGGTACGAAAGACTTGAAGACCTCCTCCACGAGGTGCGGGAGCAAGCGCCTCATGTGGCGGTGGAAGTCGTCGTCAAGCCCTCGTGGACTACCCGGCGGTCCCCTCCGCGGGCGGGGAGTTAGGTATTCCCTTTCGACGGGGGGGCGGAGAGACTGGAGTTGGGAC
>DASXNO010000014.1:0-6024 GCA_036495025.1 Actinomycetota bacterium | reverse complement strand
GCCGACGATCTGTGCCGCCCGCCGCCTGGCCTCGGCGAAGCGGCTGGGTGCGACGTCGGTCGTCTGCATCGCGGCCGAGGCGTCGACCATGAGGATGGTGTGGGCGGCGAGGGGTGCCGGGGCGCTGTGGGCGGGCCGCATCAGGGCCACGACAAGGGTCATGGCGGCAAGGAGCTGCAGGACGAGCAGCCAGGAGAGGCGGAGGCGCTGCCAGGGGGCCCCTGCCTGGCGGTCCCTGGTCAGGCTGCGCCACAGCAGCGTGCTCGACACGGGGACCTCAGGCCGGCGGACCTTGAGGAAGTAGAGGGCGACGATTGCCGGGACGATGAGCCCGAAGGCCGCCGCCGTCGGGGCGAGCAGGCTCACGGCCGCGCCTCCGTGGCACGGTTGAGATTCTTTGCTTGTCCTACCCCGTCTGGCGCGGTCAGCGAAGCAAAGAATTTCATGCCAGCAGCCCGATCCGGCGGAACGTGTCCATCACGAGGAGGTCGATCGGGGCGTCGCTGCGGACCCGGTGCCACAGCGCCTGATGGGCCCTGGCGAGCGCGATCAGGCGGGTGGTGTGGTCGTCGAGGGCTTCGTGGTAGCGCTGCAGGAGCGCGGGGGTCACGGTCACCTCGATGCTGGCCTTCGTCTCGACGTCCGTGAGCGCCACGTCGCCGGCCACGTCGGGGTCGAGCTCCTGCGGGGCGAGCACCTGCAGCAGCACCACCTGCTGGCGGGCGGACCGCAGCGCCGCCAGCACCGAGCCGAGGCCGGACTCGGTCAGGAAGTCGGAGATGATGACGCTGACACCGGGCCGCAGGGATCCCGCCACGGCCAGCAGGCTGGCGAAGTTGCTCGCCGTGCCGGCGCCGAGTGAACCCAGGACGTCCCAGACCCTGGGGCAGCTCTGCCGGCCCCGCTGAGGGCGGAGGCGTGCCGTCACGCGGTCGGCGAAGCCGGTCACCGAGAGCCGGTCCTGGCCCGCGAGCGCGACGTAGGCGAGGGCGCCCGCGATGGAGCGGCTCGCAGCATCCTTCGGGGGCCGCCCCCAGCGCATCGACTCGCTGGAGTCCACGAAGAGGTGGACCGAGAGGTCCTCCTCGCCGAGGTAGAGGCGCAGCATCAGGCGGTCGAGGCGGGCGTACGCGTTCCAGTCAAGACGGCGGTAGTCGTCCCCGGCGACGTAGGTTCGGAAGTCCGAGAACTCCGCCGACGTCCCCGGGCGGGGCGACAGTCGCTGCCCCGCCCCGGTTCCCTGCACGGACCGCCGGGACCGGAACGTGAGCCGGTCGAGCCGGGACAGCAGGCTCGGGGACAGGCCGAGTGACGCGGCGGTCGCGTCCGTCAGGGCACCGGGTCGGGGACCACGGACTCCAGCAGCTCGGACACGAGACCGTCCGCGGCGACACCCGCAGCCTCGGCCTCGAAGTTCACGAGGACCCGGTGGCGCAGGGCCGGCAGTGCCGCGGCCTGCAGGTCCTCGAAGGCGACGTTGAAGCGCCCGGCGAGCAACGCCCGGACCTTGCCCGCCGACACCATCGCCTGCAGGCCGCGGGGGCTGGCGCCGAAGCGCACGTACCGCCTGACGTCGGCGTTGGGCGAGCGGTCGGGGTGGGTGGCCGAGATCAGCCGCACGCCGTAGTCGAGCACATGGTCGGCCACCGGGACCTTCCGGGCGAGGGCGATCATGCCGAGCAGGCGCTGGGCGTCGGCGACCGGCGCCGTCGTGGCCGTCACGTCCCCGGTCGTGCGCTTGGCGATCTCCATCAGGTCCTCTGCCGGGGGGAACGGCACGAGGACCTTGAACAGGAACCGGTCGAGCTGGGCCTCCGGCAGGGGGTAGGTCCCTTCGAGCTCGATGGGGTTCTGGGTGGCGAGGACGAAGAAGGGGGCGGGGAGCCGCCGGGTCTCGGTTCCGACCGTCACCGACCGCTCCTGCATGGCCTCGAGCATGGCGCTCTGGGTCTTGGGGGTCGCCCGGTTGACCTCGTCGGCCAGGACCAGATTGGCGAAGATGGGCCCGGGGTGGTAGGCGAAGCGCCGGCCGCCCTCGGTCTCCTGGATGATGTTGGTGCCGACGATGTCGGCAGGCATGAGGTCGGGCGTGAACTGGATCCGGGAGAACGCCAGGGTGAGCACCTGCCCGAGCGTTCGCACCAGCACCGTCTTGCCGAGGCCCGGCACCCCCTCCAGCAGCACGTGGCCGCCGGCAAGGAGGCTGACGAGTGTGTCGCGCAGGAGGTCCGCCTGCCCGACCATGACGGTGCGGAGCTCCCGCTCGATGGCCTGGGCGCAGGCGACGAAGGTCTCCGGGGTGACGGCTTCGGGTGCAGGGGAGCCATCGTGGTCGGTCACGGTGTCGGTCCTTGCTGGTCGAGGCCGGCGAAGTACTGCTGGACGAGGTCGCGTTCCGACGGCGGGAGCACGGTCTGGTCGAGGGCGTTGAGCTCCACGTGGGCGTAGCTGCCGATGACCGACTGGTACCCGGTCTGCGCAACGCTCTGGCCCGGGCCGAGGGGACCCGCCGGGAGGGGCTGCGTGCCCGGGGCGGCACCGGTCTTCGGGACGTAGACCTTCTCGTTGGGCGGAGCCGCCACCCCGCCGGAGCCGCTGCCACCGCCGCTGCCATTGCCGGCGCCGCTTCCCCCACCGGTCCCGCTGCCACTCCCGCTCCCACTCCCGGAGCCGCTCCCACTCCCGGAGCCGCTCCCACTCCCGGAGCCGCTCCCGCTGCCGGTCCCCGGGCCCCCACCGCTCCCATTCCCTGAGCCGCTCCCGCTGCCGGAGCCCTGCCCCTGGCCTTGCGCCTGGTTCTGGGACGCCTGGGCCTGGCCAGCGGCCTGGTTTGCCTGCGCAAGTGCCTGCTGCACGGCGGCCTGGGCCTGCGCGAGGGACTGCTCGCCGGCCTGCTGCTGCGCGAGGTCGGAGAGAGCCCCCGATGCCTTGTTCAGGGACTGTCGGGCACCGCCGACGTCGCCGGCCGACAGGGCGCCGGCTGCCTGCGACAGGGCAGTGCCCAGCGGCGAGTCACCCGCGGAGTTGGCGGCATCGCCAAGCGCCTGGGCCAGTTGCCGGCGCTGGTCGGGCGTGAGGCCCGCCAGTGCGCCGGCGAGCTGGCGGGCCTGCTGGGCGGCGGTCGCGAGCTGGCCGCTCGACAGCGACCCACCCAGCACGTTCCCCGCCGGGGTCCCACCCAGCGCGGCGCCCGCAGACGAGGCGCCGGCCACCTGCCCCGACGTCGAGGGGTTGGCGAGGGACTGGAGCTTGTCGGACAACGCGGCGAGGTCCTGGAGCGCGTCCTTGGGCGAGCTCGCGGAGGCGAGCTTCTTCAGGGCGTCGTTGAGGGCCGCGTCGACCGCCTTCTGCTGGTCGCTCGGGTGCTTGCCCTCGGCCCCGCGCACCGCCTCCTCCTGCTTGCCCACCTGCGCGGTGACGCTCTTGACCATCGCCTGGTCGGCGCGGCGCTGAGCGACGACTGCATCCATGGGGTTCGGTAGGAATGTCAGCACCACGAGGGCCAGGGCCGAGCTCCCGGCGATCAGCGCCGAGGGACGGTGCCGCCGGATCGGGTACGCCTCGCCGGGCTGCCGGCCGGTGGCGTGAGCAAGGGCGTCGGCCTCGAGCAGGGCGGGCAGCTCACCTGGCTCGCCGGCGCCGGCCCCCCCGCTGCCGGCGGCGCCGGCGAAGGCATGGGCCGAGGCGAGGCGTTCCGCAAGGCCGAGCCGGGCGTCGGCGGTGCGTGCCACGCGGCCCAGATCGGGCCGGCTGCGCACCCAGGCCACCCCTGCCGCCGCCACGAGGACTGCGGCTCCCGCCCCCCAGATCGCGAGCACGCTCCCGATGGGCCAGATGCGGGAGGCGATCAGCGCAGCGATGCCCCAACCGCAGACGCCGATGGCGGCCCGCAGTCCCCAGCGCAGTGCCTCGTCGGCGAGCGCCCGGCGCCGGAAGCCCTCCAGGACCCCCACGACCGACAACGGCCTCTCCGGCTCACTCACCGGCGGTGCTCTCCGAGCGGACCGCCTGGCGCAGCTCGGGACCCGTCTCCTGCCGGGGAGGCACATCCCTGCGACGGCGCCGGCGCCAGAGGGCGAGGTGCACCGGTCGCTTCGAAAGGATCGCCACGCTCATCGCCACGACGATGGCCACCACCACCACGCTGGAGGTCGCGAAGGCCTGCCAGGCCCGGAGCCCCTTGAAGACCCCTGCCTGCACCTTGTCGTTCTGCGGGATGGGGGTGGGGGCCGGCTGAGCCCCGAGCGGCGCGGCGGGGCCGACGCTCGTGCAGACCGAGCCGGTCGATGTCACGGTGCAGCTCGTCCCCCCGCTTCCGTAGGTGGCGACGGACGGTGGCGGTGGAGGGGCGTTGATGGGGGAGCGGATGGGGGTGTCGAGCAGCGTGGAGCCGAGGACGAAGGCCGGGTTGGCGATGTCCGCGTACGCCTGCACCGTCCGGGAGGCGATCGATGTCGGGAAGATGATCGACGTGCCCAGCGGGACGATGAGGTAGAGGAAGGCCGTGATGTACGCCACGACGGTGGCCCCCGTCGGGCGGCGCATGACCGTCGAACACAACAGGCCGATCGCCCCGAAGACCACCGCCGTCACCCCCAGCACTGCGGCAACGCCGATCACCTGCGAGAGCTCCACCCCGCCGAAGAGGAAGACGACGCTGAAGACGGGCACCGAGGCGACCAGGAGCAGCAGGGCGAACAGCAGCGAGGCGACCAGCTTGCCGATCACGATCGACGACGGGCGCACCCGGGTGCACAGCAGGAGATCGAGGGTCTGGCGTTCCTTCTCGCCGGCGATGGCCGCAGAGGTCAGGACGGGGGCGATGAACAGGATGAGGACGAGCTGCCACACGGCCAGCGCCCGGAAGATCGTCGTGCCGACGTGGACGCTCAACTGCCCGTTGGCGACCCCGCCCGCTGCCTGGCGCCCAACGACGACGTAGGTGAACCATCCGACGCCGGCCAGGGTGAGGAGGTAGAAGGAGATCATGAGGCTCGCCCGCCCCGTCCGCATGCGCGACCGCAGCTCCTTGTCCACGATCGGGTTGAGGAAGGGGCGGAGCAGCGTTCCGGCGGAGCCCATCTATGACGGTCCCTTCGTCGGGAGGATCGCCCTCTCCTGGCCGGCAGAACGCTCTGGCGCCCCGGATTCCTCGGCGAATGGCGACACCAGCCTGTCCGGCGTCCCCATGACTCGCAGGAAGGCTGTCTCGAGGTCCTCCTCGACCGGCGTGAAGGCCCGGACCCTCACCCCTCCCTCCATCAGCGACCGGAGCAGCGACTCGGCGGGATCGACATCCCCCGGTTCCCTGGCCCCGTAGGTGATCTCGATGATGTCCTCCGTCACCCGCACGCCCTGGACCTCGGGCAGGTCTTCGGCAACCCTGGTCGCCTCGTCGAGGTCGCCCACCACCCGGACCCGAACCCGGCGAGCGCCGACCGCGGACTGAAGGGTGTCCAGGGGGCCGCTGGCCAGAATGCAGCCGTGGTCGATGATGCCGAACGAGGTACAGACCTCGGTCAGCTCGGGCAGGATGTGGCTCGAGATCAGGATCGTCTTGCCCATCTCCCGGAGTTCCTTCAGCAGCTCCCGCAGCTCGACCCTGGCGAGGGGATCCAGGCCAGATGCCGGCTCGTCGAGGAGCAGCACCTTGGGATCGTGCACCAGCGCCCGGGCCAGGCAGAGCCGCTGCTTCATGCCCCGGGAGAGGGTGTCCACCGACGAGTTGCGCCGGTCCTCCAGGCGCACGAGCTCGAGGAGGTCGCTCACCACGCGGTCGACCCGGGACCCGTGGATGTCGTAGCACCGGGCGTAGAAGGCCAGGTACTCCCAGGCGGTCAGGCGGTCGTAGACGCCGAAGAAGTCGGGCATGTACCCGATGTGGTCGCGGGCGGCGTACGGGTCATCCGTCACCTCGATGCCGTCGATCAGGGCGCGCCCGGAGCTGGGCTCCAGGAGGGTAGCGAGGATGCGGAAGGTCGTCGTCTTGCCGGCACCGTTGGGGCCGACGAAGCCGAAGATCTC
>DASXNO010000013.1:0-2413 GCA_036495025.1 Actinomycetota bacterium | reverse complement strand
GCCTGGTGCATGACGTTGAGGGTCCGCAGCGGCCGTAAGACGTCCTGGAACATGGCGGGGATGATGGCGAAGTACTTCGCCACGTCGTTGGCGATCGAGAAGGTGGTCAGCGACCCGCGGGTGATGAGGAGCTGCTTGCCGATCTCCACGATCTCGATGAGCTTCGTGGGGTTGGAGTCGAGGTCGACCATGTTGCCGGCTTCCTTGGCGGCCTGGGTGCCGGTGTTCATGGCCACCCCGACATCGGCCTGCGCCAGCGCCGGTGCGTCGTTCGTCCCGTCGCCGGTCATGGCGACGAGGAAGCCCCCCGCCTGCTCCTTTTTGATCAGCGCCATCTTGTCCTCGGGGGTGGCCTCGGCGAGGAAGTCGTCGACGCCCGCCTCCCTGGCGATGGCCGCGGCCGTGAGGGGGTTGTCCCCGGTGATCATCACCGTGCGGATCCCCATCCTGCGCAGCCCCTCGAAGCGTTCCGCGATGCCCGACTTCACGATGTCCTTCAGATGGATGACCCCGAAGACCCGAGTGCTGTCGGCGACGACGAGCGGCGTCCCGCCCGAGGTCGAGATCGACTCGACGATCGGCTCGAGGCCGTCGGGGACGTGGCCCCCCTGCTCGGTCACCCACCGCCGCACCGAGTCGGTGGCCCCCTTGCGGATGCTCCGGGCGGGCTGCCCGTCGTGGGCCGGGAGGTCTACGCCGCTCATGCGGGTCTGGGCCGTGAATGCGACGAGCGTGGCGCCGACCAGCTCCCGCTCGCGCAGCCCGTAGCGCTCCTTGGCGAGCACGACGATGGAGCGGCCCTCGGGGGTCTCGTCGGCGAGGCTCGAGAGCTGGGCGGCGTCCGCCAGGTCCTGCTCGCTCACGCCCTGCAGTGGGAGGAACTCGGCAGCCTGGCGGTTGCCGAGGGTGATCGTGCCGGTCTTGTCGAGCAGGAGGGTCGAGCAGTCCCCGGCGGCCTCGACGGCCCTGCCGCTCATCGCCAGCACGTTGCGCTGCACCAGGCGGTCCATCCCGGCGATCCCGATGGCGGAGAGGAGCCCCCCGATGGTCGTCGGGATCAGGCAGACGAGCAGCGCAACGAGCACGGTGATCGTCTGCGGGGCGTGCGAATACATCGCGAACGGCTGGAGCGAGACCACCGCCAGCAGGAAGATGATCGTGAGCCCCGCCAGCAGGATGTTGAGGGCGATCTCGTTCGGCGTCTTCTGCCGGCTGGCACCCTCAACGAGGGCGATCATGCGGTCGAGGAAGCTCTCCCCCGGCTTGGAGCTGATCCGGACCACGATCTCGTCGGAGAGCACACGGGTACCGCCGGTGACCGAGGAGCGGTCGCCGCCCGACTCCCGGATCACGGGGGCCGACTCGCCGGTGATCGCCGACTCGTCGACGGAGGCGATCCCCTCGACGACCTCCCCGTCGCCGGGGATGAGCTGGCCCGGCCGCACGACGCACAGGTCGCCGACGGCGAGCTGGGACGAGGGCTTCTCAACGATCGCGCCCTCGACGCCCCGGACATGGGCGACGGTCTCCGAGCGCGTCTTGCGGAGGGTGTCGGCCTGGGCCTTCCCCCGGCCCTCGGCCACGGCCTCGGCGAAGTTGGCGAACAGCACCGTGAACCACAGCCAGGCCGACACCAGCCCGGTGAAGGTGCTGTTGGCGGCGGTCGCCGACCCCAGGTCGCGGAAGAACAGGATGGTCGTGAGGACGCTGCCGACCTCGACGACGAACATGACGGGGTTGCGCACCATCTGGCGCGGGTTGAGCTTCCGGATGGCATCGCCGACCGCCCGCCGGAGGATGGCGGGCTCGAACATCGACTGCTTCCGGGCGCCCCCGTGGTGCTCCCCCGCGGGTGCCGTCGGTGGCCCCATCACTTTGGTCTCCATCAGAGGTGGAAGTGACCGGCGAGGTGCTCGACGATCGGGCCGAGGGCGAGCACGGGGAAGTACGTCAGCCCGACGACGAGGATGACCACGCCGAGCAGCAGCCCGAAGAACAGCTTGCTCCCGGTCGGGAAGGTCCCCGCCGAAGGCGGCACCGGTTGCTTGCGGGCCAGCGATCCGGCGATCGCCAGGACCGGGATCATGAGGAAGAAGCGGCCGATCAGCATGGCAAGAGCCCCGGTGACGTTGTACCAGGTGGTGTTGCCGTTGAGCCCGGCGAAGGCCGACCCGTTGTTGTTGGCCATGGAGGTGAAGCCGTAGACGACCTCGGAGAGGCCGTGGGGACCGGGGTTGAAGATCGACCCGAGGGCCGACTTCAGCAGCACCGATGCGGCGCTGAACGTCAGGATCGCGAGTGGCACCGCCAGGATGTAGACGACAACGAGCTTCATCTCGGCCGCCTGGATCTTCTTGCCGAGGTACTCGGGGGTGCGGCCGACCATCAGCCCTGCGATGAACACCGCCAGCAG
>DASXNO010000012.1:0-10528 GCA_036495025.1 Actinomycetota bacterium | reverse complement strand
ATCCCGGCGCTCGTGGTGTTGCACGGCCTGGGGGTGACGCCCGACGAGGAGGCGATCCGCGACGGCCTGATCCCGCTCGCGTTCGCCGGGGATGCCGAGCTCGTCTACCCTGCCGGCTACCAGCAGAGCTGGGATGGCGGCTCGTGCTGCGGGCCGGCCCAGACGAGCGGCGTCGACGACGTGTCCTTCGTCGCCACCTTGCTCCGCCAGCTCCAGTCGGACCCGGCCCTGTCCGGCGACTACCTGATGGGCTACAGCAACGGCGGCAAGGTCGCCTTCCGGGTCGGGTGCGCCGATCCCACGCTCATGACCGCGCTGATCTCGGTCCACGCCGTGCCGGGCACGGCCTGCCAGCCGGGTCCACCGGTGAGCCTTCTGCAGGTGGCGAACACGAAGGACCCCAGGGTCACGTACGACTCGACGACGCCGGCCCACGTCGTCGGCGGCTTCAGGGAGGCGACGGTCGTCGCCCAGGTCGCCGCGTGGCGCTCACGCGACGCCTGCGACGGCACTCCGGTGGCAGCGACCACGGGAGCGCTCACCGCCCAGACGTGGCACTGCACGGACGGCACGAGGGTCGAGCTCGCGACCTACGCCGGCGGCGACCACACCTGGCCCACTGGCGGCAATGGCACCCCGTCCGCCGCCGAGGTCATCTGGGCCTTCGTCACGTCCGGGCCATAGGCCGGGGCCTGGGCCTGGCCCGGGGCGAGGACGAGGCATCGGCCCTCGACGTTAGGTCGAGGACGCGCGCATACGCGCGAAAAAGAGACCAACCTGTGCGGTCAGGGCTGGCCGGAGGGGCCGGCGCTCCCGGTGACCTGCGCCCAGGCGTAGGTGTAGCCGGCCACGGGTCTGCTGGTGATCGCCAGGGATGCCGCCATCGACGGGCCGCCCTTGTCGTCGCCGGTGTCGGAGGTGGGGTTGAGGGCCGCACCCATGACGAGGGTGCCCACGGTCCCGAAGTTGTCCAGGATCCCGTGGCGGTGACCCCAGCACCCGGCCCCGCCTCCCTTCGGGCAGTCGAGGTTGCCGCTGCCGATCCCGTCGTCGTACATCCACCCGTACACCGCATCGAGGCCGTTGCTCGATCCTCCGGCCCACTCGGTGTCGACGACGTCGTAGTCCTTCCCCGGATCGGGCGGGTCGTTGGCGATGTCGGCCCCACGCTGGGCGTTGGCGTTCAGGCCTGCGGTCAAGCCCCGAAAGGGGGGCAGCCCGCGGTCGACGCGCTCGAGATTGACGGCGACGAAGAGTTGCTGCGCAACGGTCATCGAGGCGAAGCCGGCCGGCAGGACCATCGCCTTCACCCCTTCGGCGGCCCGGGCGTGGTCGATGGCCTCGAGCGCCGACTGGATGCACGTCGCCGAGCTGTCCAGACCGGAAGGGGCGCACACCCGCGTGAAGTCGGGGTTGGCCCGCACCGTCTGCGGGGGGTCGGCGATGTGGGTGGCCGACGCGTTGCTGGGCAGGCCGCCCCGGGGCCGCAGCGTCCCCGACGCGAGGTCGGCCTGGGCCTGGGTCCAGGTGTAGGTGGACGTGCCGGGCGTCGCCGTCACCGCAAGGACCGCTCCCAGCGACGTGCCCCCCTTGTCGGTGGGATCGCTATCGCCGGTCGGGTCGAACGACGCTCCCATCACCAGAGTGCCGTCCGATCCGAAGTCGTCGAGGATCAGGTGGCGATCGGCCCAGTTGGAGCCCTTGAGGTACATCCACTGGTACACGGCGTCCAGGGCATTGGCGACCGCACCGATCCACTCGGTGCTCGCGTTGCGATAGCTCGAGCCCGGGTCGGGCGGGAGGTTGCCGGTCGAAGCTCCCCGCTCGGCGACGGTCGTGAGGGCACTGCTCAGCGCCGCAACCGGCTGGAGCCCACGGTCAACCCGCTCCCGATTCACCGAGACGAAGAGCTGCTGGGGGATGGAGAGCTTGCCGAAATCCGAGGGCAGGGCCATCGGCCGGAGATGCTCCTTCGCACGGGCATTGTCGATGGACTGGAGCACCACCTGCGTGCACTCGACCGAGGTGTCGGCCCCGGACGGCGAGCACGACTGCGTGTAGTCCGGCTTCGCAGCAATGGATCCTGCGGGATCGGCGATATGCGAGGCGGAGGAGCTGCGGTGCGAGCACGAGGCAAGCAGGACCCCCGAGAGCGCGATGGCCGCGCCGAACGCCAGCCCACGTCGGGTCCCCGTCACGTCATCAGCGTAGACGCCCGTCCCGGCCGGGACCTGCCGGTCAGGACCTGGTGAAATTCAGGAGGAACTCGAGCGTCCCGTGGTCGTCGGTGGTGACCGTGCCGGCGAAGCTCGGGTTGGCGATGTTGTAGTCGGCGAACACGATGGGCACCGAGCCGCTGGCGGCGATGGTCGACCCGGTCCTCTTGACGCTGACCGCGAACGTGATGGACTTGGTGACCCCGTGCAGGGTCAGGTCACCGGTGGCCTGCCTCGTCACGGTGACGCCGTCGGCGGGCTCGGAGCCGAGCGCAATGGGCTGCGTGAGCTTGAAGGTGGCGGTCGGGTAGGTCGCCGTGTTCATGATCCGGCCCTGGAACTGGTGGTCCCGCTGCGACTTGTCGCTGGCGACGCTGGTCAGGTCGGCGCTGAAGGAGCCCGCCGTCACCGTATCCCCGGCAACCGTCAGCGAACCGGTGACCGAGCTGGTCCGCCCGGTTGCGGTGTTGGACTGCCCGAGGAGCGTCTCGTGCACGCGGTAGCCCACGACAGAACCAGAACCGACGCTCCAGGTCCCGTCGAGGGAGGTGGACGACGCGCTGGACGACGTTGCACTCGGGCTCGTGGAGGAGGCCGGCGACGTCGAGGTGTTGACACTGAGCGGCGCCGGTGCCTTGCCCTCGACGAAGTGGATATAGACGTAGGGGCCGCCGACGGCGGCCACCACCAGGACGATGAAGGCTCCGATCCCCAGCTTCGCCCACCCGGGCACTCCTCGGTTCATCGATTGCTCCTCTCCTCGTTTGCCGGTCGCACGTTGCCCCGTCTCAGGGCGTCGTCGCGGGTGTCAGGTCGTAGAGCGTGGCGGCGCCGATGCTCTCGGATGCGAAGTGACTCTGCACCCAGGCGGTGATCTGGCTGGAGGTCGACGAAACCGAGGCTCCGCCCGCACCCCCGGGTCCTCCGCCTCCTCCCCGGGAGCCGCCTGCCCCGAAACCGCCGCCCTCGATGAAGTAGTGGATCCTACCCTCGGCGACCAGCTTCTGGAACGCCGCGAGCGTCGGTGCCGGATCGGTGCCGTTGAAGCCGCCGATGGCCATGACGGGCTTGCCGGTCGCAAGTTGGTACCCCGAGGCCTGGTTCGACCCTACCGTGGCGGCCACCCAGGTGTAGCGGCTTGCAGACGAATCCAGGGCGGCCGTGAGGGCCGCGCTCGGGGCGCTGCCGCTCAGCAGTCCCCCCACCCGGCCGCGTGTCGCTCCCCGAGCACCGCCGACGCCGCCCTGAGGCAGGCGGGCAAAGCCACCCGGGAGTATGCCCGCAACGCCGCCTGGGCCGCCTCCGGCAACGCCACCCGGCAGTGCGCCGGCAAATCCGCCCGGCAGGGCCCCCGCCCGGCCAGCTCGGCCGCCGGCACCCCCGGCGAAGAGCCCGGGCCCGGTCCCGCCGGCGCCCGCGGGACCGGCAAAGGGGATCGCTCCGCTGTGGGTGGTGGCCGCCGTCGCCAGCGAGTAGGCGCCCGGACCGAGCAGGGCGAGGAGGACGGCCGCCGCCAGCACCAGGCCCTGTGCCCTGCGGAGCCGGTGTGTCCAGCCGACGATCAGGATCGAGACGGCCAGGCCCCCCGTGAGCACGCCGTATCGCAACCACGCGTTCCAGCCGGGCGTTCGGGCCAGGAGCACGTAGGACCAGACCGCAGTGGCGCCAAGGGCCGCGGCAAGGACGGCCCGGGCCTGCCAGCGGTGGCGGAGCCGCCACATCGCGGATCCTCCGATGCCCACAAGTGCGCCGGTTGCGGGGGCCAGGGCCACCGTGTAGTAGGGATGGATGATCCCCCGTCCGAGGCTGAAGGCTGCGGCGGTCACGACGAGCCAGCCTCCCCAGATCACCAGGGATGACCGGAGCCGGTCCGTGCGAACGGCCCGGAGGGTGAGGATCAGACCTGCGGCAAGAAGGATGACCGCTGCCGGAATGAGCCAGGACGACTGGGCGCCGAACTCGGCGTTGAACATGCGGAGCAGCCCTGTCGCTCCCCAGCGGCTCCCGGTGCCGGCGAGGCCCCCGCCGACACTGCCGGCCTCGTTGCCGGTGAGGCGGCCGAAACCGTTGTAGCCGAACATCAGATTCCAGAGGCTGTTGTTCTGGGACCCACCGATGTAGGGGCGGGCAGACGCCGGGATGGCCATCACGGCGACCACCCACCACAGGGCCGACACCACCATCGCCGCGGCCCCCACCAGGAGCTGCACGATGCGCCGGCGCAGCGTCACCGGACCCGCGACCAGGTAGGCGAGGGCGAACCCCGGGACCACCAGCACGGTCTGGAGCATCTTGGCGAGGAACCCGACCCCGATCAGGCATCCCGCCAGCACGAGCCAGCGGGTGCGCCCCTCGCCGAGTGCCCGAACCATCGCGTACGCAGCGCCGGTGAGCAGCAGAACCAGGAGGGCGTCGGGGTTGTTGAACCGGAACATGAGGGCGGCGACCGGCGTCAGCGCCAGCACCGCTCCGGCAACCAGCCCCGCGGCGGCGCCGAACCATCGCCGGACCGCGGCGTAGAGGATGCCGACCGCCGCAACACCTTCGAGCGCCTGCGGGACGAGGATGCTCCAGGCGTTCACGCCGAACACGCGGGCCGTGAGCTCCATCACCCAGAGGGCTGCCGGCGGCTTGTCGACGGTGATGAAGTTGGCGGCGTCGGAGGAGCCGAAGAAGAAGGCCTTCCAGCTCTTCGTCCCCGCCTGAACCGCGGCCGAGTAGAAGCTGTTGGCCCAGCCGGAGGCCCCGAGGCCCCAGAGGTAGAGCACGGCGGTCGCCCCGAGCAGGGTGAGCAGCGCCGGCCTCGCCCAGCGCGGGTCTTCGGGGCGCCCCCTCAGCAGTCGCTGGAGCCGTCCGTCGTGCCGCGGCGCGGCGAGGTCCTGCTCAGTGGCGGTCGGGTCCGGCCCGGTACGTGTGTCCACGGATTTGAGATTGGGACGCAAAGCTCAAAGAACCCTCAGACCACCCTGTGGACGAACGCCGAACCTCGGGAAGCACCGCGAGGGGCTGGGCGTGCCCGGCGGTCTGTGAGGAAAACGTGCTGCTCTACGACAGGATTTACTCAAAGTCCGTATGCCCTGGTGGTTGTTGCCGAGGAGTGGAAGTCAGGGAGAGCCTCTGGGCCGGGAGGTTAGGTTTCCGGGGGCGGGGCAGCCAGCGGGATGGCGACGGTGAAGGTCGATCCCTCGCCCACCACGGTCCTGACCGTTGCCTGACCGCCGTGAGCCTCGGCGATCGAGGCCACGATGGCCAGCCCCAGTCCGGCCCCGCCCATCGCCCGGGACCGCGCCTTGTCCACCCGGAAGAAGCGGTCGAACACCCTGGCGGCCTGCTCGGGGGTCATGCCGGGGCCCGAGTCGGCGACCTCGAGCAACCCCACGCCGTCCTGGCGTTCGGCCCGCACGGTCACCGGCGTCCCGGCGGGGGTATAGCGGCGGACGTTCGACACCAGGTTGGCGGCCACTTGCCGAAGGCGCCCCTCGTCGCCGACGACGATCACCGGCCGTGCGGCGTCGAGGTCGATGGGGCGCGCCGGGTCCACTGCCCGCAGGTCGGCGGCCGTGTCGGCGGCAATGGCGCGCAGGTCGACCGGGTCGCGGCCGAGCGGCCGCCCCGCGTCGAAGCTCGCCAGGGTGAGGAGCTCGTCAACGAGGACGCCCATGCGCGTGGCCTCGCTCTCGATGCGCCGCAGTGCCTTGGCCAGGTCCTCCGGCCGGTCCTGCAGGCCGCGGTGGAAGAGCTCGGCGTAACCCCGGATCGAGGTCAGGGGCGTCGAGAGCTCGTGGGAGGCGTCGGCCACAAACGTCCGCAGGCGCCCCTCGGTGGCGTCTCGCCGGGCGAAGGCGTCCTGGATCTGGGCCAGCATGGTGTTGAGCGCGCGGGCGACGCGGCCCGTCTCGCTGCCGCTCCGACCGGCCGGAACCCGGCGGTCCATGTCCCCGGCGGCAATGGCATCCGCCGTGGCGGCGATCTCCTCGAGGGGGCGGGTCGCCTGCCGGGCCAGGACCAGACCGAGCCCACCCGTGAGGACCAGCACGCCGAGCCCGACCGCGAGCTCGACGAGGAGGAGCCGCCACAGCGTGTCCCGGATCGGCTGGAGGGATGCGGCGACCACAATGGCGCCGCCGCTCATGGGCAGCACCGCCACCCGTTCGGATCCGCCACCGGTAGCGGCGGGGGTGGTGAAGGTCCGCACCTGGGGCCGGTCGCCGGGGCCGGTCGCCATCGCGGCGACGACCTTGCCGAGCTGCGGGGCCACGCCGCCCGGATCCCTCGTTGCCTTGACCGGCTCGAATGCGGTCCCGTCCGGGTGCACGAATTCGACGAACAGCTCCGGGCCCGCGGCATTCCTCGCGCTCATCTCATCGGAACCGGTCCCCCCCGGCCCGTCGGGCCCGGGGCCCCCGCCCGGTCCTCCCCCACCCCCGCCGGCGGGGATCCTGAGACGCGCGGCGTCGGTCCCCGTCAGCGCCCTGGCGGCGTCGGAGAGCTGGGTGTCAAGGCGCCTGAGGAGGAAACGGTTGACGGAGAGGTACGTGACCGTCCCGAAGACCCCGAGGCCCACGACCACCAGAGCCGCGAGCCCCGTCAGCAGACGCAGGCGCAGCGACACGCCCTATCCCCGGGGCAGGCGCAGCGTGTAGCCGACGCCCCGCACCGTGTGGATCAGCGGAGGCTCCACAGCATCGATCTTCTTCCGCAGGTAGTACACGTAGGTCTCCACGACCGAGGCATCGCCGTTGAAGTCGTACTGCCAGACGTTGTCCAGGATCTGCTGTTTGGAGAGAACCCGCCCATTGTTGGTGAGCAGGAAGTGCAGCAGGTTGAACTCCGTTGGCGTGAGATCGATGCGCTCGTTGGCCCGCCACACCTCGTGGGCGTCCTCGTCCAGCTCCAGGTCGGCGAAGTTGAGCCGGTGGGAAGCATCCGCGGCCCGGCCGAGGCGCCGCAACACGATGCGGACCCGGGCGAGCAGCTCCTCGAAGCTGAAGGGCTTCGTCAGATAATCGTCCGCGCCGATCGTGAGGCCGGTCAGCCGGTCCTCCAGCGACTTGCGGGCCGTCAGGAAGATGACCGGAGCCCGGACACCGTCGGCCTGCAGCCGGCGGCAGACGTCGAACCCGTCGAGGTCCGGCATCATCACGTCGAGCACGATGAGGTCGGGCCGGAACCTCGGCACCGCGGCGAGGGCGGCCCTCCCCCCGTCGCCCACCTCGACATCGAAGCCCTCGTAGCGAAGGCCCATGGCGAGAAGCTCGCGGATGTTCTCCTCGTCATCCACCACCAGGATGCGGCTTGGTCGGTCCATGCCCTCAGTGTCGGCCACCTTCCTCAGAGTCACCTCAGAGCGCGCTGTGAGACTCACGGTGCCACAAGCACCCTTCCCGCCCCGGCGCGACGGCGGAGACCGGCCCGTTCGCCGTGGGGACTCTGTGAAATTTCCGTGCTCGCTCTCAGAGCCTTCGGAGGTCCCGGCCCGAGCCTTGGTGCCGGAGTCGGGGCCCGGCAGAAGGCCGAGTTCCAGAGGAGCGAACCAACGAACGGGGAGGAGCACACCATGCCAGCAACACCGCAACCTCAGGACCACAGGACAACCCGGCGCCGCCACCCGGCCGCCCGGGCCAGGGTGGCCGCAGCCCTGCTGTCGGCGGGGGGATTCGTGGGCGCCGCCTTCGGGATGGCCGCCACGTCCGGAGCCCTCGGCACGACGTCCTCCGGCTCGACGGCGTCGGGTAGCGCGACCAGCAGCTCGGCCGCTGCCACGGCCGCGGCTGCCATGGCGTCACCGGCTGCTGCCACGGCCGCGCCTGCCGCTACGGCGTCGCCGGCTGCTGCCACGGCCGCGCCTGCCGCTACGGCGTCGCCTGCTGCCACGGCGTCGACCAGCACCAGGGTCGTCACGACCACCCACGCGAGCTGAAGAGATCGTTCGCCGAACTTTCAGTGGGCTCTGAGCAAGCTCTGAGAAATGGACCTCACACTGGGACGCATCATGTCGCTCAACCCCACCCCGCAGCGCCGGCACCCCGCCGCCCGGTCCAGGACCGTGACGGCGTTGCTCTCCGTCGGAGGCTTCCTCGGGATCATCGGATCCCTAGCAGCCGGTGGGCCGGCCGCTTCGACGTCGGCGACCAGCACCACGCCCACCGTCCCGGCCGCACCTGCGCCCGCGTCGACGACCCCCGCCACCACCGACCCCGCAGCGACACCGGCGACGCCAGGCCCCGCGGACGTGCCCGTGTTCCCCGCTCCGGTCCAGAGCACCGCCCCGCCCACCTCGAACAATCAGTGGAACTACGGCGGGACCCCGGCGAGGACGTTCAACCCGCAGCCCGTCACCCGGTCCCATGCCAGCCGTTGAGCGGCTCGAGTTCCGGGTCATGGGCAGCGACGCGACCGTCGTCGCCGTCGGCGGCCGCCCGGGGCTGACGCAACGGGCCAGGGATCGGCTTGACCGCCTCGAGGACCTCTGGAGCCGGTTCCGTCCCGACAGCGAGGTCAGCCGGCTGAACGCCGCCGGGGGGCGACCCCTGGAGGTGTCCCCCGAGACCATCCACCTCGTCGGCACCGCCGTGGAGGCCTGGTCCGTGACCAGGGGGGCGTACGACCCCACCGTGCTCGGTGACGTGCTTCGGGCCGGCTACACCGTGAGCTTCGAATCCCTGCGGGCAGTGCCCATTGGCCCCCTCGCCCACATCGAGCTCCGGATCGGAGCCGGGGGCATCGGGGTCGACCCCGTGGCCCGGACGGTTGAGCTTCCGCCCGGCGTCGGCTTCGACCCGGGCGGGATCGGCAAGGGCCTCGCTGCCGACATGGTCGTCGCGGAGCTGATGGCCGCCGGAGCCCAGGGCGCCTGCGTCAACGTCGGCGGGGACCTCCGGGTGTGTGGCACCCCGCCGGACGGTGTTCCCGGGTCCGGCTGGGGCATCGGGGTCGACGACCCCTTTGCCGACGGGTCAATCGCCGTCCTCGGCCTCGCGGACGGCGGGGTGGCAACGTCGAGCCGGTTGCTCCGGCGCTGGACGGGGGCCGGCGGCAAGCCCGCCCACCATCTGATCGACCCCCGGACGGGCGCACCTGCCGACTCCGGCCTCGCCAGCGTCACCGTGGTGGCGGCCGCTGCATGGCAGGCGGAGATGCTGTCCAAGGCGGTCTTCGTGACGGGCGCAACGGCGGGAGCGGTGCTGCTCGACGACTTCGGCGCCGCAGGACTGCTCGTCACCGACGACGGTTCCGTCCTGAAGACGGCGAACCTCGCCTCGTTCCTATCCGGCCCCTTGAGGGGGGCCTCGGACTTATCCGGCCCCTTGAGGGCGGCCTGGGACCTCGGCCGGGAGCAGGTGACCGCATGAACGGTCAGATCTGGTGGTACGCGGCCCGGGCGGGTGGCATCCTCGCGTGGCTGCTGCTGGCCGCGTCGGTGCTGTGGGGCCTGACCCTGACGACGAGGGTCGCCGGCAGGATCACCCGCCCCGCGTGGCTGCTCGACCTGCATCGCTTCCTGGGCGCCGCGGCGGTGGCCTTCACCGGGATCCACGTCCTGGCGATCCTGCTCGACACCTACGTACACTTTGGGCTTGCGGAGGTCCTGGTGCCGCTGACGGGCACGTGGCATCCGGTGGCGGTCGCATGGGGCATCGTCGGCTTCTACCTGCTCGTCGCCATCGAGGTGACCTCGCTCGTGCGCTCCCGCCTTCCCCGGCCCGTGTGGCGGAGCATCCATTTCGTCAGCTTCCCGCTCTTCGTCGTCACCACGATCCACGGCCTGTCTGCCGGTACCGACCGCCATTCCCCGCTGATGGTCTGGGGCACCGTCGCCATCTGCGTCATGGTCGCCGCCCTGACCGCCCTCCGGGTCGCAGCGGCGACCTCGCCTCGGCCCCAGACGGTCGCACCCCGTTTCTGAGGGGCCTCTGAGCAGAGCCACAGGAGATCCTCACCGTCGGGGACGACGATGACCATGAACCCAAGCGATCGGAGGAGCCTGACGTGATCCAGACCAGCGAGATGACCGCAGTCCCCTCGCCGGCACCTGCCGCGCCCGGCTTCTCGGCGCCGCGCCTGCTGGCAGACATGCCCCCGCCGGGGGCGGAGCGGGGGGTGTGGCAGAGCCTCGCCGAGCACCGCACCCGTTACCCACGCCCGCCGGTGGCCCGGGCCAGGCCGCTGTGGGCGATCATCGACCTCGTGGAGCGTGCGGGGCTCCGGGGCCGGGGTGGGGCGGGGTTCCCGACGGCGGTGAAGATGCGCTCCGTCGCCGGGGGCCGGGGGCGGGGCGTCGTGGTCGCCAACGGCACCGAGGGCGAGCCGGC
>DASXNO010000011.1:0-8360 GCA_036495025.1 Actinomycetota bacterium | reverse complement strand
CCCCGAGATCATGCCGAGGGCGATGAACAGCCAGTCGAAGGCGAGCCCGAAGGCGACGCAGAGGGCGAAGGCCTCGAGCGCCGCCGGCACGGACCCGTGGAGCCGGAACCCGACGGCGAAGCCGATCGCGGTGGTGATGATGAGGCTCCAGACGAGCATCGCCATGTCGGCGAGAACCCGGCCCGTCAGTACCGAGCTGCGTGGGATGGGCAGCGACCGGAGGCGGTCGATGAAGCCGGCCTGCAGGTCCTCCGCCACCGCGGACGCGGAGCCCATCCCGCCGAACAGAACGGACGAGGTGATGAAGCCCGGCACAAGGAAGTTGACGTAGCTGAGGCCGCCGGAGCTGATCGCCCCGCCGAACACGTAGCGGAAGATCAGCAGGAACATGGCCCCCTGCAGGGTGCCGACGACGACGAGCTGGGGGGTGCGGAGGAACTTGAGCGCCCCCCGCTTGGCGATGACGAAGGTGCTGGAACTCATGCTCGCCCTGTGGGCGGCCGGGACGGCGATGGCCACGGTGGTCTCCCTTCGCGTGCGGTGTGGTGGGGTGGTCTCAGGCGACGGCTGCGGGTTGCCGGTCCTTCTCTGCCCCGCGGGAACCTCGACCTCGACCCTTCGGGGACTCCGCCGGGGTCTCCAGCGACTGGCCGGTGAGGGCGAGGAAGACCTCGTCGAGCTTCGGGTGCCGCACGGCGATGTCCTCGAGGGCCGGCCCGACGGCCACGAGCGACGGGAGCTCCGCGATCAGCTGGGCGGTCCCGGCCGGCACCGTCATGCTCACCCGGCGGGTCGCCTCGTCGATCTGGGGCTCCCCGTCGCCGAGCTCGGCAAGGGCAGCGGCCACCCGCACGATGTCCTCGGGGTACCGGACGTGGACCTCGACCACGCTGTGGCCGGCGCGCTGCTTGAGCTCTGTCGGGGTCCCGGCCGCGATCGCCTTGCCGTGGTCGATGATCACGATCTGGCTCGCGAGGTGGTCGGCCTCGTCGAGGTACTGGGTGGTGAGCACGACGTCGGTCCCGTGCTCGACCAGCGTCCGGATGGCGTCCCAGAGCTCGATGCGGGCGCGGGGGTCGAGGCCGGTCGTCGGCTCGTCGAGCAACAGGATCCTCGGCTCGCCGACCAGGCTTGCGCCGAGGTCGAGCTTGCGGCGCATCCCGCCCGAATAGGTCCGGACGAGCCGGTCGGCGGCCTCCGACAGGCCGAACTGGGCGAGGACGCGGACGGCATTGGACTTTGCGTCCCGCCGGCTCTGCCCGAACAGCCGGGCGATCATCTCCAGGTTCTCCCGCCCGGTCATCGTCGGCTCCACGGCGGCGTACTGGCCCGCAAGACCGATCAGGCTGCGCACGACCCCCGGCTCCTCCCGGACGTCGTGGCCCGCCACCCTGAGCTCGCCGCCGTCGGGCTGCACGAGCGTGGCCACGGCCCGGATGAACGTCGTCTTCCCGGCACCGTTGGGGCCGAGGACGGCCAGGACCTGCCCCGCCTCGGCCACGAGGTCGAGGCCGTCCAGGGCCAGCGTCTTGCCGAACCGCTTCGTGAGGCCCACGGCCTCGATGCTTGGCATCATGTCCCTCTCTCTCCTTCTGACTCGGTCCCGGCCATGAGACGGTTCGGGCGTGGTCAACTCATCGGGGCCTTGCGCAGGTGGTGCGGTTTGGGTCCTTAGTGCTCTGGTTCGGGCGGCAGGGGGGGCTTGAAACTGCCCGGCGCCCCGGCGGAGCTGTCGCCCTCGAACCAGTGCTGCCACATCTCGACGCCCTCCAGGGTGCCGCCCTCGATCTCCTTGATGAGCGACTGCACATAGTCCAGCTCCGCCCGCATGAGGACCTGGAGATACTCGTTCTCGAGGGCGAACAGCCGCGGGAGGCCGGCCTTGCGCATGTTTTCGATCGTCATCGTCGAGAAGTGGAGCCGGTGCTCGATCTCGCCGCTGCGCTGCCGCAGGAGCGCGGCGGCCTCGGCCGGGGGGAGGGCCGGCAACAGGGAGAGGGCCGCCTCGAACTGGAGGTACTCCTTCACCGGCGTCGTGACGAGCGCCGAGAGCCAGTCGATGAACTCCCGGGACCCCGTCTCGGTGATCTCGTAGACGGTGCGCTCGGGGCGGCGCCCCTCGCGGACGGTCTCGGCGACCCGGATGAAGCCCCGCTTCTCCAGCCCCTCGACGACGTTGTAGAGCGAACCGTAGTTGAGCCTGATGCTCTCGTGCTTGGCCCGGTGGCGCAGCGTCTGGGCGACCTCGTAGGGGTGCATCGGCCGCTCGTAGAGGCAGCTCAGCACGGCGAGCGCAAGAGGGTTGGAGCGATTGTTCGATGGCATGGCAGCTAGAATACTCGGGATAGAGTAGTTGTCAATCGGCTATTCCTGACCGAATAGCAGGGGCCGAGCACCTGACCACACAGCGCGGTTACCCTGACGCCGTGTCGAGCCAGCCGGCGAAACGCCCTCCCGTCGCCCGAACCGGCCCACGGCTGTGGCCCGGCCGGCCGGTACCGCTCGGGGCGACCTGGGACGGCGTCGGGGTCAACTTCGCCCTGTTCTCACGGAACGCGACCGGCGTCGAGCTCTGCCTGTTCGACCATGCGGCCGACGGGGTCGAGGCCCACCGGGTGCGGATGACCGAGCGGACCGACTTCGTGTGGCACGCCTTCCTCCCGGACGTCCGGCCCGGCCAGCTCTACGGCTACCGGGTCCACGGCGCGTACGCGCCAGGCGAGGGCCATCGCTTCAACCCCAACAAGCTGCTCATCGACCCCTACGCCCTGGAGATCACCGGGGGGGTGCGGCTGCACCCCGAGAACTTCGGCTACGTCATCGGCAACCCCGAAAAGGACCTCTCGTTCAGCACCGCCGACAGCGCGGCCCACACACCAAAGTCCGTCGTCGCCGATCCCGCGTTCTCGTGGGGCGACGACCGCCGGCCGCAGCGGCCCTGGAACCGCACCGTCATCTACGAGTGCCACGTGAAGGGGATGACCGCGCGGCACCCCGCCGTGCCACCCGAGCACCGCGGCACGTTCCTCGGGTTCGCCTCCGAGCAGGTGATCGACCACCTCCTCGAGCTGGGCGTCACGGCGGTCGAGCTCATGCCGGTGCAGCAGGCGGCCAGTGGCGCGCACCTCGCCAGCACCGGGTTGACCGAGTACTGGGGCTACAACACGATCGCCTTCTTCGCCCCCGACATCGGCTTCGCCTCGGTGCCCGGCCAGCAGATCCACGAGTTCAAGACGATGGTGAAGGCCCTGCACCGAGCCGGGCTGGAGGTGATCCTCGACGTCGTCTACAACCACACCGGCGAGGGCAGCGAACTCGGCCCGACCCTGTCGCTGCGGGGCATCGACAACGTCGCCTACTACTGGCTCGACCCCAGCGACCCGCGCCACTGCCTCGACTTCACGGGCACCGGCAACACCGTGAAGGCGTCCGAGCCGAGGGTCAACCAGATGGTCATGGACAGCCTGCGGTACTGGGTCGAGGTCATGCACGTCGACGGCTTCCGCTTCGACCTTGCGCCGGCCCTCGGCCGCACCGAACATGGGCTGGACATGCGGGCGCCGTTCTTCCAGGCGGTCGGGCAGGATCCCGTGCTGTCCAGCGTGAAGCTGATCGCCGAGCCCTGGGACATTGGCCCGTACGGCTACCAGCTCGGGGCCTTCCCCGCCGGGTGGGCCGAGTGGAACGGCAAGTACCGCGACTGCATCCGGCGGTTCTGGCGGGGCGACCCCGGCCAGGTCCCGGAGCTGGCCTCCCGGTTGGCGGGCTCGAGCGACCTCTTCGCCGCAAGCGGCCGGGGCACCTATGCCAGCGTCAACTTCATCACCTCCCACGACGGCTTCACGCTCGGCGACCTCGTCAGCTACAACCGCAAGCACAACGAGGCCAACTGCGAGGACAACCGGGACGGCGCCGACGAGAACTACAGCCGCAACTGGGGGGCCGAGGGGCCGACCGCCTCCGCATGGACGAACCGGATGCGGGACCGCATGAAGCGCAACCTGCTGGCGACGCTGCTGCTGTCCCAGGGGGTCCCGATGCTCCTCGCCGGCGACGAGATCGGCAGGACGCAGGGCGGCAACAACAACGCGTACTGTCAGGACAACGAGACGAGCTGGGTGGACTGGGACCTCACGCCCGAGAGCCGCCTGCTCTACCACTTCACCGCCCAGGCGATCGAGCGCCTCCGAGCCAACCCGGTCCTCCGGCGGCGCAGGTTCTTCACCGGCGCCGCGCTTCCCCGAGCCCGCACCAAGGACCTCTCGTGGATCCGGGCCGACGGCCAGGAGATGACGATGGCGGACTGGGCCAACGAGCACAACCAGGTCCTCGGCATGCTGATCCGGGGAGAGGCCGCCGACGACGTCGACGAGCGGGGGCGCCCGGTCTTCGGGGAGACCGTGCTCCTGCTGCTCAACGGGGGGCCGAGGAGCCGCTACTTCGTCCTGCCGAAGCAGAAGGCCCAGGGGGTGTGGCAGGAGCTGCTCAATACCGCCCATCCGGGGCAGAGCCGCTTGGTCAAGACGCCCGCCATCAACCCGCTCAGCTTTTCCCTGTTCCTCCTTCGCTTCGCCGAGCAGCCGTAGCAGCCAGACGCAGTCGTACGTCCCTAATCATCGAAGCTTCCGAGCCAGCGGTCGACCCGGCGGACAAGCCCGGCCATGTCCGCTCCACGGAGAGCGGACGACCACAGGCTGTCGAAGAGCTCGCGGTACGTCGCCACCTCGCGGGGGTCTCGGATCAGCACCTCGCCCGTCTGCAGCTCCACCGACACCAGCTCGCCCGTGAGGTGGAAACCTGTCATCGCCAACACGCTCCGCGGCGTACCCGTCGGGAGAACGCCCACCTCGATATGGGAGAAGCCCTCGTCAAGCGCCACGAGACGCTTGAGCTGCGCCCGCAGCACGGGGACGGGTGCGACCCTGGTCCGCAGAACGGCCTCGGTCACCAGGAAGCGGAAGGTCCGGGACTCCTCATAGAGGATGCTCTGGCGCTCCTGCCGGCCCACGATCAAGCCCTCCGGATCCGGTGTGGGCGGCAGAAGAAGGCGAAGCATCGCGCGGGTGTAGTCCCCCGTCTGGAGCAGACCCGGGATCAGCGCGGGCTGGAATACCCAAATACTTCTAGCCGCTCGCTCCTGTTGACCGACGTGGGCCTGGACCCATCGCTGGCCGCGTCGCTGCATGACGCGGAATGCATTGACCTCGACCGCCAGCTCCGCGATCTGGTCGTGCAGCTCGCCACGGACATCGTCGGAGAGTTCGAGCACGTCCGCCAGACGGTCGACCATGTCCGCGGTCGGGACGTCGCGCACGGTCTCGAACTTCGACACCATCGACTGCGTGACGCCGAGCTGCTCGGCGAGGGCCGTCTGGTTGAGCCCCGAGGCACGGCGCAACTCCCGAAGCCGGGTGCCCAGGGCAGCACGCCGCCGGTCGTACGGCGTGGGCGAGCCGGAGTCCTCTCCCTCAGGCTTGGACGAGCGGCGCCTCGTCACAGGCCGAGGCGGGTCCCCTCAGGGGATGGCCTGGTCGTGCTGGAGCGTCGAGAGCTGGAGGCTTCGCAGGGCGGCGCGGTACTGGCGGAGCGGGATCGCATGGTGAAGGGCAGTATCGCGGAGCCGAAGGTATCGGTCGACCTCCTTCGGGTCGGTGACGAGGGGCGTCGCCGCGATCCGTCCGGTCTGGTCGTACTGCATCTCGATCACGGTCGAGTCGTCGAAGAGCCAGAAGTCCGGCGGCTGCACACCGAAGAGCCGGACGAGGTCCGGGTGCTCGAGGATGGCGATCTCCTCCCCGTCGGCCTCGTTCTGCCAGTAGTACATGTCGATCTCGAAGCGCAGGTAGGGCGTCGCAGCGGTCGCCGCGTGGACGCGGCGCCAGGGCTTGCCCGCTGCGCGGGCCGCCCGCACCAGGTCGTCGTACTCGTCGAGGGGATCGGGAGCCAGCACCTCCCCCGCGAAGTAGCGGCGCATCGTCTCGCCCTCGGCGTCCGAGGTGTAGTGGTCGAGCGCCTCGAGCCGGAAGACGCTCTCCCGGAAGGAACGCAGGTGCTCCCTGACGGGCCGGAGAATCTCCGCGTCGATCATGTCGCGGCCCCCTTCAGCATGGCCACCGCCCGCTCGAGGATCTCCAGCTCGCCCGGGGTGAACACGAGGATGTCCTCGTGGTCGGGGCAGGGCGGCTCGGCGCTGCCCCGGGTCTGCGCGTCTGCCCGGTAGCCCTGGATGGCCACGACCCCGTCGTTGTCCGTTCGGTAGAGGCGCGGGCTACCGTCCCGATGGGTGTTCCCAAACACGTACTCCAGCTTCATGGTCCATTCCTCCCCAGCCCCGATGCGGGGGCCATCGGTGATGGGGCGAGTATGACCGACTAGGCGTGGTCTTCCAACCCTGCTAGACAGATGTTCCTACTATTCACTACTACTAGCCCATGGCACGGCAGGATCAGCGTTCCGAGGGATCGCCGACGTTCTTGTGGATCGCGTGGCGAGAGGGCGAGACCGAGCGCATGGAGTCGCTCTGCCGAGCTCACCGTGCCTACATCTTCGAGCGCTATCCAGTCACTGCCCACGGCCTCAAGCGCAGAGGAGACCGGTGCGGCATGTGCGCGACGGCGCCGGATGAGCCCAGGACCGCCGCGCCTCGGGCCTGTGGGCCGAGGGGCTCGAGGCGGCGCGTCTCCCCCATCCGGCACAGCGCTTCCCCGCCACCCGGTGCAGGGCAGGAGTGAGAACGGCAAGCAACTGAGCCAGCGGCGCCATCCCCAAGACCACGGAAAACGAGCGCGTCGATCAGTCGCCCTTCTGGCGTTCGCGCAACAGCACCCTGGCATTCACCTCTTCGACCGCTGGACCGAGCTTGGCGATCTCCACGACCTCGATGCCGCCCGCATGAAGGAGTTCGGCTCCTTCGCAGTCGGCGAAGAGGGACGGCTCTCGCAGCGCGAACACCACCCGGCGAATGCCGGATTCGAGGATGAGCTGCGTGCAGGTGCGATCCCGTGACCGGCGGACGCTGCATGGTTCCAGCGAGCTGTACAACGTTGCCTCGCTGAGATCCGTGCGAGGATCGAGCTTGCCGAGCGCGGCCTCTTCGGCGTGGACATGCGGATCGTCGTTCTCTCGGGAGAAGCCGTCGGCCAGACGTGTACCGTCGAGCCCGACGACGATGGCGCCGACACAGTACGCCGTGTCCGTGGGTGGGCATCGCCGAGACAGCGCTATCGCTTCCAGCAGCCACCGGTGATCCTCGGCGGTGGCTCGGCTCATCCCTCGAATCGCTCCGAGAGTGCGTAGCGCAGCAGAACCACATCCCCGATGGGGGTCACCTCGGCCAGGCGGGCGCGGTGGTAGCGGTCCCATGGGAAGGCACCGTCGTGGACGAACCGGGGAGCCCGGGAATCACCGACGAAGAATGGGGCGATCACCAGGTGCAGCTCGTCGGCGAGCCCGTTGGTCAGAAATTGCGTGTGCATGGTTCCCCCGCCTTCCACCATGAGCCTGCCGATCCCGCGAGTGGCGAGATCGTTCAGAACGCGAAGGAGGTCAATAGGATCCGAGCCATCTACGACGGTGGCCCTTGAGCTGACCCGCTCGCGAGTTTTGTCCAGAGCAGACGACGCAGCGTAGACGATCTTCTCGGTGTCGCCCGCCACGAAGAACTGCGTGGCCGGATCCAGATCACCTCGGCCGGTGATGGTGACCTTGGTGGGAGTGGGAGTGAGCCCACGTGCGAGCCGCTCGTTGCGGCGCTTCTCGGAACGCACGAGGAGACGGGGGTTGTCCTTGCGAATGGTGACGGAGCCGACCAGGATGGCGTCACAGCCGGCGCGGACCTCGTCCACCCGGTCGAAGTCGGCGTCATTGGACAGCATCAAGCGTGCGTCACGGGTGTCATCGATATATCCGTCAATGGACGCCGCGCAGCTCAGAAGAACGTAAGGTCGTTTACTCATTCGGGCACTGCCTACCCTGCGAACCGTTCCTCAACGATCTTGACGTATTCGTCTGCGGACGTGCAGGTGCCCAGGGCCGTGAAAGCGGCCTCGGGCATCCACGTCCGCACCTTACGTCAGCGTTCATCCGCTCGAGGGCGTGCCGGGCAGAGGAAGAACGGCGACAACCGTCCTGGGTGGCAGGCGAAAGATCCCGGCTGCCCCCAACGCCGCGAGGTGGAGCCGATCGCGCTACCTGACCGGCTTGATCCAGGACTCGGCGCGTGGTCTAGACTCGGGTTTCCTCGAGCACGAAGGAGACCGGCCCTACCGTGAACACCCATGCCTAGAGCCCTCCAGAGCTTCACCGTCCGCGCGCAACTCCCCGAGGCACTCTCGGAACTTCGGGAGATCGCCATGAACCTC
>DASXNO010000010.1:0-12103 GCA_036495025.1 Actinomycetota bacterium | reverse complement strand
CGGGGTTCGTGACGCGCGACGCCAACCGGCTGAGGGACCCCAGCGGGTCGAGGGCCGGGAAGTGACCCCGGTCGGCAAGCCGGCGCGACAGCACGAGGTGGCCGTCGAGGATCGATCGGGCGGCGTCGGCGATCGGCTCGTTCATGTCGTCCCCCTCGACCAGCACCGTGTAGACCGCGGTGATCGTCCCGTGGGTGCGTGGCCCGGCGCGCTCCAGCAACCGCGGCAGGAGCGAGAAAACCGAGGGGGTGTAGCCGCGGGCCGTCGGCGGCTCTCCGGCCGCCAGGCCGACCTCGCGCTGGGCCATCGCAAGGCGGGTGAGCGAGTCCACGACCAGCAGCACGTCGAGCCCGCGGTCGGCGAAGTACTCGGCGATGCGCGTGGCCACGAACGCTCCCCGCAGCCGCACGAGCGGCGGCTGGTCCGAGGTGGCTGCGACGACCACGGAGCGTGCCATCGCAGCCGGGCCCAGGTCGTCCTCGATGAACTCGCGGACCTCCCGGCCCCGCTCACCGACGAGGCCCAACACGGTCAGGTCTGCCGCCGTGCCGCGGGCCATCATGCCGAGCAGGGTCGACTTGCCGACACCCGAGCCCCCGAAGATGCCGACGCGCTGGCCGCGGGCGATCGTGCAGAGCGCGTCGACCATCCTGACCCCGACGGGGAGCGCCTCGTTGATGCGGCGCCGTTCCAGCGCGGGCGGGGGTGCCGCCTCGACCCGCACCGGCGTGCCGGACGGCGGACGGCGCCCGTCGAGCGGGGCGCCGGTCCCGTCGAGCACACGACCGAGCAGCTCGTCCGACGCGAGGACGGTGAGACCCTCTGGCCTGATCCGGACCCGGTCGCCCCGGCCGATGCCGGCAGTGTCGCCCAGCAGGAGGGCGAGGGCTCCCTCCCTACTGAGGGCCACCACCTCACCGAGACGGTCGCCGCTGGGGCAGGCAACGCTCACGACGTCACCCACGCGCACCGCCAGGCCCCGGATCTCGACCTCGTGGCCGACCACCCGGGCGATGCTGCCGTAGGCACGGTGGCGCGGCATCGCAGTGAGCGACGCGAGCAAGGGGTCGGCGAGCAGCGTCCCCACCGTCAGACCTGCATGTTCATGATGTCCCGGTAGGCGCCGACCGCCTGGTCCCGGACCGCGACGAGCATCTGCACCGACAGCGAGGCCTTGGAGGTGGCGATCATCACGTCGGCGGCCTGGACGGGCTTGCCGGAGGCCATGCCCTGCACCATCGAGTCCGCGCTCTTCTCGCTGGCCGAGACGGACTGGAGACCCTTCGTCACCATGTCGCCGAAGCTTGAGTCCTGGGACGGCGCCGCACCCGGGGCCGAGGCCCCGCTCGCGCGGAAGGGGGACTGGATGGGCGCGACGGCGCCGAGCGGGGGAATCTGCATCAGCTCACTTCCCGATCTGCAGCGCGGCCTGGTACATGTCCCGCGCGGTCTCGATCGTGCGCTCGTTCACCTGGAAGGAGCGACTGGCCATGATCATGTTGGTCATCTCGATCGAGAGGTCCACGACCGGCTCGGTCACGTTGCCGTTGGCGTCGGCCAGGGGATTGCCGGGTGAGGAGACCATGGCGGGCGTCGAGCCGTCTTGCACGAGCGCCACCGGTCGGACCCCCTGCCCGGTGGGACCCTGACCGAGACCGACGATCTCCTGGGCGACAACGTAGGAGGCCCGGAAGGGTTGCTGGCCGGCGGGGTGGACCGTGTTGACGTTGGCGATGTTGTTGGCGATCACGTCGAGCCACGTCTTGGACAGCGTGAGCCCCGATCGCCCCACGTCGAAGGTGTCGAACCCGATCACCGCCCACCGCCGATCACGGCTTGCCACCGATCGCCTGGCGGAGAACGCTCACCTTGTAGTTGAAGCCGTTGATCATCGCCTCGTACGTCAGGCTGTCCTTGACGTTTCCGGTCATCTCGGTCTCCAGCGACACCGTGTTGCCTTGCGAGTTTGGGGTCTGCCCCTCGTCGAAGGCGGTGATCCGCGAGGTGTCGGGCACTTGTCCCCTGCCCAGGGCCGTCGACAGCGCCGACTCGAACGAGACGCCGCTCGAGTGGAACCCGGGCGTGTTGACGTTGGCGATGTTGTTGGCCCGGGCGTCCCCGCGCTGGGCGAGCCCGTCGAGAGCGAACTGCGTGGCCTGCATCGTCAGGTCCGCGATACCGTCCAAGCTGCTCCCTCCTTTGCGGCGCTCCGGCCCTTCGGCCCTTCGGTGCTCCGGCCAAAACGAAGACGAGGAAGGGAGCCAGGGCTCCTTCCCTCGTCGTGGTGCCGTCCGTGTTCGGTTGTCGTAGATGGAGGTCGGCGCCCCCCCTGTGGACTTAAGGCCGGGCGAAGTATTTTCTCCAGGGGGTCACGGCTCCAGGGCGATTAGGGCTCCAGGGCGTGGCGGACAAAGGTCACCAGCTCCTGCTCCCGCTGGCGGAGCGCCGTGTGGCCGCTCGGCCCTCCGGCGACGGCTCGCAGCACGCCGGCCTCGGCGAGCGAGCCGACGACCGCAGTGTAGAGCGTGAACAGCAGGAGGCCGGCGTCCTGGCGGCGGAACTCGCCTGCGTCCATCCCCCGATCGAGGAACCCGATCGCAGCCTTGCGGAACGGTTCGAGGGCGTCGGCGACCCGCTGCACGACCACCGGGCTGCGGCGCGCCGCCTCCCGGAGGAAGAGCGGGAATTCTGGCCAGTGCTCTGCGAGGCGGAACAGCGTCCGGATGACCGACTCGACCCGGTCCAGGCCCCCGTCCGGTCCACCGAGAACCCGGCTGAGCGACTGCTCGAGACCCTCGACCAGAGCGTCGACGCAGGCGTCGAAGAGGTCCTGCTTCGTCGGGAAGTAGTAGAGGAGGGTCTGTTTGCGGACTCCCGCTGCCTCGGCGACGGCCTCGAGGGTCGTGCCGTCGTAGCCCCGGTCGCCAAAAGCTCGGAGGGCCTGCCGTACCAACTCCTCCTGGCGCCGCTCCCGGGGAAGGCGGCTCATCGGCGGCCGGTCACCGGGGAGGCGGCGGCCCGCGGCGTGGGCGACGCCCCATGAACCAGCCCCGCTCCGGGCGGGGCCGGTCGGGACGAGGGGCCGGCCGGGATGGCGGGGAGGCCGAAGTTCCAGGGGAACCGGCCGGCGGGCGATCGCCTTCCGGCACGTCGACATCGAAGAACGTGAGGTCGTCGTCGAGGTCGCCGGGGCCGGGATCGCCGGAGCCCGGATCGTTGCGGCGGGGGTCGCCGGGGGCGGGGTCGGACCTGGGGACGGCCTGATCGAGCACGGCCTCGATGCGGGCCAGTTCGCCGGTCGTCAGCTCGGGCGGCGTGCCCGAGGTTGGGCGCGGATCGCGCGTATACGCGCGATCCTGGCCCACCTTCTCGTCGGGCTGCATGGCCTGGGCGAGTACCTCTTCGACGCGGGCCAGCGCCGCCTCCGTCGCGCCAGCCGGGGCCGGGCCGGGCACCGCAGGGCTGGCGGGCGGGCTCTCACCGGGAACCTCCGCCTCCTCGTCCGGCTCGAACGGGACGAGTGCGATTTTCCATTCGTCGAGCGGCTCCTGCCCGGGGGCCGCGCCGGGGGCCGCAGGAGCCAGGGCCTGCGGCTCGGGAGCGGGCTCGAGCAGCCGGAGTTGCGGCTCGGGAGCCGGATCGGGGACCACCTCGAGGAGGGCCTGCGGCTCGAGGAGGGCCTGCGGCTCGGGGAGGGCCTGCGGCTCGTGGACGGCCTGCGGCTCGGGTGGCGCGGCGGTCCCCGGCCCGGCCTCGGGGTGCCAGCCGGCCCCGCTCCACAGATGCTCGGCCTCCCACTCGTGGGCGTCCGGCGACCACACCGACTTCGCCCGGGACGGCCGGATCGGGCGGGAGCTCTCCCACATCCTGCGCCAGGTGGCCACCTGCGGGCCCCCGGGGTCGAACAGCTCCCCCCTGGCGTCGAGGCGAATGGCGTTCCACCAGCTCGAGTGGTCCTCTTCGAGCACCTTGCCGAGGCCCTGGCGCAGCCGGTCGCTGAACGCCGCTGCCCGCTCCCCCTCGTGGGCACGGATCGGCAGGCCGAACCGAATACGCACGGGGGGCCGGCCGGGCTTCGGCCAGCTTCGGCCTCTGGGCATCGCCTGGTAGGCGCCGATGAGGGCAACCGGGACGACCGGCACGCCTGCCTCCAACGCGAGCCATGCGGCACCGGTCCGGAAGTCTCCCACCCAGCCGTCGGGGGTCCGGCTCCCCTCGGGGAACAGGACGAGGCTCCACCCCTCCGAGATGAGCTGGCGGGCCATCCGGGCCGAGCGCAGCCCGCCGCTGCGGGCGACGGGGAAGGCGTTGAACACGATCGTTGTGGCGATCGAGCGGTACCAGGTGTCGAAGAAGTAGTCGGATGCGGCGCCCACGACCGCCTTGCGGCGCCACGTGGTCGGCAACGACGTGAGGATCGTGGGGGCGTCGAGGTGGCTGGAGTGGTTGAGCACGAAGACGGCGGGCGGCTCGATCGTGTCGAGGACCTCCCGCCCGCAGACCTCGGTCTCGACCTCGAGGTGCAGCAGCGGCGCGAGGCCGAAGCGCTGCACGACCTCTCGGGCGGCCCGCCCGGCCGGCGTCCGGCCCCAGGCGGTCGGGAAGTCCGTTGCCGGATCGCGCTCGCGCTCCACCGATGCCGGGAGCACGGGCCGGCGGGTCCAGCGCCACCCCCTGGCGACCTGCCGGAGGTCCTGGCTGAATCCCATGCCTACCTCACGTCCGCGATCAGCAGCGGCGGCACCTTCATGGCGGTGATCCGGGGCGAGCCCCCGACGGTCTCCGACGCCATCTCCAGCGCGTCGCCCAGGGTCCCGGCGCTGCGGAATCCCAGCCGTGCCACGGTCTTGCGGTCCCCGCCCACGTAGATCACGTCGCCCAGGTAGCTCATGGCGTGCGCCGCCCAGTACCACATATAGAAGGGGTGGACGCCGTGGTAGGCATTCGAGGTCCGGTAGAGGTGGATGTACCACGGGTCGGTGGCGTAGGCCTCCTCGTACTTGCCCTCGATGACCGAGGGGTCCGTCGTCTCGGCAAGGACCTCCTCGAAGAAGTCGACGTAGCTGGGGTGGTGGACCTGGTTGAACTCGCGGCGGACGGGATGGAACATGATCATGACCCCGCCCTGGCGCACCAGGGGCTTGTTGCGGTAGAGGTTGAAGAAGTACCCGAGCCCGAGGCAGACGACGAGGATCGGATTCATGATCGAGTTCACGTTGTAGGGGCCGACGAAGGGTAGCCCGGCGATGAGCACGTCGCTCTGCGCCGACACCTCGACCAGTTGCTGGCGGTGCAGCATGGCCAGCGTCCGCTCGTGCACCGCCTCGGTCTCCCCGGCGTTGATGCCCGTGATGCCATAGGGGGAGAAGATCTTGTGGAAGATCGAGCGCTTCAGGTGCACCGGCGCCCTGTCGGTCGCGGTCTTGGCGGCAAGGTAGGCGGCCTGGTCCCTGGCCGACCACTCCCATTCCCGCTTCTGCAGGAAGTCGAAGGGCGATCCGAACGTGTCGTTGTTGAGGGTGACCTCGACGGTGAAGATCTTGAGGTGCTCGGCAAGGAGGTGCCCCATGCGGGCGGCGGAGGAGTGCAGGGCGCTCGAGGGGGGGTCCATGTAGGAGCGGCTGTGCATCATCGTGTGCACGTTGTGGTGGTGCCGGAGGCTCCGGTAGGAGGCGAGGCCCACGGGCACGCTCTTGTGGCCGCCGTCCATGGCGACGAGGTTGATGTTGACGTAGACAAGCAGGTCGCTCTCGGCGGCCCGCTTGGAGATCTCGACGTCCTCGCCCTGCTCTGTCCTGCCGATCCAGGTGAGGTTGGCCCGGTCCTCGGCGTCGAAGTTGCGGAGCGAGTGCGGCCAGAAGGACCGGTAGACCCGCTCCCCCACCGTCCGCTTGATCTCCTCCGCGGTCATCCGGCGGTGGAGGGCGTTGGCCACGAGGAGCTGGACGTCGTCGACACCGGCCCGGGCGGCCCGCTCGAGGATGTGCTCGAGGATGCGGCCCCGGATGTCCGGCGTCTTCATCTGGGGGAGCGGCAGGGAGATGTCGTCGAAAGCGATGGTGAGGCGCATCCCGCCGTGCAGCAGGGCGGTGAGGGGCTCGGAGCCGTGGGGGTGGTCGAGCGCCCGGTCGATGGCGGCGTCGACGTCCTTGATCCCCGGGAGCGACTCGGGCGGGTAGACGACCCTGCTGCCGAGGGGGAGCCGCTCCAGGCGGAATCCCTCACCCTGATGGAACAGCAGCGGTGGGGTCCGCTCGTCCACCTCCAGCACAAACCCCGGTCTGCTCACTTGTGCTCCTCTCGGTCATGCGTCGTCATGCATTTCTTGCCTCTCATCCGTCTCATGCGCCCAGCCGGGGGTCGAAGACCACCTTGATGCTGCCGAGGCGGCCGGCCGACATGGCGTGGTCCACCGCTTCCCGGTACCGGGCAAGGGGGTAGGCCTCGCCCACCAGCCTTCCCAGTTCCTGCTCGGCGACGAGCTCGATCGCCTCGGGAAACGCCCCGGAGCCGGTGTAGGCGCCGACGAGCTCGAGCTCGCGGAACCAGGCAGGGGAAAGGTCGGCGCCCTCGGGCATCCCGGCGAGCACGATCCGGCCCCGCCCACGCGTGGCACGCAGGGCGAGGTCGAGCGAGTCGCGCGAACCCACGCATTCGAAGGAGACGTGCGCGCCGCCGAGCAGGAAGGGCAGGCCCAGCTCTGGCCGCAGCCGGAACGCCCCGGTGGCCCGGCGGACCGCCCCGAGCGCCTCCTCGCTCGACACGACGGTTGCACCGAGGTCCTGCGCGAAGGCCGCCTGCCGGCCGTGCTTGGCCACCGCCAGGACCCGAGCGGTCGGCACCAGGGAGCGCACCGCGGCGATGGTCAGCAGGCCGACCGTCCCGGCCCCGACGACCAGGACGGTCGCGCCGGAGGGGATGGCCGCCCGCCGCACCGCGTGGATCGCGCAGGCGGTCGGCTCGATCATGACCGCGGCCTCGTCGGCCAGGTCGTCGGGCACCGCGTGGAGCTGCGTGCGGTGGGCGAGCATCATGCCTGCCCAGCCCCCGCCGGTCGAGTTGCAGTAGCCGGTCTGCAGGCCAGGCCGGAGGTGGCCGGCCATGACCCGTTCGCAGAGCCAGGGCTGCCCCTCGGTGCAGGGTGTGCACGGCGGCGTCACGCCCCGCGGGGCGCAGGACAGCACCGGGTCGATGACGACGCGCTGGCCCGCCCGGAGTCCGCCCACGTCGTCGAGCAGGTCGGCGACCACCTCGTGACCCAGCACGAACGGCATCGACACGAGCGCCGAGAAGTAGAGGCTGGAGCGCCCGGCAAGCGTGGTGAGGTCGGAACCGCAGATGCCCGACATCCTCGGCGCGAGGCGGACCCAACCCTCGCCCGGCGGCGGGGGGTCCCGCCGGTCGACGTGGCGCAGCGGCGAGAGGGCACCGGCGAGCAGGCCGGGCATCTTCGTGCCGATCGTCCGGGCCCCGAGGTACTTCGGGACCGACCGGTGCAATTCCAGGCACATCGTCATCGTGGTTGGTTCTTTGCGGCTGGCGTTGCGGTATGCGCGACCTGGTTCGCAAAGAAGGTGGCCGCCCGGTCGCTTACCACGTGAAGTCCTCCGGCACGGGTGGGACGAGCACCTTCGGCGTGCCCTTGCCGGGCTCCCAGATCTCGACCGGCCAGCGCCGGGACCGGGCCAGGCGGTGCAGCGGCACCTCCGGGTTGACCGCCACGGGATGACCGACCGCCTCGAGCATCGGCAGGTCCGTCAACGAGTCGGCGTAGGCGTAGGAGGACGAGAGGTCCGCCCCGGTCGCCCGGGCGTAGTCGTTCAACCAGGAGGCTCGGGCCTCGCCGACCAGCGGGGGCTGGGCGAGGTCGCCAGTGAAGACGCCGTCGATCTCGGCCAGCTTGGCGCAGACCAGCTCGTCGGCCAGGGGGGCGAGGGCGCCGAAGCAGAAATCGAGCGCCGCGGTCATCAGGACGACCCGGTGCCCGTGCGCCCGGTGCGCCCGGATCCGCCGGATGGCGCCCGGCGCCATGCGGCGCAGCATCAGGTCGGCGAGGACCGAGTCGGCGAGCGCCCGGACGCCGGCGGCGGAGGCACCCTCGTACAGCCTGTAGAACTTGCGGAGGAACTCACCCCGGTCGCGGCGCTCGGCGGCCAGGAAGCCCGGCGCCCTGGTGGCCAGGGAGGCGAACTCCCTGAGGCGCTCCAGCCCTTCGATCTCGGCCATGCGCAGCCAGAGGTAGGGCTCGATGACGTTGGAGTCGACGATCACCCGGTCGATGTCGTAGATGGCGATGACGAGCTGGCCGGCGGCCGGCGCCGTCAGCTTGACGGCAGGATTGGCGCGGGCAGGCGAGGTCCTGCGCAGCGACTTGGTGATCTGCGGCAGATGGACCTCGTGGAAGTACCGCTCCCACGAGTAGCCGGCGGGGTCGAACCCGAACTCGGCCCGGTCCTCCGGCGGCATCGACTCGAACAGGCGCTGGGTCTTCTCGTCGGTGTAGATGACCTCCGCCTCGACGTAGGACCCGTAGAGGGCGGCGTAGCGCTTGGCGAAGTCGAGGCGCGAGCGCAGGTCGTCCACCCGGACCGCGGCCTTGCGGGCCGTGCTCCCGTGCGGCAGGTGCCCGATGAGCTTCTCGGCCGTCGAGATGACCTTCTCCGCCGTGTGCATCTTCCGTTGCACCGCGAGACGGCCCGGGAACGTCCACTCGGGCACCTTGTAGGCCCCCCGGCCGCGCTCGGGCAGCGGGTTGGCGAGGAAGTAGGAGCGGCAGAGGTCGTAGAGGTCCCGGTACTTGAGGGGGTTGCGGAAGCCCGACGACACGTGGTGGACCGTCCGGCGCTGGGGCGGCGACGCCGCCACCGCCAGGATGGCATTGACCACGAGATCCACCGGGATGACGTCGAGGACGCCCTCGGGGATGCCGGGGAACTCCGGCAGCGCCCCCCGCCCGAAGGCGAGGATGACCGGCTCCGCCATGCGGAAGCCCTCGATCCAGCCGGGGTACGGGCGGGCAAGGGCGCTCTCGATGATCGAGGGCCGGACGATGGCGAGCGGGTTGTCGCCCGCGGTCTCGTCGAGCGCCATCTCGGTCAGGGCCTTGGTGAAGGTGTAGACGTCGGGCCAGCCGAGGCTGCGAGCCCGGGAACGGCCGTATTCGACCAGCCGGTCGCGCTCCCAGGAGCGCCGGTGCTGCTCGCTGCGCTTGGCGACGGACTGGGGGCCCGCCCGTCCGATCTCCGAGCGAGCCTTCGCATCGAACCGGGCCAGCTGCTCGGGGCGCCGCGCATCCGTCTCGACCTGGGCCCGCACCCGGAGGGCGGCGTCGCACTCGGTCCGCCAGCGCAGCGGCCGGCTGAGGAGCTCCTCGGGCTGCGTGCCGCGGGTCAGCCCCGCCACATAGGCGGTCGAGACGTGGACGAACGGGCGGCCTCCGGAGGCCTCGTAGAGCGCGAGGGTGCCGAGGAGGTTGGTCTCGAACGCATCGTCGACGGGCGGGTCGAACGACACGGTGGCCGCGGTGTGGATCACGAGATCGATGTCGTCGCTGACGGGGATCGGTCCCCCGGTGAGGTCCGCGGGCAGGGCACGGACCTTGGTGGCGGCGAGCTCACGGAGGGCCTCCACTCCCCCGACCCGGTCGGCAGCCGGCTTGAACGCCGCTCCGCCCAGCATGGTCCGGAGGCGGGCCGGGGCGTCACGGCGGATGAGAAGGTCGACCCGCTCGACCGGGATGTCGGTCAGCAGCCGCTCGAAGAGCGCCGTGCCCAGGAAGCCGGTCGCTCCCGTCATCAGGATGCGCTTGCCCGCGAGGCCTTCCCGGATCACCCCTCCCCCTTCATGTATCCGGCGTGGATCAGCGTCGGCCGCCGGCCGGCTCCCGGGCAGCCCTGTCTACCGGCCGGTAGATTAGCCGGGGCGCCAAGGAGAGGCAAATGGGCGGCCCGCGGGCACGAGGCGCGGTGAGGGCCAGCCCGGCTCAGACGGCTTCGAGCGGGAGCGGCAGTGTACCGGGTCGCCGGTGGACGGCGTCGCCTCGAAGCGAGGGACGAGGGACTCCGTCTGGGGCTCGGGAGACCAGTGGCCTATGATGCCCCCGGTATGGCACGGCTCGCACTCGTCACGGGGGCCACCGGCTTCATGGCCCGGCACCTGGTTCCCGAACTCGTCGAAGAGGGGTGGGAGGTGCGCGCGAGCGGCCGCCGGGCGAGGCCCGGGTGGCTGCCCCCCGAGGTTGGGTACGAGGCGGCCGACCTGACCGGCGAGCTTGGCCTCGAAGCCCTCTGCGAGGGTGCCGACACCGTCTTCCATCTCGCCGGCGCCACGAGCTCGCTGTCGTCGGCGGAGCAGATGCACGAGTCCAACGTCGTCGCCACCACCAACCTCGCTGCCGCAGCCCGGTCGACCGGCGTGCGGCGGTTCGTGCACATGGGGTCCACCTCCGTCTACGGCGAGGAGGTCCCGCTCCCCCAGCCCGTCCTCGAGTCGGTGGAGCCACATCCGAGCCGCGGGTACGGCAAGGCCAAGTGGCTTGCCGAGCAGGCGGTGTGGGCGGCAGCGGCCGACGGCCTGCCCGCCGTGGTGCTCCGGCCGGTCTCGGTGTTCGGCCCCGGCGCGGTGAAGCTGCTGGCGAGTGCCATCCTCGACGTGGCCATCGAGAGCTTCGCCGGGCGCAAGGCCATCGACGTCGAGGCGGCCCCGGTGGAGTTGCGGCTGGTCCATATCGCCGACGTCGTGGGGGCGGCCCTGCACCTGGCGGGGGCCGAGGGCGCCGAGGGCAGGGCGTACAACGTCGTCGCCCCCTGGTACCCGACCAGCGTGGAGCTGGCGGGGATGCTGGCCGCCCTGTTCGCCATGCCCGTCGAGGAGACGGACGGCGCGAACGCCGGTCCGAGCCTCGAGGATCGCCGGAAGACGTGGGAGACGATGCTGGCGTCCGGCATGGAGCAGGCGATCCTGTTCACCGAGGAGCGGTTCCGGTTCCTGAAGAAGGCAAACCGCAACAACCGCCTGAGCATCGACGCCCTGCTCTCCACCGGGTACGAGCTCCGGTACGGGAACGAGTCGGACCTCACCACTGGCGTGGCAGAGACCATCGACTGGTACCGCCAGCAGCGCTGGATCGTCTGAGCCCCGCCAGGCCGTGGACCCGGTGCTGGAGGCGGTGATCTTCGACGTCGACGGCACCATTGCCGACACCGAGCGCCACGGGCACCGGGTCGCCTTCAACCTGGCCTTCGAGCGGCTTGGCCTCCCCTACCGGTGGGGCGAGGAGGAGTACGGACTGCTGCTGGAGATCCCGGGGGGCGAGCATCGCCTGAGGTCGTACCTCACCGCCCAGGGCCTGCCGGACGAGGAGGCGGCCAGCCTGGCCAGGGACCTGCACCGGTTGAAGCAGACGATCTTCCTCGACCTCATGCGGCAGGGCGCGGCGCCGCTGCGGGCCGGGATCGACCGGCTGCTCGACGAGCTTGCGGCTGGGGGGATCCGGGTTGCGGTGGCGACGACCGCGGGCCGGAGGTGGGTCGGCGAGCTGCTGGGAACGCTGCTCGGCCCCGAGCGGGCCGCCCGCTTCGAGACCATCGTCACGGGCGAGGACGTGGCCAGGCGCAAGCCCGACCCGCAGGTCTACCTGATCGCTCTCGACCACCTCGGCTGCACCGCCGCCTCCGTGGTGGCGATCGAGGACTCCGGGGCCGGCGTGGCAGCGGCGACGGCCGCCGGCCTCGCCTGCCTGGCGGTGCGCAACGGCTACACGCTCCACCAGGACCTCTCCCTCGCCGGCCTCGTCGTCGAGGACATCGGCGGCCCCGGTGTGCCGGCGACCGTCGTGGCCAACCCGCACGGCATCGCCGTGGGCGCCGCGGTCGGTGTCGACACCCTGCGCAGCCTCCACGCGGCCACCCGGTGAGGCGCCCGATGCAGGGCGCACGCCCTCTCCAGCGCTCCCCGAGGCGGATCAGACGCCGGGTCGGGCTGCCCCCGCAAAGTCGCCCCGGCTCATCGGGCTGACCTGCACCAGCTCACCGGTCTCCGGGGCGTGGACCATCATGCCGTTGCCCACGTACATCCCGACGTGGTGGATGGGGCGGCCGAAGAA
>DASXNO010000009.1:0-6875 GCA_036495025.1 Actinomycetota bacterium | reverse complement strand
CTCGGGTCTGCCCTTCGGTCCCTTCGCCGGCATCGCCGAGCGTGCCGGGCGGGCCGACATCATCTCAACGTTCTTCGAGGAGGCGCTGGTGCTCGTGCTGATCGTGCTGGCTTACGGCGCGGGGGAGCGACGCCGTTTCGGGCGTTCCGGGTACCGGGCCGCCCTCGCGGGCATCCTGGGGGTCACGGGATCGCTGACGCTGTGGGCGCTCACCGCCCTCCACGCCGGGGCCCACGGCGCCGTGGTCGCTGCCCGGCCGCAGGTCAACCTGCTGTCCGAACTGGCGGGGCACCACGGTCTGCACCTGGTCTTTGCCGGCGGGGCGGTCGTCGTCTACTTGAGTTACGTGATCGCGCATATCCGGCGCCACGGCTGGCCGTCGTTCTCCTGGAGGCTCGGCGCCTGATTCAGGGCTTCACAACGCCGATCGCCAGGGGTTCGCCTTCGATGTCCGCGACCTTGGCGAAGGCCTCGGCGCTGTCGCTCGGCTCGGCGAGACGCTCCGTGCCAAGGACCTCGCCGAGGATCCAGGCCTCGTGGGCGGCGATGGCATCCGCCAGCTCCCCGGCGGCCTCGAGGTAGAGACCGATGCGGTCGGCGATGTCGAGGCCGGCCTCCTTGCGGGCGTCCTGCACCGCACGGACCACCTCGCGGGCGAGGCCCTCGGCTCGCAGCTCCGGGGTGACCTCGACGTCGAGGGCGACGCCGTACGGGCCCTCGTGCTCGACCTCGTAGCCCTCCCGCTTCTCGGCGCGCACGTCAAGGTCGCCGGTCTCGAGGGTCAGGGTCTCGCTGTCAACGGCAAGGGTCACCGGTTCCCCCGCGGCAACCCTCTCCCGGAGGGCCTGGACCTCGTCCGGCCCGAGGGCCGCCAGGGCCGCCGCGATCCTGGGCATGCGTGACCCGAAGCGGGGTCCGAGCGCCCGGAAGTTGGGCTTGACCGAGTAATGGACCAGTTGTTCCAGTGACTCGACCAGCTCGAGCTCCTTGACGTTGAGCTCCTCGGCGACGAGGCGCGACAGGGCGGCGACCTCGGTGCGCTCGGCCGCCGGGACCACGGCGAGGGCCCTCGGCAGGGGCTGGCGGGTCTTCACCTTGGCCTTCGCCCGGGCGGCTCGGCCGAGGGCGACGAGCTGGCGGGCCAGGGCCATCCGGTCGAGCAGTGGTTGGTCGATCAGTGCCTCGTCGTAGGCCGGCCAATCCTCGAGGTGCACGCTCTCGGCACGGACGAGATTGGTGAAGATCTCCTCGGCGATGAAGGGCGTGAACGGCGCGGTCAGCTTGGCGACCGTCACGAGGCACTCGTGCAGCGTGGCGTAGGCGGAGGCCTTGTCGCCCCCGTCACCGGCGTCACCGGAGCGCCAGAAGCGCCGGCGGCTGCGACGGACGTACCAGTTCGAAAGGTCGTCGACGAAGGTGTCGAGCCGGCGCCCCCCGGCGAGCGCGTCGTAGTTCTCCAGGGAATCGGTGACCTCGCGGATCGTGTCGTGCAGCTCGGCGATGATCCAGCGGTCGAGCTCGGGCCGGTCCGCGACGGCGGGTGCCGGGGCCGAGGGGTCGAAGCCGTCGAGGTTGGCGTAGGTCACAAAGAACGAGTAGGTGTTCCAGAGCGTGAGCAGGTAGCGGCGGAGGAACTCGTCGACCACGGTCGGGCCCAGGCGGCGGTTGGCCCACGGCGACCCGCTCGTGAACAGGTACCAGCGCAGGGCGTCGGCGCCCTGGACCTCGAGCAGCGTCCACGGGTCGATGATGTTGCCCAGGCTCTTGCTCATCTTCTTGCCTTCCTCGTCGACGATGAGCCCGAGGCAGAGGACGTCCCGGTAGGAGCTCTGCCCGAAGACGAGGGTGGAGACGGCCATGAGCGAGTAGAACCAGCCACGGGTCTGGTCGAGCCCTTCGCAGATGAAGTCGGCGGGGAACCGCCGCTTGAAGAGGTCCTCGTTGTGGTGCGGGTAGCCCCACTGGGCGAAGGGCATCGACCCGGAGTCGTACCAGGCGTCGATGACCTCGTGCGTGCGCGCCGCCGTCGCCCCGCAGGTGGGACACGGGAGGGTCACCTCGTCGACGAACGGACGGTGGGGGTCGAGGTCGGAGAGGTCGCGGCCCGCCAGGGCGGACAACTCGCCCCGGGAGCCGATGATGGTCTCGTGGCCTTCCGGGCAGCGCCAGATCGGCAGGGGCGTCCCCCAGTACCGGTCGCGGGACAGCGCCCAGTCGACGTTGTTGGCCAGCCAGTCGCCGTACCGCCCGCGCTTGATCGACTCGGGGTGCCAGTTCGTCTTCTCGTTCTCCGCCAGTAGCTCCTCCCGCTTGGCGGTGGTCCGGGCGAACCAGGAGCTCTTGGCGTAGTAGAGCAGCGGCGTGCCGCAGCGCCAGCAGTGGGGATAGTTGTGCTCGTACGGCTCGACCTTGAACAGCAGGCCGCGCGAGTCGAGGTCCGCGATCACCGCCTCGTCGGCGTCCTTCACCCACATCCCGGCGAACGGACCGGCCTCCGGCACGAAGTGACCCGAGGGGTCGACGAGGTTGACGAATGGCAGCCCGTGGCGGCGCCCGGCGTCCAGGTCCTCGGCACCGAAGGCGGGGGCGATGTGGACGATGCCGGTGCCGTCGGACGTCGTGACGTAGTCCTCGGCGATCACGAACCAGGCGGGGCGGTCCGGTTCGACGAAGCGGAACGGCGGCGTGTAGCGCTTCCCGACAAGCTCGGAGGCCGGCATCGTCTCGATGACCCTCGCCCCCGGGGCCAGGACGGTCTCGACCAGCTCCTCGGCCAGGATCACCGGCCGCTCGTGGCCCCAGGCGACCAGGGCGTACGTCACGTCGGGGTTGACCGCGGCCGCAAGGTTGGACGGAAGGGTCCACGGGGTCGTCGTCCAGACGAGCAGGTCGCCGGGTGCGTCCTCCAGTGGGAAGCGCACGTAGACGCTGGGGTCGGTGACGGTGCGGTAGGACCCGGGGTAGTTGAGCTCGTGGTCGGAGAGCGCCGTCTCGCAGCGCGGGCAGTACGGGACCGACTTGTAGTCCCGGAAGAGCAGGCCGGCCTCGTACAGGGTCTTCAGGCTCCACCAGACGCTCTCGATGTACTCCGGGTTCATCGTCAGGTAGGCGTCGTCCATGTTGATCCAGAACCCGATGCGCTCCGTGAGGCGCTCCCAGTCGGCGACGTAGCGCAGGACCGACTCACGGCACAGGGCGTTGAACCGCTCGATGCCGTACTCCTCGATCTGGGCCTTCCGGTTGAAGCCGAGCTCCTTTTCGATCTGCAGCTCGACCGGCAGGCCGTGGCAGTCCCAGCCCGCCTTCCGGTGGACGTAGCGGCCGCGCATCGCGTGGAACCTCGGGAAGATGTCCTTGAAGATCCGGGCCTCGACGTGGTGGACGCCGGGGCGGCCGTTGGCCGTGGGGGGACCCTCGTAGAAGACCCATTCCTCGGCCCCCTCGTTGCGCGCCAGGCCGCGCGCGACGATGTCGTGCTGGGCCCAATAGGCGAGGATCCGCCGCTCGACTTCGGGGAAGCTCACCTGGGATGAGACAGGAGAAAAGTGACGATCCATGTGCGCAACTACTCTACAGGCGGCATGAGCCCGGATCTGAGCGCTGCGGTGCGGGAAGTCCCCGGCGGCGTCGAGCTGTCGGTGTTCTGCCAGCCGAAAGCCGCCCGCTCCGCGCTGATCGGCATGCACGGCGGCGCCCTGAAGGCGAAGGTGAAGGCCCCGCCGGTCGAAGGGAGGGCGAACCGGGCGCTGCTCGACCTCCTGGCCGAAGCGCTCGGCGTGCCGCGCGGCCGGGTGGCGCTGGTGTCGGGGGAGCAGAGCCGCAACAAGCGGATTCGGGTGGACGGCGTCGATGCGGAGAGCGCTGTGGCGGCGCTCCAGGGCGCCCTCGAACCCCTTACCGAGGGCAGTCGGAACGCCCCCCAGGGAGGCCCAAAAATTCCGCCCCGACGCTCTTGACGGAAATGGGGTTTAGTGGTAAGGTTCGCCGAATTTTACACCCTGGACCCGGCGCCTCGCTTAATATACCCATCCACCGTTGGTGCGACGGCACCGCGGGTACCTCAAGTGGGGAACAGCATGCCAAGCAAGACGGCCGGAACTCCCAAGAGCCAGCCAAACGCGCCCGCTCGGCCCCCGGCCACCAAGTCGACGGCCAAAGCATCGACCACGAAGGAGACGCCGTCCGGCAAGACGTCGTCCTCGTCTGCGGCTTCCACCAAGGCCGAGCCGAAGGCCGCGGCCAAAGACAAGAAGGCTCCGGCCAAGGCCGCGGCCACCCGCAGTCCCGCCAAGCCGGCGCCCAGGGCGACCGCCGCGGTGAAGGCGGCTCCTCCCGCGGCGAAGACCGCCCCCAAGGCGCCCCCCGCACGGGAGACCTCATCCAAGGACAGCTCGGCCAGGGAGACCCCGGCCAGGGAGGCGGTGAAGGCGGTCAAGAAGGCGAGTTACGACAAGGACTCCCTCGGGACGATCCGCAAGCGGCTGATGGAGCAGCGCGAGGAGCTGCAGAACCAGCTCGCGGCGATCGAGGAATCGGCCACCGGCCTGTCGCAGTCCGAGATGTCGGGAGAGGTCAGCTATGACGAGGACTTCGCCGACGCCGGCTCGTTCACCTTCGAGCGGGAGAAGGAGTTCTCGATCGCCAACAACGTCACCGACCTGCGCACGAAGACCGACCGGGCCCTCCACAGGATCGAGGAGGGCAGCTACGGCATCTGCGAGTCCTGCGGTCAGCCGATCGAGGCCGCCCGGCTCAAGGCGCTCCCGCACGTGACGCTCTGCCTGAAGTGCAAGAAAGCCGAGGAGCGCCGGTAGGCGCCCCGGATCGAGCCAGGTCCCGCACCATCCTGGCCGCGACGGCGGCGGCGACCGTCCTGGTCGATCAGGTGTCGAAGGCAGTCGCTGCCCACCTCCTGGCCGACGGCCGGCCCCGCCTGGCCGTCGGCGGCTTCTGGGACCTCGAGCTCACCCGCAACCCCGGCGGCGCCTTCGGGATCCTGCCTCAGTCGACGCTGCTGTTCTTCCTCGCCACCCTCCTCATCGTCGGCGGCGTGGTCGTCTGGGGCGTGCGGTCCGGGCAGGCACCGTTGGCGCTCGGGCTGGTCGCGGGGGGCGGACTGGGCAACCTCATCGACCGGATCACCCGGGCGCCCGGGGGGCTGCAGGGCCGAGTGGTCGACTTCATCCACTTCCATTTCTGGCCGACCTTCAACCTGGCCGACAGCGCCATCGTGATCGGGGTGGGCCTGCTGATCCTGCACGAGCTGCGGCCCCGGCCCGAGCCCCATTCGCCGGGAGCCTCGTGACCGCGCCCGAGTCGTTCGAGGTGGGCGACGAGGACGCCGGCAAGCGACTCGACGCCTGGCTGGCCGCCGCCGCCGGCCTGTCCCGGGGGGAGGCCCAGGGCCTGATCGAGCGGGGCCTCGTCACCCTCGAGGGTGCGGCGGCCCCCAAATCTCGCCGTCTTGCGGCAGGCGAGCGGGTGGAGCTCCGGCGGCCCGCGGTCGACATCCTCGAGGACACGACTGCCCCCTTCGCCGTCGCCTACGAGGATGAGCACCTGGCCGTCGTCGTCAAGCCGCCCGGCGTCGTGGTGCACCCGGCCCCCGGGAACCCCTCCGGGACACTGGTCGAGGCCCTGGGTGCCCGCATGCCGCTGGCTCCGGCCGGGGGGTCCGGGCGCCCGGGCATCGTGCACCGCCTGGATAAGGACACCTCGGGCCTCATGGTGGTCGCCAAGACCGACGAGGCTTACGAGGGCCTCGTGGCCGCCATGGGGGGCCGGGAGGTGTCCCGGACGTACCTCGCCCTCGTGGCGGGGACGTTCGCCCTTCCCGAGGGCCGCATCGAGGCGCCGATGGGCCGCTCCCCCCGGGAGCGCACCCGCATGGGCGTGGTGTCCGGCGGCCGTCAGGCCGTGACCGAGTTCAAGGTGCTGGAGTCATTCGGCTCCTCGACGCTCATCGAGGTCCACCTCGGGACGGGCCGCACGCACCAGATCCGGGTCCACCTCGCCCACATCCGCCACCCCGTCGTCGGCGATGCCGTCTACGGCAAGTCCGCCAACGCCCTGGCCCGCCAGCTCGGCCTTACGCGCCCTTTCCTGCACTCCCAGCGCCTGCAGTTCACCCATCCCGTGACGGGGGCCGCCATCGACATCGTCGAGCCACTCCCGCCCGACCTCGCGGCGGTGCTTCACACGCTGGAAGCAGACCGCTAGCCCCACAGGCCCCGCTGAACCAAGGTTAGTCCGCAATCGCGCATATACGCGCGATCAGCGACCAACCTCATTCCCTCTATGTCTAGAAGACCCTAGAGACGCGTACTTGTTGACACAGAGCGTTTGACCACTATTATACGTAGAGGAGTGTTTCTCTGCGTTGAGATACACAGCAATGTCGAAATAGGGGTAAGGAGGGCTCCGGTATGTTGAAGAGGTGGATTGGGAGTTGCGTCGGTATCCTGGCGGTCGCCGCCGCCTGCTTCGTCTGGTCGCCCCCGGCGGGAGCTGCGGCGTCGCCAGCGACTGTCGCTCCGATGTCGGGAGGCCCGAAGTGCGGGAAGCGCTTCAAAGTGGTTGTCATCCGCAGAAATGGCGATGTCCTGACGGCATACGGCGACTATCTTAGGACCACCAATTGTCACACCATCGAGCGATGCAAGGAGTTCCCATGAGGTCCACCCGGGGGCCGGGGGTTTTCCCGGCGACTCTTCCCGAGCAACTCACCCATATTTTGACGTCTATGAATGTCGATTTGGCGGGCAATCCCGCAGGTCCGTTCATCGATGACAACTGGCGTCTGCAGGCATGTCAGTTTGTCAACGGGGACCCCAGCCGGCTTGAAGTCATCTTCACCGGGATCCTCGGCGGACGGG
>DASXNO010000008.1:0-4423 GCA_036495025.1 Actinomycetota bacterium | reverse complement strand
AAGGACCGCTGGGAGCACGACCTCGCCGTGGTGACCGTCGTCGAGGCCCTGCATCCCCTCTGCCGCACGCTGCGGATCGACCCGGAGCCCTCGTTGCTGCGGCTGGCCAACGTCCAGCACCTTGCCACGGAGGTCGTCGGGGAACTCTCGGGCGACCCCGTGCCGGATGCCCTCAGCATCGCCGGGGCCGCGCATCCGACGGGTGCAGTGTGTGGGACACCCTCCCGAAAGGCGCTCGCGCTGATCCGGGAGCTGGAGGGCCCGCACCGGGGGCGCTACGCGGGCCCCGTCGGTTGGGTCGATGCGAATGGCGACGGGGAATGGGCCATCGCACTTCGGTGTGCGGAGCTGTCCGGCACGACGGCCCGGCTCTTCGCGGGCTGCGGCATCGTCGCCCAGTCGGACCCCCGGGCCGAGTTGGAGGAGGCCCGGCTCAAGCTCCGGCCGGTTCGCTCGGCACTCGGGATCGCCTGACGATCGACTTCTGCGCTGTTGCGCACAGTCGGATGTGAGAGTTTCAGAAGTTTTGCTCCGTACGGGAAAAGCTTGAGGTCGCGCCGCGTCTCGTGGTTGAATACGGCGCCTCGGCCAGGGGCCTGTGTGTCAGCAGAGCGTCGGGAGCTTGATGCCAAAAGCGTCGAACACCGGTGCGCGGTGCCGTATCGCCGCCACAATGCTGTTAGGTGTGGTGCTTGGCCCATTGGTCGTGGTTGGACCTGCCTTTGCGCAACCCGCCCCGACTCCGGCGCCCAACCCGCTCGAGTCCCTGCTCCCCAATCTTCTGGCGCCCCTCGCGCCGATCCTCAACCCGTCCCAGAAGGCCCCGGCTGCACCCGGAGGTGGCTCGCCGGCTCAGGCCAGGCCCAACTCCGGAGGCGCCGGCACCACCCAGGCGCCGCCTCCCATCCCGACGCAGGTCGAGGTCCATTGCGGTCCCGTGCCGGTGCCGCTGGTGTTCGCCCGCACCGCCCCACGGACGACCCAACCCCTGCTTGCCGCAGCGGCCAAGGTCACGCCGCCGGGGGGAAACGCCCAGGCCACCATGATGCAGGTCGCCGCTCCCTTCCCGCTCGCCGGCTCGGCCTCCTACCGTGACGACTGGGGCGAGCCGCGCACGACCCCCTGCCCCCACCTGCACCAGGGCAACGACATCTTCGCCAATTTCGGGACTCCCTTCGTCGCCCCCGAGGGCGGGGTGGTGGCGCGCTACGGCTTCGAGGGCGTGGGCGGCAACTCCGTCTACTACATGGGCGACGACGGCTACGGTTTCTACGGTGCCCATCTGCAGGGCTTCGCACCTGGCCTGAAGACCGGGGCCCATGTGGACGCCGGAACCCTGCTCGGCTTCGTCGGCAACACGGGGGACGCCGCCGGTGGGTCGCCCCACCTGCACTTCCAGCTCTACCCACCGGGGCACGCCTGGGGCACGCCCGTCGACCCGAAGTCCTGGCTCGACAACGCGCTGAACACGGCCATCGCCCATGCCGGCGGCGTCGTGCCGGTGGAAGGCCTTGAGGGCGTGCCGGTCCCGCAGGGCACACCGGGGGTCAACGTCGGGAGCCTCATGAATTCGGTGCTGCTCGCCGGTGGCCACATCATCTCGCAGCCGACCGTGCCGGTGGTGCTGTTCGTCCTGCTGGTGCTGGGAGCCCTGCTGATCGCCCAGACCCGGACCTTCAAGGTGGCGGCCGAGCTGCGCCGCTCCCGCTCGCGGGCCTCCGTGCCGACCTTCCTCGTCGGTGGGACCGCCGGCCTGGTGCGCCCGGCGAAGCCGAGCCGGCGTGAGCGCCGGAATGCCGCCGAGGCTGCTGCGGCACTGGCGGACGACCGACCGGTGTGGGCCCGCGGTCTGCCGGCCGAGCCGGCCGCGCCGGTCGAGAAGAGGCCGGGATTGGTGAGGCGGATGCTCCGCGCCTTGGGCGACACCTGGGGCCGCTCGCCGGAGCGGCTCAGCCGGGTCTCGTCACGGGGTCCGAAGACCGTCGCCTTCACGCCCTCGGCCAACGGCCATGCCATGGGCGGCAACGGGAATGGCCACGCGGTGAACGGCAACGGGAATGGCCACGCCCGGAACGGCAACGGCAAGGCACCCAAGGCGGGCAAGGCGACCGGCTCGCCGGGAGGCGCGTCTCTCCACTCCTGGGCCGGCAGCGGGGGGAAGGGATCGGGAAGCGGCCCGGGCGGATGGACTCCCAATTCGCTCAGCGGAACCGGCTCGCGTTTCGCGAAGCGGTAGCCCAGCTTTCGGGAGCTCAGGAGCAGGTCGCGCGCATGCGCGCGAACAACGACGAACCTACTCCCCCCTAATGGGGGACCCCCCGCCGAGGCCCGCCGCCTCCAAGGCCGACCCGACCGCCTGCCAGATCCGGCGGTGGAGCGCGACGTTGGCGGTGCGCTCCGTCGGGACCTCCACCAGGTGGACTCCTCCGGCTGACACCGCCTCGCTCACCGCACCCGTGAGGCCGGCGGCCCGTTCCACCCGCCGATAGCCGCACCGGTACAGGGCGGCCACCGTCTCGAACGGTATGCCGTGGGGGGTGCCGAACAGCCGCTCGAAGTCGCCCGGGAACTCGGCCTGCGGCAGGAAGGAGAAGATCCCGCCGCCGTCGTTGTTGACCACGACGAAGACGGCGTCGACGGAGCCGCTCCTGGCCAGCAGCAGCCCGTTCTGATCGTGGAGCATCGAGAGGTCGCCGGCGAGGGCCACGGTCGGCCCGGGCCCGGCTAGCGCGGCGCCGAGGGTCGTCGAGACGAAGCCGTCGATGCCGCTCGCCCCTCGGTTGGCGATCACCCGCAGGCCGGTCCGGGGGCGCAGGAAGGACTCCAGGTCCCGGATCGGCATGCTCGATGCGGCCACGAGGGTCGCGCCGTTGGGGCACCAGGCGGCGAGGTCCCGGGCGGTGCGGGGTTCCGACGGGGAATCGTCGGCGTCGAGCACGACGTCGATCGCGCTGCGGGCAACGGCCTCCGCCGCGAGCCAGCGTTGTGTCCAGGGACGTTGCGCTGATTCGGCGCCTCCGGCGCCTCGGGGACCCGAGAGCTCGACCAGCGACGGGAGCTCGGTGGGGTCCGCCCGCACGATCCACGCCGCGCTGCGGCCGGGATCCGCCCAGTCCCCGTCGGGATCGACGACGACCTGGGGCACGTCGGGACCGAGGAAGCTCGCCAGCGGCTTCGACGTCCCCATCCTTCCCACCCGCACCACCAGGTCCGGGCGCATGGCGCCGGCGAAGCCGGGCTGGCGGAGGATGGCCTCGTAGGCCGAGATTGCCGTGGCGCCCAGGCGCGCCCCGGAGAGGGGGTCGGCGAGCAGCGGCCACCCGCCGGCCGCGGCGAGGGCCTGGGCGTGGCCGGCTCCCCCCGGCGCCTCACCGGCAACGACGAGGCACCGTTGGGCCGCGGCGAGCATCCCCCGAAGGCGTCGCCGGTCCTCGGCCGCCATCCCCGCGGGGGATGGGCCGGTCCGTGTCCAGGGCTCCTGGCCCGGCCGGCCGTCGAGTGGATGCGGGAACCCGGCATCGTCGGGAACCGGCACCAGCGGGTCCCGGAAGGCAAGGTTGAGGTGCACGGGCCCCGGCGGCGATCCCAGCGTCGCCGCCCAGGCCCGGCAGGCGGCGGAGCGCCAGTACCCCACCGACCCCGGGAGGCCCTCCGGGACGCCGACCTCGGCGAACCACCGGACGGCGTCGCCGTAGAGCTTGATCTGGTCGATGGTCTGGTTGGCCCCCGTCCCGCGCAACTCGGGAGGGCGGTCGGCGGTGAGCACGAGGAGGGGGATCCTGCCCCGGTCGGCCTCGATGACCGCAGGGTGGAAGTTGGCCGCCGCCGTCCCCGAGGTACAGAGGACGGCTGCGGGCCTTCCCGACGCCCTGGCGATCCCGAGTGCGCAGAACGCCGCCGACCGTTCGTCGATCAGGACGTGGATCCCGGCGCCGGGATGGCGGGCGAAGGCGAGGGCCATCGGCGTCGACCGGGAGCCGGGAGCGATGCAGGCGTGGGCGAGCCCGTTGCGGACCAGTTCGTCCACGAGGACCGTCGCCAGGGCCTGGCCGGCGTTGAGCGCCTTCATGGTTGCGCCGCGGCCTCCCACCGGGCGAGCAGGCCGTGCCGTTGCCCGTCCCCGGCCTCCCAGCGGCAAAGGGCATCGTCGCCGGGCACGGGGCGGCGCAGCTCGATATGGCCCCCGGTGGGCAGCAGCGGCTCCGCCACGACGTCGCCCTCCAGCAGTAGCGCGGTCGCCAGCCCGCAGGCGTAGGGCAGCTCGGGCAGGGCCGCCGCCAGCGCGAGCCCCGCGGCGAGCCCGACCGACGTCTCGACGGCCGACGACACCACGGCCGGCAGGCCGATCGCCTCGGCGATCTCCAGCGCCCGCCCCACGCCCCCGAGCGGCTGCACCTTGAGCACGATCAGGTCGGCGACCTCG
>DASXNO010000007.1:0-8801 GCA_036495025.1 Actinomycetota bacterium | reverse complement strand
CAACGTCCCCGAGGCGACCGCCCTGCTCTCCTCCTTCGTGCTCGAGGGAGCCAGGGACGGCCGGACCGTCGCGGACCTCATGTCGGCGGGCCGGGCGGTGCTCGGCCGCGACGACGTGATGGAGGGCGTGCCCGAGCTCCTCCACGAGGTCCAGGTCGAGGCGACCTTCCCCGACGGCACCAAGCTGGTGACGCTCCACCAGCCAATCCCGTGACCGGCCATCGGTTGGTCCCCGGCGAGGTGCAAGCTGGCGAGGGCACGGTCGAGCTCAACCCCGGCCGGGAGCAGCGCCGTCTCGTCGTCGAGAACACCGGCGACCGGCCGGTGCAGGTCGGCTCGCACTTCCACTTCGCCGACGTCAACGCGGCGCTCGCGTTCGACCGTGGGGCGGCCCAGGGGTTTCGCCTCGACGTCCCCGCAGGGACCGGCGTGCGCTTTGAGCCCGGCATGTCGAAGGAGGTCGGCCTCGTCGCCCTCGCCGGCCACCGGGTGGTCCCCGGGCTGCGGCGCCGATGACGAGCATCGACCGCCGCCGCTACGCCGAGCTCTACGGCCCCACGGTGGGCGACCGGGTCCGCCTCGGCGACACCGACCTGTGGATCTCCCCCACCGAGGACCGCTGCTCGCCGTCGGGTCCCGGTGACGAGACGGTCTTCGGGGGCGGCAAGGTCATCCGGGAGTCGATGGGGCAGGCGACGTTCTCGACCGTCGACCTCGTCATCACCAACGCCGTCGTGCTCGACCACTGGGGCGTCGTCAAGGCCGACGTCGGCGTCCGGGACGGCCGTATCACCGCCGTCGGCAAGGCGGGGAACCCCGACATCATGGACGGCGTCCACCCGGACCTCGTCGTCGGACCCGGCACCGAGGTGCTGGCAGGCGAGGGCCGCATCCTGACCGCGGGGATCGTCGACTGCCACGTCCACCTGATCTGCCCGCAGGTGATCGAGGTGGCGATGGCGGCGGGGACAACGACGATCATCGGCGGCGGCACCGGGCCGTCCGAGGGCACCCGGGCGACGACCGTCACGCCCGGGGCCTGGAACCTCGCCCTCATGCTCCGGGCCCTGGACCGCTGGCCGGTCAACGTCGCCCTGTTGGGCAAGGGCAACACGGTGTCGCAGGAGGCGCTGGAGGCGCAGGCCCGGGCCGGTGCGTCGGGCTACAAGCTCCACGAGGACTGGGGGACGACCCCCGCCGCGATCGACGCCTGCCTCACCGCATGCGACCGCCTCGGCGTCCAGGTCGCCATCCACACCGACACGCTCAACGAGGCGGGCTTCGTGGCCGACACCCTCGCCGCCATCGGCGGCAGGTCGATCCACGCCTACCACACCGAGGGCGCCGGCGGCGGCCATGCCCCCGATATCATCACCGTCGCCTCGGCCCCCAACGTCCTGCCGTCCTCGACCAACCCGACCCGCCCGCACACCACCAACACGATCGACGAGCACCTCGACATGCTGATGGTCTGCCACCACCTGAACCCAAAGGTGGCCGAGGACCTCGCCTTCGCCGAGAGCCGCATCCGCCCTTCGACGATCGCCGCCGAGGACTGGCTGCACGACCTCGGTGCCATCTCGATGATCGGCTCGGACTCCCAGGCGATGGGGCGCGCCGGCGAGGTCGCCACGCGCACCTGGCAGACCGCCCACGTCATGAAGCAGCGAGCCGGCGCCCTGCCCGGCGAGCCCGTGGCGGGGGCCGACAACCTCCGGGCGCAGCGCTACATCGCCAAGATCACCATGTGCCCCGCCGTCGCCCACGGGCTCGCCGGCGAGGTCGGCTCGATCGAGCCCGGCAAGCTCGCCGACCTCGTCCTCTGGGACCCCGGCTGGTTCGGTATCCGTCCGGACGTGGTCGTCAAGGGGGGCCTCGTCGCCCGGGCGCAGATGGGCGACGCCAACGCCTCCATCCCCACACCGCAACCGATCATGTCCCGGCCGATGTTCGGCGACACCGCCGCCGGCGCGCTCTCGGTGGCCTGGGTGGCGCCCGCCGCGCTCGACGACGGCCTCTCGGAGCGCCTCGGCCTGGCGCGGCCGCTGCTGCCCGTCGCCAACACCCGCACGCTGACCAAGGCCCACCTGCCCCAGAACACGGCGACGCCGTCGATCGAGGTCGACCCGTCGACCTTCGCCGTGCGGATCGACGGGGAGCTCGTCAGGCCGGACCCGGTCTCGGTCCTCCCACTCGCGCAGCGCTACTGCCTCTTCTAGGTCGATGACGCTGACGGCCTTGCTGCTGCTTGCCGATGGACGGTTCCCGGGCGGGAGCCACGCCCACTCCGGCGGGCTGGAGCCCGCGGTGGCCGATGGGGCGGTGGACGACCTCACCTCGCTGGAGAGCTTCCTGGCCGGGCGCCTCCTGACCACCGGCGAGGTCGATGCGTGGCTCGCCGCCGCGGCGTGCGCCGGGGCGGACCCCCTGGAGCTCGACGCCGAGGCGGATGCCCGGTGCCCGTCCGCCGCGCTCCGGCAGGCCTCGCGGCGGCTGGGCCGGGGCCTGCGCCGCGCCGCCGCGACGAGCTGGCCATCACTGGCCGGTGGTCCGGCGGCCGAGCACCAGGCGGTGGTCCAGGGCCTGGTCGCCCGGGCGGCCGGCCTGTCCCCGTCCGATGCCGCGCGACTGCCCGGGGCCGCCCTGCTGGCCGGTGCGGCCTCCGCCACGCCGAAGCTGCTCCCCCTGGACGCGGCCGACGCCATGGCGGTGGCCACGAGGCTCGCACCACTGGCCGACCGGGTCGCCGAGGCGGGCGCCCGGTGCGCCACGCTGGCGCTGTCCGAGGGGCCGGTCGCCTCCGCCCCCCTCGTGGAGCTGCGGGCCGAGCTCCACGCCCGCTGGCCCGAGCAGGGAACGGTGCGCCTCTTTGCCTCCTGACCGCGCGACGGAGCGGGTCGGCCCGCTCCGGGTGGGGATCGGGGGCCCGGTGGGCTCGGGCAAGACGGCGCTGGTCGCCGCCCTGTGCCGCCTCCTCGCCGGGCGCTTCGAGACGGCGGTGATCACCAACGACATCTACACGAAGGAGGACGCCGAGGCCCTGCTCCGCCTCGGGGTGATGCCGCCGGAGCGCGTCGTGGCGGTCGAGACCGGCTGCTGCCCGCATACGGCCATCCGGGACGACGTCGCCTCCAACCTGGAGGCGGTCGACGAGCTGTGCGGGCGGTTCCCCGGCCTGGAGCTGCTGCTGATCGAGTCGGGCGGCGACAACCTGACCGCCACGTTCAGCCCGGCCCTCGCCGACCTCCAGCTCTTCGTCATCGACGTCGCCGGGGGCGACAAGGTGCCCCGCAAGGGAGGGCCCGGCATCTCGCGCTCGGACCTGCTGGTCGTCAACAAGATCGACCTGGCCCCCATGGTCGGGGCCGACCTCCGGGTGATGGCCCGGGACGCCGCCGCCCAGCGGGGCGAGCGCCCCACGCTGTTCACGTCACTGGTCAGCGAGGACGGCGCCCGCCCGGTAGCGGCCTTCATCGAGGGCAACCTGTGAGGGGCTCCGCCACGCAGAACCGTCAGGGTGCCCGGTGAACGGGAGCCTCGGGGCGGTGATCGACGGGGAGCGGGTGGTCCTGCTCGAGACCCGCCCTCCCGTCGCCGCGAAGATCCTCACGACACCCCACGGGCCGGAGCTCGTCCTCGTCGGCGCGGCCGCCGGGCTCCTCGAGGGCGACGCGGTCACGATCGACCTCAGGCTCGGCCCCGGAGCCCGGCTCACGGTCCGGTCGACGGCCGCGACCCTCGCCCACCCCTGCCCGGGCGGCGGGTGGACGGAGATGACCGTCACCGCAACCCTTGCCCCCGGCGCCGTCCTCGCCTGGCTGCCCGAGCCCCTCGTCGCGTGCGGCGGCTGCTGCCACCGGTCCCGGAGCACCGTCGACCTCGACGAGGGCGCCGCAGCCGTGTGGTACGAGGCCTGCACCTTCGGCCGGTCCAGCGAGCGAGCCGGAGCCGTGCAGCTCCGCCTGGACGTCACCCTCGCCGGGCGACCGCTGCTGCGGGACGGCCTGAAGTACCCCGACGGTGCCGAGACGCCCGCCGTGCTCGGGGGTCATCGCCATACGGGCAGCGTCCACCTGCTGGGCCGGCGGGCACAGGGGCCGTTCCTCCAGCTCGCCGGCGAGGGCACGACCGCCCGCGCCGTCGCAGCCGACGCGGCCGGCCTCGAGCGCGCCCTCGGGCCAGCCCGCACGACGTTCCTTTCGGTCATCGCCCGGACCGCACCCGAGGCGCCCCTCAAGGCGCCGGATAAGGAAAAGGAGGTCCCCGTCCATGGCTGAGCAGCCCCACGTCCACGACCGTCACGGCCCGGAGGCTCGCCGCGCCCTGGAGCGCGAGGCGCTGATCCCGCACACGAGGCACAACCAGGAGATCGCCCGGGGACTCGAGCTCGGCCTCCAGGGGGCCGACTCGATCGTGGACCGCACCATCCCCACGTTCAGCCGGGGCGAGTTGCCGCACTACGCCGGCATCAACACCTTCCTCAAGGCCCCCTTCGTCGAGGACGTCCGGACCTGCGGGGCCTACGACGTCGCGGTGCTCGGCGCGCCGCACGACTCGGGGACCACGTATCGCCCGGGGACCCGGTTCGGCCCCCAGGGGATGCGGCGGATCTCCGCCCTCTACGGCACCTACAGCTTCGAGCTCGGCGTCGACCTGCGGGAGTCGATCACGATCTGCGACCTCGGCGACGTCTTCACCATCCCGGGCAACATCGAGAAGACCTTCGACCAGATCTCCAAGGCGGTGGGCCACGTCTACGCCTCGGGGGCGCTGCCCGTGGTGCTCGGCGGCGACCACTCGATCGGCTACCCGACCGTGCGGGGGGTGGCGGAGCACCTCGACGGCAACCTCGGCATCATCCACTTCGACCGCCACGTCGACACCCAGGAGACCGACCTCGACGAGCGGATGCACACCACGCCGTGGTACCACGCGACCGACATCCGCAACGTTCCCGCCCGCAACCTCGTCCAGCTCGGCATCGGCGGCTGGCAGGCGCCCCGCCCGGGCGTCAAGGTCTGCCGGGAGCGGGAGACGACGATCATGACCGTCACCGATTGCGTCGAGATGGGCCTCGACGCCGCCGCCGACAACGCCCTCGACGTTGCGTGGGAGGGGGCCGAAGCGGTGTGGCTCTCGTTCGACGTCGACTGCCTCGACGCTGCCTTCGTGCCCGGCACCGGGTGGCCCGAGCCGGGTGGCTTCCTGCCCCGCGAGGTGCTGAAGCTGGTGCGGCGGGTCGCCGAGCGCGGTCTGGCCGGCATCGAGATCGTGGAGTGCTCCCCGCCGTACGACTCGGCGGACATCACCTCGCTGATCGGCGTCCGCGTCGTCTGCGACGTGCTCGCGACGCTGGTCAATGCCGGCAAGATCCCGTCCGGACGGGGAAGAATCCCAGGGGGAACCGACAAACCGGACTGAGGGGACGACGATGGACCTTCGGAGAGCCGTTCCAAGATCGTTCCAGGAGATGGCCGAGAGGGGCCGTGCGGGACCAGATGCGACCGGGTTCGACGCAGGGATGCTGCTCCTCAGGCTCGTCGTCGGCCTGACGATGGCGGCGCACGGGGCACAGAAGCTGCTTGGTTGGTTCGGCGGGCCCGGCTTCACGAGTACGGCTCGGATCCTCGAGCAGATGGGGTTCCGGCCGGGTGGGCTGCAAGCGGTGCTCTCGGGAGGCGCCGAGCTGGGAGGAGGGCTCCTCCTCGCCCTCGGACTGCTCACTCCTCTTGGAGCGGCCGCCGTGACGGGCTCGATGCTGGCGGCCACTGCGACCGTCACCTGGCAGAACGGGTTCATCTCCGCCAAGGGCGGCTACGAGTACAACCTGGTGCTCATCGCCTCGGCGCTCGCCGTCGCCTTCGCCGGCCCCGGCCGGTTCTCGCTCGACGACCTCCTTGGCTGGAGATTCTCCGGCTGGCGCTGGGGGGTCGGAGCCGCGGTGCTTGCGGCCGTCACCGCCGCGATCGTCGTTTCCGTCCGCCGGTAGCCGCGCGGGCCGATTGACCCAAGCGTCATTGGGCCGTACGCTTGATCCATTGTGTTGCTCATCGGTTGAGATGCAGATGACGGCGCCCGGGCTCCTCCCCAGACGCCGTGTGGCAGCGCGGTATCACAGCGCCTGACCAGCCACTCTTCTCTTCCGAAGGAGCACACCGATGTCATCCCTATCTGTCGCTGCACCCATTCCGGTCCCGGTCGAGGGCCGAGCCATGCCTGCCATCCACGCGGTCGACCTCCGCACGGAGTTCCGCCGGCGCGAGCGGGTCGGGCGCCGGCGCGAGACCAGCACGTCCGTGGCCCTGGCCCCGACCAGCTTCCGGGTGGAGCGCGGCGAATGCGTTGCCATCCTCGGCCAGAACGGGTCGGGCAAATCCACGCTCGTCCGCCTGCTGTCGACCCTGTTGCTGCCCGACGGCGGGACGGCGAGGGTCTTCGGCCACGACATCCGCACGGACGCCAGGGCCGTCCGGCGGCTGGTCAACCGCGTCTCCGTGGAGGCGTCGTTCTTCAAGAAGCTGTCGGCGTTCGAGAACCTGAGCTATGCCGCCCGGTTCTACGGCATCCGGGCGGCGGACAGCCGGCAGCGCATCCCGGAGATCCTGGAGCGGCTGAGCTTCCCGGCCGACCGCCAGCGGGAGCCGATGGAGCACCTGTCCCGTGGCATGCAGCAGAAGGTCGCCCTGGCCCGGGCACTGCTGACCTCACCGGTGCTGCTGTTGCTCGACGAGCCGACCACCGGCCTGGACCCCCGTTCCAAGCTCGAGGTCCAGGCGCTGGTCACCGAGATGCAGCGCCAGCACGACGCCACGGTGCTGCTCTGCACGCACGACCTCGCCGAGGCCGAGGAACTCGCTGACCGCGTCGGCATCCTGCACCGCGGCGAGCTCATCGCCCTGGAGGGCGCAGCCGGCCTGAAGCTGCGCTACGGGGCGTCCACGCTGGAGGAGGCGTTCTTCTCGGCGACGGGCGGCCGGCTGGACGACGAGGTCGGCACCGACGACAACGAGCACGAGAGAGGTGAGTCGCCATGATGCTCCGCACCGAGCTGACCGGGCTCGCGGGCGTCGTCGAGCGCAACGTCTACCTGGTGAAGCGCTACGCCTGGTGGGAGGTGGCGTTCTTCGTCTACACGGTCGCGAGCTCGTACACGATCGTGCTGGTCGCCAAGGGCATCCAGGCAACCGGCGGACGCCTGGACGTGAACCGGGTCACGACGGTCCTGCTGATCGGTGCGGTCGTGTGGGCATACCTGAGCGCCGTCTTCGAGATCCTCACCGACACCGTCGCCTGGGAGCGCTGGGAGGGAACGATCGAGTACACGTTCATGGCTCCGCTGGCGCGCTCGGCGCACCTGTTGGGCATGGGCGTCTTCGCCATCGCCTACGGCCTGCTCAAGGCGGCGCTGCTGTTCGCCGTCATGGCCTTCTCGTTCCAGCTGGCGATGCCCAGTGCCAACTTCGTCGGCGCCTTCGTGGTCGTGGCCGTCGCCTCCGTGTCGTTCATCGGCATCGGGATGATGACCGCGGTGCTGCCGCTGATCTCCCCGGAGAAGGGCACGCAGCTCGGGTTCATGGTGCAGGGCCTGCTGCTCGCGGTGTCGGGCGTCTACTACGACGTCTCGGTCCTCCCCGCACCGATGCGGGCGCTCGCCCGGTTCTCGCCGGCGACGTACACACTCGACGGCATCCGGTCGTCGATCATCGGCGGCACGGGGGTCGGCGGTCTCTGGCACGACCTCTGGCCGCTGATGGTGATCGGCGCGGGGTCGATCCCCCTCGGCCTCTGGGTCTTCCACCAGGGCGAGGTCTACGCCAAGCGGCACGGGAAGCTGAAGCGCTCGGGCTGATCGCCCCGACCGCCGATCCGGCCCGCCTCGGTGTCAGCCGTCCGGTGTCAGCGGTCCGGTGTCAGCCCAGGTGGGGCCGGGCGAGGTCGGCGAAGCCGGCGACGGTCGACTCAAGCGAGGCCTCGAGGATGTAGCGGATGTTGGCAAGGGCGAAGGCGGCGGTCTGGTCGAAGAGATGCCGAACCAGGCCGTCGCCCACGACCTCGGGCGGGATCCAGCCCGGCAGGCGGAGCCGGTTGCGGAAATGCAGGACACACGAATCTCCGAGGTCCTCGACCGAGAGCTCGTGCTCCAGCAGGCCGCCCTCCCCTGCGGGGACGCCGGCGGGGCGCACCGCGATCGCCGCCCGCATGCCGGCAGGGTCGAACTCGACCATCTCCCCCTCGACGGCCACGCTGAGCCCGAGGATGTGCATGCGGCCCCGCAGCCGGCCGCCCCTCTCGAACACCCCGGCGCTCGGGGGATCCACGTCGTAGATGACGGCGCTCCAGTGCGGCATCGTCGTCGGATCGAGGACATACCGGGACACCTCGCCGGCCGGGCGGCTGACCGTCGTGCACGAATGGTGGGTAATGATTCGCTCCACGGGGGGCATTGTGAACCATAGGATGCTCCGCCTGCCCCGGGGCGCCCCTCACGGCGCCGGATGAGATCCCGAGGCGCCCCTCAAGGCGCCGGATGAGATCCGATAACATCGCCAGGTGCACGTCGAGTACGCCTTCATCTCCGAGAGCGCGGATGTCCAGTCCGGGCTGTTCTACGTCGTCCGGGGTGGCACGGATATCTGGTACGTCCCGGCGGGCGCCGACTTCCCGGTGCCGATCGGACCGATGTCGTTCGTCGTGCGCCTGGTCGGTGACCCCCGCGAGGTCGGGACAGAGCAGCCGGTCGAGTTCACGGTCGTGGACGCCGACGGACGCCCCACCGGCGTCTCGGGCACGGGCAGCATCGC
>DASXNO010000006.1:0-39838 GCA_036495025.1 Actinomycetota bacterium | reverse complement strand
GACGGCGTCTTCCTGGTGGCATTGACCTGGCAGGTCTACCTCATGTCGAACGCCCCCGGCGCCCTCAGTTTCGTCGGGATCGCCATCTCGGGGCCCCAGGTGCTCTTCCTCCTGGTGGGCGGCGCAGTGAGCGACCGGATGGACCGCCGGCGGATCATGCTCGCCTCGGATGTCGTGCGGGGGACGGTGCTCGTGACCACGGGCATCCTCACGGAGGCCGGTCGGCTGCACCTCCCCGACCTCTACGTCCTCGGCGCGGCCTATGGAGCGGCGACCGCCTTCTTCGGCCCGGCGTACGAGGCCGCCGTCCCCGACCTCGTCCCTCCAGACCTCCTCGTCCAGGCAAACTCCCTCGACCAGCTCGCGCGTCCCCTGGCCCTGGCGCTGGCGGGGCCGGCACTGGGGGGCTGGCTGATCGGCGCCTGGGGGCCGGGCTCGGCGTTCCTCCTCGATGGGGGAACCTTCGCCTTCTCGGTGGCGATGCTGCTGGCGATGGGACGGTCGCCCCGGCGGCACGGAACGGAGACGGGCAGCTTCGCCCTCGCCGAGATCGCCGAGGGCTTCGGCTTCATCCGGCGCCACGTCTGGCTCTGGGCCACGTTCGCGGCGGCAACCATCAGCTACCTGCTCTTCATGGGCCCCGTCGAGGTCCTGGTCCCGTACCTGGTCAAGAACTCACCCGGCGGCACCGCCGGGGAGCTGGGTGCGGTCTTCGCCGCCGGCGGCGTCGGGGCGCTGGGGGCGGCCCTGGTCGTGGGACACCGGGGGATGCCAAGGCGCCACATCACGGTCATGTACCTGTGCTGGGCGGTCGCGACCTTCTCGGTGGCCGGCTATGGGCTGGCAACGGCGGGCTGGCAACTGATGGCCGTCAGCCTGGCCTTCCACGCCTTGGAGACCGCCGGCACGATCGTGTGGCTCACGGCCAAGCAGCGATTCGTGCCCGCGTCGCTCCTCGGGCGGGTGTCGAGCCTCGACTGGTTCATCTCCATCTCGCTGCTCCCCGTCTCCTTCGGGCTCGCCGGCTGGGCGGCCCAGGTCGTCGGCGCCCGCACGACCCTCGTCTCGGCGGGGTTCCTCGGCGGCTGCGTGACCCTGGCCTTCCTCTTCCTTCCCGGCATGCGCTCGACGCAACGCTCCGCAGGTCAGCTCCGGCCACAGTAGGTCCCAGCCCATTCCGGGCCCGCCCGAAAGGATGGTTCATGCAGACCCAAGAACCACAGACGTCTCGTGGGCAGCACTCCGAATGGCTCCATCACTCCCTGCCGGCCAGTGCCGACCTCGCGCGCCTCAGAACCAGCCAGCCCATGCTCGATGCGGTCATCGACGAGATCGCCGGCCGCATGATCCGTATCGGTGACCAGTGGCTTGCGGACTTCGCCTCGTGCAACTATCTCGGGTTCGACCTTGACCCGGAGATCGTGGGCGCCATTCCCGCCTACATCGCCAAGTGGGGCACGCACCCGAGCTGGTCACGGCTGCTGGGCAGCCCCGCGCTCTACGGGCAGATCGAGGAGGAGCTCGCGCACTTGCTGGGGGCTCCCGACGTCCTTGCGCTCCCAACCATCACCCACATCCACATGTCCGTCATCCCGGTGCTGGCCCGGTCGGGCACCGTCTTCGTCGACCGGCGTGCGCACAAGACGATCCACGACGGGTGCAGTGTCGCGAAGTCCCACGGCGCCACCGTGACCCGCTATCCCCACGATGACCTGGAGGCACTCGAGGAGCTGCTGGCGGCCTCCCCGGTGCACCACCGCATCATCTGCACCGACGGCATCAACTCGATGACCGGCAACGGTCCTCCCCTCGCGGATCTTGCCCGCCTGGCTCGCACCTACGACGCGACGCTCTATGTGGATGACGCGCACGGGTTCGGCGTCATCGGTGAGCGGTCGGTCGATGAGACCTGCCCCTACGGCAGCAAGGGCAACGGCATCGTGCGGTTCTCCGGTGAGAGCTATGACAACATCGTGCTGGTCGCCGGATGCTCCAAGGCGTACTCGTCGCTCCTGGCGTTCATCGCCTGCCCCACCCCGATCAAGAACTTCCTCAAGGTCGCTGCGGCGCCCTACCTGTACTCGGGACCCTCGCCGGTTGCTTCGCTCGCCACGGTCCTGGCGGGTCTCGAGGTGAACGAGCACCGAGGAGACGCCATCCGGGCCGATCTCTCCCGCAAGACCCGCCGGGTCCTGGATGCACTCGACGAGCGCGGCGTCGCCACGCCGAACGATTCGGGATTCCCGATCATCGAGATGGCGCTGGCCGATCCCGGCGACATCGACGACGTCGGGCGGTTCCTGTTCTCTCGCGGGATCTACGTCACCCTGGCCGCGTATCCGCTCGTCCCCCGCTCCGACATCGGCTTCAGGGTCCAGGTGACCGCAGCGAACACCGACGCCGAGATCGACCAACTCATTGGCGTGCTCGACGAACTGAAGGCACGCTACGGCCTGCAGATGGTCGAGGATCGAAACACGACGATGGCCCTGGCCTCCTAGCGTCTTATGGCCGAGGGCCTTCTCGGGCGGTCGAAGACCTCACGTTCCCTGCGCGGGGGCGGGAGGCGCTGGAACAGCCTGGCCCCCGGCCGGAAGAACAGCGACGTGCAACCCAGGTGCCACGCACAGGGACGGAAACCGTAGTAGTCGACCCTTGCGAACCCCAGCCCGTGGAGGAGCTCGATGATCGGGTAGGTTCCGTCCTGACCCCAGAAGCCCTCGGAGTCGTCGACGACGATGAGTCCATCGCTCGCGACGACCTGGGCTGCCGATTCTGCGCACAGGTACCTGTCCCCACCGTCGACCACGACGACGTCGAAGGTCTCGTCGAGCAGCAGGGGAGCCCGGGCGTGCGCGAGGTGATCCTCCCGGAGGATCGCCCGGAGGTTGGGGAACCGCCCGCCCTTCGACTGGACAACGCGGAACCATTGCGGGTCGCCCTCGATGGCGGTGACGTGGCCGGCACGGGCCGCCCACCACAGGGTCGAGTACCCGGACCCGAACTCCAGGACGCGGCAATCCTCCCAGTCGATTGAGGACAGGAAGTGGATGGCGGGATAGCTGTACCAGGGAATGGGGTTCCCCCTGCCATCGACCGGCTTCCGGGAGATGGCGCTCCGGAAGTGGCCGGTCATCGCAGCGAACTTCAGGGGCAACCCCAACCCCACGAGAGGACGTTTCACGCCGTCGAACACTCAGCTCACCTTTCGAGAGGAGACTCGCAGCCAGAGGGAGGAGGGGAAGTGCAACCCTTCCCGTCCCTGCCGCAGGCCCTCGTCATCGGCCTGGGGAACATAGTCGGGGAAGATTGCCGCCAGCGCCTCGCGACGCTCGTAATGCAGCAGGCTCAAGCTTGCAATCACCTCGAAGCCGGCGTTGTTGATCAGGAACGCCCTCACGAGTGTGGTCTCGAGGGGGAAGACCAGCGAGCGAAGAAAGTCTCTCGCGTAGTCGTAGGGAAGATAGATGTCGTGGAAGGTGACGATCACTCCTTCGGCAAGGCGAGGCAGCACCTCCAGCACCAGGTAGTTGACCTCGCTGCCGACCTGAACCGTGTGCGTCGAATCGATCAGGAGCACGTCCCCGGCGCCAAGCTCCTCGAAGACCGAGAGCGGGACCTGCTGAGCAGGCTCGGCGATCAGGCGGATCCCGGCGAGCCCTTTGAGCCCGTCGTTGGGGTAGGGCTCGATGCAGGTCAGCTCGTACGCTTGCGCATTGAGATCGAGCGCGCGCCGCACGCAATGGGTGGCGACCCCACACCCGACCTGCACGACGCGCCGTGGCCGATAGGAGCGGACGAAGCCATGGAGGGCCTGGGACTCGATCGGTCCGTACCCCCCTTCCCCATTGCGCTGCACGGCCTCCCGGTAGAGGTGCAGCCCGCGGTACTCCCCTTGAAACGGAACGCATGCCGAGCGGAGCGCGTCGAGCTGAGCCTCCAGATCGATCGAGAGGCCGGGCAACCCGGACTTCGCCTTCCACCACTCCGGCCGTCTCGCCAGCTCGCCGACCCGGGGCAGGCCACTGTAGAAATGCACGGGGGTCACGTGCACGCCGACCCGCTCGAGCGCACGGAACGCCCGGTGCCACACCGCCTTCGCAACCGTTCTCGCCTCGCGGTCGATCCGCCGCGTCCGACCTTCACCGGGCATCGATCAATGCAGCGTAGAGGGCAACCACCTGGTCGCCGTACTCACCCCAGCCCTTCAGCCCGGATGCCCGCCGCAGGGCCGCCTCCCGCATGTGCTGCCGAAGATCGCCGTCGGTCCGAAGCGAGTCGATGGCGGCATGGAGCGCGGTCACGTCCCGGATGGGCACGAGCAGCCCCTCCCGACCGTCCGTCACCAGATCCTCCGCCCCCGTGTTCGGCGTCGCCACCACCGGGAGACCGCAGGCCAGGGCCTGCGCCAGGACGAGGGCCAGGCCCTCCTCGATCGACGGGAGGACCAGCACGGAGGCCTGGGAGTAGTACCAACGGAGGCGATCCCGAGGGACCTGACCAAGATACGTGAAGGCACCGTCGTACCGCCGGAGCAGGGGCTCCGCCTCGGGCTCGATCCCTCCCGCCAACCACAGCTCGGCGACCCCCGCACGGGACCACTCGGCGGCCGCCTGGAGCAGGTAGCCGATGCCCTTGCGCAGGCCGATGCGCCCGACGAACAGGATCCGGAACGGGCCGTCCTGGCGAGGTTCTGGATAGAACATGCGCACATCCACCCCGAACGGGATGCGCTGGACGCGCCCCGCCGGGATGCCTCGTTCGAGGAAGGAGCGCTCGACGAAGCGCGAGGGCACGACGACCCGGTCGCAGAGGTCGTATTCCGCCAGCTCTCGTTCGATGACGGCAGTGTCGACACCACCGAACGGGACGCCCCACAGGTCGTACTCCTCCGCCAGCAGCCGGTCCTGCTCCACGACGTGCGTCGAGCCACGGTCACACACGGTCACCGCGCCGAAGCGGGCCCTGGCAACCTGGTGCGTGGCCAGCCCGAACCCGGACATGCAATGGCAGACATCGCATGGCTCGAGTCTTCCGGCGACCCATCGGTCGAGGCCGAGCATGGTCGAAGTCTGCAGACGGGCAGCGATGCGGCGCAGGCGCAACCTGGCGGCCATCTCCCGGGCGACCAGGCACCACGGGCTGGCGGAGCTGCGATCCCGCAGGTCTTCGTTTACCTTGAACATCGGGTACGCGGTGTACATCCGTGCAAGCACCCCTCGGCGGGTCAGCTCCCGGCCGAGGTCGAACGCCCAGAACCGTCCGGGGGTGGTCAGGCAGGCCTTCACCTCCTGCCCCCAACCGGGCCACCGACCAACTGGCCGTACAGGTCCATGAGTGCCGGCCCCACCGCCGCACTCGAGAATGCCGTCTCGACGAGCCGGCGACCGGCCCGCCCCATCTCCCTGCCTCGCTCGGGCTCACGGAGCACACGCTGCAGCGCCTCCGCGAGGGGCTGCGGCGCGCACGGGACCACGAGGCCCGCACCGGAGTCCGCCACCTCCCGATGGATGCCGACGGCATCGGAAATGACGACCGGAGTCCCGGCCGCCATCGCCTCGACCACGGCGATACCGAAGTTCTCGGAGTACGACGGGAGGACGAACACGCTGGCAGCCGCCATGGCCGACCACTTCTGCGGCCCGTCCAGGAAACCGGTCCAGATGACCGAGGCCCCGACGCCAAGCTCCGCCACCCTCCGCCGCAGACCGGCCACAAACTCGGGCGTTCCCTCTCCCGCGAGGACGAGCCGTGCGGTGGGGAACTCCGCCCTGATCTGTGGGAACGCCGCGAGCACGAGGTCGATGCCCTTCTTCTCGTGGAGCCTCGACAGCACGAGGATCACCTCGCCGTCTCGGGTCGCCGGGAATTCGTCGTGAAACCACGACGGGTTGCACACGCCCGGTGGAGGGAGATCGACCGGGTTCGGGATGACGACGCCACGCCCGTCGATTCGGAGCTCGGAAGCCTCCTGCATCTCGAGCTCGGTGTTGTAATGGATCGCCCCCGCGCACCGCAGGATCCTGCGCTCCAGGAGCGCAAAGGAAACCTTCTTCAGGACCTTCTTCTCGTACTCCCGGCCCCAGCGATTCAGGATGCCGAGGGGACGGACCACGTAGGGGACCTCCCATCGGCCGGCGGCCAGCGCTGCGGGAAGGGTGGGGTAGCAGAACACGGCATGAATGTGGAGAAGATCGTAGCTCGTGGCGTTGCGCAGCAACCACGCCGACAGCGGGACCGAGACCGTGTAGCGGCGGGTCTGCCGCGGGAAGTACCGGTACCGAACCCCCCCGTCCTCCACCCACGTGCGGAGGGGGACCTCGGCACGACCCGGCCCGTCGTCGTCGGTCGCGACGACATCGACGGTCGCTCCCGCCTCGACAAGGGCATGGGCGATACTCCGGGCGGCGAAGCTGGGCCCTCCCCGCAGCGGGCTCAGGGACGGAATCACATGCAGCACCTTCACGGTTCCGGGAGACCCCGTGCCCACCGCGGCCCGGTGGCCTCGGTGCTGCGCGACCGGCCGGCACCGGCGGCGGTCCGGGCGAGCCTCCCGCTGTGGATGATCCTGATGGCCGCAAAGATGGCCACCGCCTCCCCCATCGTGAGTGCGACATTGACGAACGCGTCTGCGACCTGCAGCAGGCTTATCCCGAGGAGGAAGCTGAGCACGAAGGCGGCGTCGTTCCCCGTCCGGAGGTGACGCGCCGCCGCTGCGTCGAGCAACGCCAGGACGGCCCCGATGGCGACGAAGCCGGCGATGACTCCTCCGGTCCCGTAGTTGCCGTACAGCTCCATGACGGGTCCGGGACCGACGCTCGTGCCTCCAAGGAAGGTGATGCCGGTGAAGGTGGTGACGAGCTGGCTTCCTCCGGCACGGACCGGTTTGGACGTCCACACCGCCCGCGGGATGAAGCCGAGGAGCGCATCGACCAGGGTGGTTCCGTGGGCAAATTCACCGGAGAAGGTGAGATGGCTGACGGCGGTGCCCACGAGGTAGTTCTGATCGAGACGCCCATTGATGCGGTCGAGCTCGGCCTGGTTGCCTGGATTGAACCAGTCGAAGGAACTCGCCGTCGTCTTCAACTGCGTCACCCGGATGGCCAGGGTCTGACCACCCCACACGGTCTGGCGTATCTGGGGCCGGTCCCGGAAGTAGGTGAGAAAGACCGACAGCCCAACGTAGGCGATCACGAGCGTCGGAAGCACCACCCTCCGCTGCGACCCCAGGAAGCCAAGGATGAAGGAGAAGAGGATGAGCACGGCGGTCGCTCCGTAGAAGAGGAACCCCTGCTTGGCGATCGTCACGACGGGCATCGCCAGACCGACGGAGAACCACAGCCACATCCTTCCGGGCCTTCCCGACGTCCAAGCGCTCCAGCACAGGATGCACAGTCCCACGAGGAACAGGTACTGGCCAAGCGCGACGAGGCCCTGCAACGAGGGAAGGCCCGCGTGACCGGTCGAGCTGATCACGTAGGCAACCGCCCCCGCGACCAGGTAGACCTTGCCGGCGCGGGGGGAGATGCCCGGGTTGGGTGCACTCCCGTCGCCGGCCTCGATGCGCCTGCGGCGCATCGCCACCGCCACCAGACCGGTGCCAGCCGCGAAGGCCAGCACGGCATACGTACTCTGCTGGAACCCCAGTCGCTCGATACGAGGATCGTGCGCCGGGACATACCAGGGCAGCGAGTAGACCAGCGCCGGAAGCCAGTGGATCAGGCCAAAGGCAAAGACGTACGCGACGGCGAGCCCGCTGGTAGGCCTCCGGCCTCGGAGGCTGGCGAAGACGATGAGGGCACCGGCTCCCGTCCATACCACCAGCCACCCGATCACCGGGGCCTCCCGAGTTGGGGGGCGCCCCGGCGGGCGTCGTGGGCGACGGCGTCGAGCATCGACGTCAGACGGTCTCGATAGCGGTGGTTGCCTCCGACAACGAGGGCCTGTGCCGTCGCTGCCAGCCGGGAACGCTCGGCTTCATGCCCGACCAACCAGGAAGCCCTCTCGACCAGTTCCTCCCTGCTGGCGAAGTACCGCACCGCCTCCCCGTCCGGTCCGAACAGGCGACGGTGGTCCTCGGTGTCCTCCACCAGCATGCAGGCCCCCATGGCGGCGCTCTCGAAGGTCCGCATCGAATGCCCGTCACGGTTGGCCCGGCGGACCAGGCACAGGACGACCCTGCCCCGGCGAAGGACCTCCGCGAGCCGATCCGGAGCCGCCATCCCGCGGGCACACCCTCTGGTCTCGGGAAAGCGGTCCCAGTACCCGCCGTAGCACTCCAGACCGAACCCCGCGCGCACGAGCGTGCCGACCCAGCCGACCCGGTCGCCGTCGGCCCCACCGACGAAGACGACGTCGCAGGTCGGGACGGCGCCGTTGGCACCGGAGTGCGGCGAGGGAACGTGGTGCGCTGCGGCGTAGGCGAACGGCAGATAGCTCACCCCGGGACCATGCAGCGCCCGCAGGTCATCCATGTTGGCCGTCCTGGGGGAGAACACGTGGTCGTAGAGGGCGAGCGCCCGCAGGAACCAGGCAGCGCGATGGGCGGGATTCCAGGGGTCGTCGGTCAGGAAGTTGACGCGAACGGTGCCCAACGAGCCGATCTCTCTCAGGGCGGCGGCGCTGGGCGGAGCGATCCCCGTGACGAGCAGGCACCCAGCTCGTACGTCCCGGCAGGCGGCCACGACGTCGCGGCTGAACGCCAGCAAGCGGGCGGGACGATGCCCCCGCAGGTGCCAGCTCACCTTCTGCAGCACGGACGCGTGGGCCCTCCGCAGGTCGAGGAACACCGTCTCGATGCCGAGGGATTCCGCAGCGTCGTGGAAGTGGCGGCCCACGTGCTCGGGCCCGGGATTGCCCACCAGGACGAGCGGAGCCCCAGGCAGCGTCTCCTCCAAGGGAGTCACCCGCCGAGACCGGGGGCCGCCCGGGCGCCGCCCTCGGAGCCGGCGACCTCGAAGAACGCCTCGGCGATGCCGGCCGCAGCCCTGCCGACGCTGAAGGTCGCCACCTTCGCTCGGCACTGCCGGCGGATCTCCAGCCGGCGGGCGAGCACGAGCCCACGCCGCAACGCGTGGGAGAGGCTCTCCACGCTCCCGCTCTCGGCGACCTCCCCGGTCACGCCGGCTTCCACGAGGTCCGGTGCGCACCCCACCGCGTCACTCACGACACAGGGCAATCCGTGGGACAGGGCCTCGTTGACGACGAGACCCCACGTCTCGGAGTGCCGGCTCGGGAGTACGAGCACGTCTGCCCCGTGGAAATAGGCACTGAGGGCGCTCTGGTTCTGAAACCCGGCGAAGAGGACCCGCACGCCTGGATGACCATCCTCCTCATCCGGCGCCTCGGGCTCATCCGGCGCCTCGAGGGGCGCCTCGGCGCGCTTGCTCAGCTCGTCCCGCAACGGCCCGTCACCGAGGTAGACGAGGAGGACTTGGCGCTGCGACCGTTCCACGAGCTCCCGGACGGCATCGAGGGCCAGCCGGCATCCCTTTCTCTCCACGAGCTTCCCGGAGAACAGGACCACCGCCACATCCTCGCCGGCACCCCATTCCGAGCGGATCCTTCCCCGCAGCGCCGCCCGGTCTGCTTCGGTCGACCGGAACGACGTGCCGTCCACGCAGTACGGGGAGAACACCAGGCGCTCTGTGGGGCACCCGAGCCGGAGGAAGTGCTCCCGCGACCGCGTCCCGATGTAGAGCAGCCGGGAGCACCGTGCATACAGCGCGCGCAGGAGCTGGTTGCGCAGCCCTTCCTCCGCGCGGGTGCGTGCCCTGGCGTGGTCCGTGGTTTCGCCTCGGAACAGCAACGGGTGTCCGGATCTCGTAGCGTCCCAGATGGCTCGACGGTGGTAGCGAAGACCGTAGCCGAGGATCATGATCGCGGAGGGCCGGGCCTCCTCGAGGGCGGCCCGCAGGCCGCCGCCGGTGACCGCCAACGGGGCGGTCGCACCGCCGGTGGCCACCCGCGAAACGAAGACGCTCCGGTAGCCGGAGAGCAGGTCCGTATCCCACGCGACGTGGGTCTGGAACTCCGGATCCGTGTAGCCCGCGACGCTGAAGTCCGAGCCGTAGATCGCCGTGACCGCAACCCCCAGCCTCCCCAGCTCCCGGTAGACCGGGGCGTGGTACTGGACGGGATGGGTCTCCACGACCACGAGTCCCCGGCGGTTCATCGGCCTGCCGATCCGAGGGCAGCGACGGCCATGGCCACCATCCCGACGATCGGCGGTGGCGGGAGGGGCGGCAACTCCCGGGCCCCCGATGCATCGGCGATCGCACCGGCCAGCTCCTCTGCCTCGTACGCAGGGAAGATGCGCTCCTGCGCCGAAAGGGCCCGGGCGAGCTGCATCTGGTGATCGCTGACGTGTTCCCCGTACCGCTTTCGGCGAGGCATCACGACGGGACGCTTGCGTGCCAGGAGGACATTGCGCAGCGTCCCGCACCCGGCGTGGCAGATGACCAACCGGCACTCCCCGATGAGGGACTGGAACTCGTCTTCCGGCAGGAAGGGCCGGTGCTCGCACCGCCTGGACCGGAACGCTGCGTCGCTTCCGGTCTGGACGAAGACAGGCTCGCTCCCGAAGAAACCTTCCCCGGCGAGCTGGTCCACCGCCGTGGTGAGGCGGGGAAAGGGCTGGGTGGCGTTGCCCACGGTGACGAAGATCACAGCACGATCACAGGAGGGACCCCCCAAACGTTCCTCTCGGGAAGTGGCGTCCGAGGCCCTCCCACTGGTAGAAGAGCCGGTCCGCCAGCCGGTGCATGATCCGACCCGTCAGCGAGGGCTCCTCGACGAACGCCGAGATCTCGACGAAGACGACCGGCACCCGGCGGAGCTTGGCGATCAGGGCGAACGGCACTGCGAGCCCCGCTCCCGTGGTCAGGATCACATCGGGCCGCTGGTTCGCGAGGATCCGCCAGGCCTCCCAGAGATTGACCAGGAAGCGCCAGTCGCGCTCGGAATGCGCAACGAACGTCGTCCTGCCGGCCATCTCGTCGGGCAGCATCACCCGCTCGTTCAGGACGAAGAAATGGTCGTGGTCTGCGTACGCGGCCCGGAGGGCGAGCACCTCGGTGAGGTGCCCGCCGCACGACGACAGCACGCAGACCTTCACGGCAGTGGGGTGGCCAGGATCGATCCCCACACACCCGCAGGGTGGGGCCACCCCACGTCGATGCGTTGGATCGGAGGGCCTGAGATCCGGGAGATGCGATAGCCGCAGCCACCCAGCTCCGCTGCGACCGCCACATCCTGTTCCGGCGTATGCAGTTCCACGACGACATAGGGGCGAAGCTCACGCAGCAACGCGCTCGCTCCGGAGAGCACCATCGACTCGGCTCCCTCGACGTCGATCTTCACCAGCTTCACCGCGGACAACCCGAATTCCCGGACCACCGAGTCCAGCGCTCTGACCTCCGTCTCGAAATCGCCCCCACTCGGCGGGTCGCCATCCCGCCGAAACGAACCGGTCGTCGGAGCCGCACCCGGCCGGAAGAAGGCCGTGCCGTCTCCCCCACCCGCCGCCGCCCGAAGGACCGTGACGTTGTCGCAGCCGTTCCTTCGCGCGTGCCACTCGAGCTCATCCGCCGCCGGGGGGAAGGGCTCCATGGCGATCACCCGGCCGCTGCGCTCCACCAGCCCGGACAGGCACAGGGTGTGGAGCCCCCAGTTGGCGCCCACGTCGATCGCCACGTCCGACGACCCGACGAGCGCCCGGAACACTGCCTGCACGGGCCGCTCCGCTCCCGAGTACCAGGGGGACAAACCCGTGATCGGCCCGATGCGGAAGGCACGTCCCCGGAGCGGCCCCAGCCGGATCCGCCTGACCGCACCCTCGCGGAACAAGGTGCCTCGGGCGATGGCCTTGAGCGTCCCGTCCCTCACCGGGGCGCTCCCCCTCGGACCGAACCAACCAGTTGACCGACCCTGTCCCGGAAGACGGAGTACGAGAATCGCTCGGAGGCCAGCCGCATGCCCGCCGCACCCATGCGCCGGGCCAGGCCCGGATCGAGCAGGAGGCTACAGACGGCGTTCGCCACATCCTCCCGATCGAGCGGATCGACCAGCAGCCCCGTCACGCCCTCGACGATCGCCTCCGGCGCGCCCCCGGCCCGTCCGGCCACGACCGGCAACCCGAAGGCCGCAGCCTCGACAAAGACGATCCCGAAGCCCTCGCCATAGGCCCGGGGACCGAGCTGCGCTCGCCCGGGCAGCGCGAACACATCGGCGGAACGGTAGGCACGGCACAGCTCGGGATCCGAGAGCCTCCCAAGGAAGCGGACCCGTCCCTCGACGCCGGCCTGGCGTGCGAGCCGCTCCAGGTCCCGGCGTCCCGACCCTTCCCCGACGACCAGGAGCTCGGCGGAGGGGACCCGATCAAGGACCCGGGGCCAGGCCCACACCAGGGTGTCCACCCCCTTGTAGGAATCTCCGGCTTCGAGCCGGGCAACCGTGATGACTCGAGGCGGGACCGCAACGCCGGGGTGGTCGCCCCAACCCACTGCGTCGTTGCCGGCGAAGGGAGGCAGCACACAGGGGTGGACAATCCGGAGCACCTTCGGGCCACATTGCTCCGCCACCGCCGTTGCGGTGAACTCGCTGATGGCGACCGCGACATCTGCCCGGCCCACACCCAGGCGCACCGATCGACTCGGCCTTGCCCAGACCTCCTTCCCGTAACACCAGACCAGGTACGGAGCCCCGGTCACGAACCGGCAGAGCCACGCGACGGGGACAAGGCGGGAATGGCAGGCGACGACGACCAGACCCTCCCGCCAGCGGCGAGCCGCACGCAGGCTCGCCGCGAGGTACGCGGCCTTCTTCCGGAGCCCCAGGCGCCGCGCTCCCCCGGCGTGCAGGACCCGGCACCCCGTGTCCTGCGTCCGGACCGAACCGAGTGAGACCAGACCGACGCCGTCGGCTCCGAAGAGCTCCTCGAGGCAGCGAAGGAACCCCCGCGTGAACCGCTCGATGCCGCCCACCCCGAAGGGATCGACCGCAAGCACCAGGACCCGCACGGGGGCCCGCACCGGGGCCGGGCGGCAGCTCATCGGTACCTCGACTCGAGCAGGTCGAGGACATCGCCGAACTGCGTCTCGTAGTTCCAGTCGGCGAGCACCTTCGTCCGTCCCAGCTCCCCCATCCGCAGGCCCGCCTCCCGATGGGTGGCGAACCATCCAAGCTGGCCGGCAATGCTCTCGGGGTCCGAGGGGTCGCAGCAGAGCCCGAAGCCGGGTTCGACGAACAGCTCCCGCCAGAAATCCGAGTCACTCACGAGAACCGGCAGCCCGCACGCAAGGTATTCGAAGACCTTCTGCGAGGCTCCCGCCATCGTCCGCTCGTTCAGGTCCGCTTCCGATGCCATCAGGGCCAATCCAACGTCGGCATCCCTGCAGAGGCCCAACAGGACGTTCCGTTCGGGCACGACGCCCACGACCCGCACCCGATCTCCCAGGCCGAGATCCAGCATCCTTCGCCGGAGGACCTGGGCGTAGCCGGCAGCTCCCACGGTCTCGTAGCCGATCAATTGCAGCGTGGTCTCCCCGGGGAGATCGGCCAGGGCCTGGACGACACTCAGGGGCAGGCGGGTCGGATTGAGGCTGCCGTGGTAGGTGATCCGGAATTCCGGCCGGTCGCTCGCCGACCGAGCGATGCTCCCCTCGTCCCGTAAGGGGCAGTTCATCGCCGTCACCACCGGCGCATCCGACCCCACTGCCTGCACGAAGGCCAGCGCTCGTCCCTCGTTCGGCACCACACACGCCTCCGCCAGGGCCGCCAGGCGCCTTCTCGCCGCCAGGCAGAACCTGAGCGCAAGGCCGAGGTTCGACCCCTCCGCCGCGGCCGGGGAGTCCAGCTCCTGGTAGACGACCCGAACGTGCAGCAGCTTCTTGAGGAAGATCGCCAGGGGGCAGGCCCAGAGGTCGGACACGTAGACGCAATCCGGCCGCCAGTACAGCGCAACCAGGCAGACCCAGACGCAATAGAGGAGGTAGCGACTCTTCTGCAGCACACCGGTCCCGGACAGGGACAGCAGGCGAGCCGTGACACCCGTGTCCCGTGGGTGTCGCAGGACGCTGGCATCCCCCCAGGCCGTCACCCCCAGGAACAGTGCGGTCCAGCCCGCCCTGGACAGGGCCCGGGCGCTGTTGACCAGCACCGGATAGCACGCCGGGTCCGTGAACTGGATGTAGAGGATTCGCTTGCGCGATCGGTGGCGGAAGCGCGCGGTGCTGGGCAGGGGCCGCCGGCTCATGCGCGTTCGCCCGCCGGGTGCAGACCAGCCGGGGCCAGGTCCGCCGCATCCGCGCCACCCGCGGCGGTGAGCCGGCAGAATTCGCACGACCCAGCACTGCGGCGGTGGTGCAGCAGGTAGGTAGCGCTCAGGCTCAACCCGAACGTAAGCGTCAGGGTCACCACGACCAGGATGAACCCGGCCCAGTTGGTCTGCTGCCTCGGGAGCGAGACCCCGACCGCCACCGTGAGCAGCACGGGCGCTGCGACCACCCCCAGGTGATGTGCTGCCGCCCGCCAGACCCGCCTGCCGAGCAACGACCCGGTCCGTGCCAGGACCACCGGCCCGCAGCCCACGAACCTTCCGATCAGGCCCGCAACGGCGATCCCGGCGATGCCCCAGGGTCGCAGCAACACCAGAGCCAGGCCGACTCGCACGACCGCCTCCCACGCCGCGGCGATGGCGTAGGCCCGATGCTGCGTCGTGAAGATCAGCAACGTGTCCGACGGAAAGAGCAGGATCTGCGCACCACCGATGGCGGCGAGCAGATAGAAGGTGGCATTCCCGACATAGGCGGACGGACCAACCCACAGCATGATGAACGAACGGCCCTCCAGGAACAGGCCCACGGCCACGAGCGAACCCAGGCACAACGACAACAGGAGGGAGCGGCTGAAGTCGCCAAAGAGACCCTCGGCCTGCCGCTTGCTGTAGCTGCCCAGGAACCTCGGCCCGAAGTTCGTGGTGAGACTTGCGACCGTACCCGACGACAGCGTGATGAGCCCCACCGCGATGGCATACGGTGCCACCGACCTCGCTCCGAACGCCCACGCGATGATGAGGACATCCGACCCGAACAGGATGGTCGACGAGATCTGAAGGACAAGGAAGTAGAAGCTGGGGGATCGAAGACTCCGGGCCTCCCCACGGTCCCGATAGAGCGGTCTCGCGGAGGCGGAGGTCTTGTGGCGAAGCACCAGCCACATGACCGAGTCGGAAGCAAGGGTGATGAGCCCGAGGATGAGGAAGAAACCGGTCAGTCCCCCGCCGGCCAGGAGATACAGACTCCCGACCAGCGCCCTGAGCACGGTCTGGGCTATTGCCGCCAGCTGCTGAAGATGGATCCAGCCGCTGGTGACCAGGCTCGTCGAGAAGACCCCCAGCGGCAGGTCCACGAGAAACGTCCCGGCCGCGATCGCCACGAGGAACGGGATCTGGCCACGAACGGCTCCGCCGGTCTTGATCACCACGTGCCATGGCACCGCGGGGATGAGGAACACGCAGACGACGAGACAGACGGCGACCACCTTGACGTAGGTCCAGAACCCCGAGGCGAGCACCCTCGAGGCGCGGCGTACGTCTCGCCGCGCCATCGCTTCGGCAAACCGATTCGCGACCGCCTGCTCGAGACCCAGGTTGACCAGGCCCAGGTATCCGACAAAGCCGGTGACCGCCACCCAGACCCCGAAACGCTCCCGGCCGAGAAGATGGAGATAGACGGGAATGACGATCAGGCTCGACAGCGCCGAGACCGCGGTGTTCACATAGGTGGCCGCGACCCCAAGGACGAGGTGGGACCGGACGCGTGCCCTGAAGAGGTGCGCCCCGTTGGAGGAGCTCCGGTACACGGTTCTCACGGCCGGCCCCTCCGGCGTGCAACGACGATCCCGTGGTCGACGATCTGGTCGACGGGGTCCCCGGCCAGATCGACGACGGAGTACCCGAGTCTCTCCAACCTCGCGAGCATCGACCGGCCAGAGGTCCCGAACGCCGGCCAGGCCTGGGGGTGCACCTCGATGAACACGACTGAGGGAGCGCGCGCGTCGTCAGACAGCAGGCCCTGGGCGCCGCTCACCACGAAGTCCTCGTAGCCTTCGACATCGATTTTCATGACGTCCACGCTCGTCCCGTCGAGCACCGAGTCGAGCTTGACGCAGGTCACGGCCCGGTCCGTTGCACCCGCCACGAGGACCACCCGGGATTCCGCCCCCCGCCCGGCGCGGAACGCGACAGTCCCGTCCCGGTCGCCGACCGCGAGGGCCAGGGCGTCGACGACGCTGCCCAGCCGGTTGACCGAGAGGTTCTCCACGAGCAGCCGGTACAGGCTCGGCTCGGGCTCGAACGCAACGACCCTGCCCTGCGGACCGCAGCGGCGCGCCGCGGCGACGGCGTACAGACCGAGGCAGGCCCCGACATCGACGAACACACAGCCCGGTCGCAGGGACCCCATGAGCTGGGCCCACATCTCCGGCTCGTAGGTCTCGCCGAGGGTGTACAACCTCGAAGAGACCCGAATCGAATCCTGGCCGTTGATGTTCCGCTCGAGGCCCCCTCGGGCCACCGCCGATAGAACGCCACGGTAGACCGGCCGGGTGAGGTTCCACACCGGCGTCAACGACCGGAGGGGCGCAGACCTCCGGACCTTGACGGCAAGCGACTCAAGGGCTTGCATGGCGGCCCCCGGTTCTCCCCGGCGCGCGTGGCGTGGTCACGAGCGGCCTCAAAAACGGTCCCAGAACGCCCAGTCGACGGAGATCGGCAGGTCGCTCTCCGACGCCGTCTTCCGGAAGGCTCGATAGGGCCGGCGCAGCGTCCGCTGGGTGAGGATGTGGAGAAGACCGAGGCCCAACGGCTGGCCGTGCGCCCGGTAGTCGATCTCTTCGTAGCCATAGTGCGACCCGAGCATTCGGATGACGCGGTCGACGCTGGGCATCTTCGTGTCGTCGAAGAGCAGGAAGCCACCGACGCGCAGCATCCGGCTCAGGAAGTACACCTCCATGGCGAGGTGATCGAACGTCTTCCATCCGTCGGCAACCACGAGGTCGAAGCACGCTCCCGAGGCGTGGAGCTGCGGAAGCGCGAGGGCGCTGTTCTCCTCGATCAGCCGGTGACTCGATGCGAACCCGGCTCGTTCGACGTTGCCCAACCCGAGGGCGTTGAACGTGGCAGCCGGGAGGTCGATCGACAGGACCTCGCCGCCCAGCGGGACCGCGCCGGCCAGCATGTACAGCGCCGTGCTGCCGGTGGCAAACCCGACCTGCAGGCAGCGAGCCAGGCGGTGGGTGGTGACCAGCGTGTAGAGCAGGTCACCCTCGGCCGGGGGACAGTAGGGGGCTGCGACCTGATACGTCTCGCTCAGAAGACGTCGAACACCCTCGGTCGCCACCAGCGGCTGATACCCGAGGAGCCGCTTCGTCGTCTCCTTCGCCAGACGCCACGGCGTTGCGCGAGCGGCCTGCACCCGGCCGAGCTCGGTGCTCATGTGCGGTTTCTGTGCCGCGCCGCGGGCCCGGCTCGGAGGGCAGGCGCCAGCGGCTGCGCACCCTCGCCCTCGTGGTCGGGTTGCACGGAGGGGTCCTCGCCGGCCGTCGACGTCGTGCCCGGCTCGACGTCGGCGCGCTCGGAGGGCAACGGGGCATCGCTGGTGCGCAGATAGCGGTAGTAGCGATGGGGGGAGCCATAGGCGTCGCTCCGGCTCGCGCAGTTGATCACCACGCCGAGCATCGGGGCTCCTATCCGCTCGAACAGGCGCTTGACCTCTCTGGCGCCGTCCCGGTGGGTGCGGCCCGCACGGACGACGAGCACGATCCCGTCCACCTGGGCACCGAGGACCGCGGCATCCGTGACCACGAGGGCCGGCGGAGAGTCCAGCACCACCACCATCCCCTCGCCGGCGAGCTCGTCGAGGGCGCCGACCATGAGCTTGCTGCCAAGGAGCTCCGACGGATTCGGAGGCACGGTCCCGGCGGGGACGAGGAGGAGGTTGGCGACGCCGGTCGCCCGGATGGCCTCGGAAAGCTCACTCCTGCCGACCAGCACGTCCGACAGTCCCGGTGCCGGGGGAAGCCCGAAGTACGCGCTTGCGCAGGGGCGCCGGAGGTCCGCTTCGACAAGGACGGTTCGGAGCCCCGATGCGGCCAGGCTGGCCGCGAGGTTGACGGCGACCGTCGTCTTGCCGTCCTGCCCGTGCGGGCTGGTGACGAGCACCCGACCGAGGGGTTCGCTCATCGAGAAGAACTGGGCGTTCGTGCGAAGGATGCGGAACGACTCCCCCACGTGCGAGTTCTCGTTCTCGCTGAAGAACAGCGTTCGTTTGCGGTGCCCCCTGGCCTCGGGGATGGCTGCGAGGACCGGCAGGGGGTCAAGCGCCACCTCGACGTCGTCCCGGGAGAGGATGCGATTGTCGAGGTGCTCGAGCAGGACGGCGCAACCCAGCCCCACGAAGAGGCCCAGGAATCCGAGCAGCGCAGCGTCCCGCTTTGGCTTGGGGCTCACGGGCGACGCCGGCGCCAGGGCCGGCTCGAGGACGCTGGCCAGCACCCCGGTCTTGCCGCCGAACTCCACGGCGCTGCTGCTCACGAAGTCGATGACGAGCGTGTTGACGGAGCGCTGCGCCCTCCCGGGATCGGAGTCGGAGACGGAGACGACGATGATGCGGGTGTTCGTGACGACCACCGTGCCGATGCGCGCGGCGAAGGCCTGTGGCGAGAACGGCAGCTTCTCCTGGTTCACCACCTGCCCGGCCAGCGGGCGGCTCTTGATCGCCTCGGCGTACGAGGTGAGGAACTCCCCGGAGAGCGTGATCTCGTTCAGGGCCGACGCGAGGTCCCCGGCCGCGTCCGTTCCGGGCCCGATGAAGACCTTGGCCTGCGCGACGTAGACCGGTGCCTTACGACTCGACAGGGCAAACCCCGACGTCGCCGCCGCGACGGCGGCCAGCGCGACGACCCATCCCCTTCGCCGAACGATGCTCAGATAGTGACGGGGTTGCATCTGCGCTCCCTGCCCAGACCCGGGTTGGCTCATGGCTCGTACCGGTTCCTGCGGCGCCTGCCGATCAGGACGAGGATCAGACCGACGGCAAGCGTCACCACCATCACGATCGCGAGCGGGATGAAGTTGGCCCCGGTGACCGCCAGGGCGCTGCGGGTCACGTTCATCGGTGCGGTCGCGACGAGGTCAGCCCCGTTCGGGTCGGTGCAGGTCGCGAGGACGTTGTGCTGGCCAGCCGAGGAGCCCGCCGGAATCGTCGCCGTGGCGGTGAAGTTTCCCTGGTCATCCGCGGTCGTGGTCCCGATCGGGCTGCCCGCGCCGTCGAGGGACAGGGTGACCGCCGTATTCGCTTCGCAGCCGCTGCCGGAAACGGACGTGGTCTGACCGGGCCGGGTCAGGGACAGTCCGAGGACGAACGTGGTGAAGTTCCCGCCGGGGGCGAGGGCGGGGATGACCACCGTGACGGCTGCGCTGAGCAACCGGCAGCCGGTGTTCGGAAGCGTCCCCACCGCCGTCACCGTGTAGCGTCCCGGAGTCGTGGTGGCGGGAATGATCACCGTCGAGGAGAAGGCTCCGTCGACCCCGCTGCGGGCGCTGGCCAGGATCGCGGTCGGGGACCGCCCGGCCGGCACAGTGTCGAACTGGACGCTCACCGTGCTCGTCGGCGCAAGGCCCTGGCCACTGACCCCCAGCGGCGAGCCCGGACCGAGGACGGACGCCGAGACCTGGAGATTCCCGGAGGTGGGTGGGTAGGCCGGCGCGGCCACCGGGCATCCGCCCGTCGGAGGCGGAACCTGGGCCCAGGCGCCGGCAGCCAGGCCGAGCACGGCAAGGCCCACCACCAGCCCCAGCAGCCGTCGTGGCCCCGTTGCCGGCGAACGCCCGCTCACAGACCGAGCTTCTGCCAGATGGCCGCGATTCCCACCTTCCACCATTGCCGGCCAGGTGCTCCGTACCGGATCGTGAAGACGCGGTCCGCATCGAGGAGCCCGCTCCAGGCCACGACTCGACCGTTCGCCTGGGCCCCCGCCGGAAGCCCGCCCACCGGCGAGGTGCCTACGGGTAGGACGACCTCGAGGCGGAACCTGTCGGGATTCAGCGTCGGCTGGCGTTGGACGACGAGGCGGTACTCACCGGGGGTTGGCACCGTCCCGGAGGTCGCCACGTTCAGCGTCGAGCTCTTGCCGGGGAGGACTTCGAGGAAGCGGGAAGCGACCGAGAGGCCCCCCTCGGTCTCGCTCTCCATGCCCACGCTCGCTCCTCCCACCCCCGAGGCGCCCCTCGAGGCGCTGGATGAAAGACGCGCACCCACGAGGCCGGAGGTGAGCGGCATGTAGACCGAGACGTAGCTGCGATTGAGGCCGACGGGATCGGTGGGGAGGTAGGGACCCACGATGAACGGTGCCGTCATCGAGGCGGGAACGGCATTCGTCAGGCGGATGCCCAGGCTGGAATGCAGGAGCCCACCCGAGCCTGTCCGGGGGGCGATCTGCACCGTGTAGTCGATGCTGCGCTGAGCGTAGTAGTCGACCTTGTTCCCCGCGGCGTTCTGTCCCACCACCAGCAGGTAATCGGTCCCCCGTTGGGGATTGAGACCGCCGGCCACGCCGAGGCGGCCAAGGAGGGCCGCCCGTCCGGGGATCCACACGAGCAGATGCTTGCCCCGGATCGCTCGCCCGAGGGAACCGGCCATGGCACCGAGCCTGCCGACGTGGCCGGCGCTGATCCTGGACCAGACCACGCGGGCGACGTCGAGCAGGTAGCTGACCCGCTGCTGCTTCTGCGAGAAGCGGACGTAGGCCTGATTGAGGGCGAGGGGAAGGAAGTTGTCCGCAGAGATCGTCTCGCCCCCGGTGACCGTGACCGGGCCCACCAGGCGGAGCAACTCGTCGAGGGCCTGAGCGTCGACGCTGAGCACACCGTCGACCTTGGTGCCCGTTGCCTGCTGCCACATCCCCGCCATCAGGCTGGCTGCCGTGGGGAAGTCGGGGGTCATGGTCACGTTCTGCCACATGGCCCGCGCGTCGAAGCGGTCGTAGCGGGCCATGAACTCGGCGGAGGCGGCCGGTGGGCTGGCCACGGCGGGCAGGCCAAGGTCCGATTCGAAGCGCGCGATCGACAACCTGCCCCCGTCGGCCTTCAGGATGCCGAATGCTCCCAGGAAGCCACCGGTCGCGCGGGCCTCGACAGGATTCTCGATGGCAAGAAACCACGTGTGCGGTCCGTCGGTGCCGAAGATCTCCGGGACGAGGCTCACGGCGTCCCGTGCCTGCTCGAGGGTCCCGAGCGCACGCTGGCCCTCCTGCAGGAACTGCCGGCGGGCGAGGGCGACCTGGCCGACGAGGTGGCCGCCGTTGGACCGCACGGCGGACAGCGCCGAGCCCGCGAGGTCAACCGAACGGCCGAGGTGCTGTTGCGCCTCCCGCCAGGGCGTCGCCTCGATCTGCCCCTGCACCAACCCGAAATGGGGGCCATCGGGACCCTTGGGGAAGGCGTCGCCCGCCGCCACTGCCTCTCGAGCGGCCTCGGCCATGCCGCCTGCCCCGGAGGCGATGGACCTCGCCGCCGAGAGGTTGCTCGCGAAGACGGGAAGGACGCCGGCAACGACCGTGAGCGGGCTGCTCAGTGCCCGCGTGGCCTGGGCGCTCCGTTGCCCCGCACGGGCGAAGGCCTCGTCCGCCCGCGGCAGGTCAAGACCGCGCACGGCTGCCACGCCCGACGCAAACTGCGATCGGGCCTCCCGCAGGGCCGAGGCCGCCGAGAGCACCGACGGCACCGCGGCGAGGAGCCCGCACGCCAGGGCGGCGCTTGCCCCGAGCGCAAGGCGGCGCACCCGGTGGGGCGTCGCGGCGTCGTACACCCGCACGAACAGCATCCCCGTGCCGGCCACGGCGAAGGCTGCCAGCACCCAGAGGATCGGCCGGTGCCCGAACCTCACGGCAAGGGCCACGCCACCCGAAGCGGCGAGTGCGGCGGCACCGTGCACGGTGGCTGCTCCCCGGGTTGAGAGCCGGAGGCGGACGAGGCGATGCGAGAGGTGGTCGGTCCCCCCTTTCCCGACGGGCCTGGCGGCGAGCCAGCGGGAGAGCGTGACCACGGCGGTGTCGGTAGCGGGCAGCGCCAGGATGGCCAGGGCCGCGACGGGACCCCAGCCGGGGCCAAAGGCAAGCCCGGACCGGAACGCCGACACCCCGAGGATCAGCCCGAGGAAGGTTGCGCCACCGTTGCCGAGGTACAGGCGTGCCCGGCCGACGTTGTAGCGCAGGAAGCCCAGCGACCCGCCGGCGGCCCCAGCCGCGAGGACGCTGAGACCGGGCCGTCCCGCCAGCAGTCCGAGGGCAGCGACGCCGAGGGCGATGGCGCTCGCCGTCGCCCCACAGACGCCGTCCATGTTGTCGAGCAGGTTGAACGCGTTCACCGCGCCAACGAGTCCCGCGACGGTCAGGAATCCTTCGAACGCACCGCCCGGGGCATGGGAGCGCAGGGCCGTCCACCACACGGCAAAAGCGATGCAGACCTCGGCGACGATGCGCACCCCGCGTCCCAGCCCGGCGGGGCCCAGGCGGTCGTCCAGAAGGCCCAGTCCGAGCAGGGCGAGCCCCCCGGCAAGCAGCGGGCCGTCCCGCCGAAGATCTCCCGCTGCCACGACGGCCAGGCAGGTCGCCAGCGCCAGCGCGGCGCCACCGAGGTAGGAGACCTGCGGCCCCCCCTTGCCGTGCAGGCGAGGCCGGACCTCGAACCCGAGGTGCCGGCCCGCTGCAATGGCCAGCGGCATGAGGACCAGCGCGGCCGCCACGGCGATGACGAACGCCAGCCCGACCCCCAGGCCCGAGGCGCCCCTCAAGGCGCCGGATAAGAAGCCCGAGGCGCCCCTCAAGGCGCCGGATAAGAAGACGGTCGGGTGCGTCATGGGCGAGCCACCGGGGCGGTGGGGTGCTCCGCCACGAAGTTGCCGAGGACCAGGAGGTCCATCCGGGTGCGCCGGAAGGTGGCGACCGCCTCCTCGGGGCTGCAGCAGATGGGCTCGTTCTCGTTGAACGACGTGTTCAGCACGACGGGGACGCCGGTGAGCCGGTCAAAGGCCGAGATGAGGGCGTGGTAGCGGGGATTGACCTCCCGGTCCACGGTCTGCAGGCGCGCGGTCCCGTCCTCGTGGGTGACGGCGGGGATGACGGGACGCCGTCCCGGGCGCACCCGGGAGGCCATGGTCATGAACGGCGAGGGATCGTCCTGATCGAACCACTCACCGGTGCGCTCGGCCAGGACGCTCGGGGCGAAGGGACGGAAGGGTTCCCGGTGCTTGATCCGGCGGTTCAACGTGTCCTTCATGGTCGGCGAGCGAGGATCGCAGACGATCGAGCGGTTGCCGAGCGAGCGGGGGCCGAACTCCATGCGGCCCTGGAACCACCCGACGATGCCGCCGCCGGCAATCCGCGCCGCGGCAAGCTCCATCAACTCCTCGTCGGGAAGCCAGCGGTACTCGAGGCGCGCGGCGTCGAGGGCTTCCTTGCACGCCCCCTCCGAGAAGGAGGGACCGAGGCACGCACTGCGCATCACCCAGCCCCTGGGGAAACCGAGGGCCTGGTGCCATACCCAGAGGGCGGCCCCGATCGCGGTGCCGTCGTCGGTGGCCGCGGGCTGGACCCAGACCTCTTCGAACGGGGTCTCCTGGCGGATCCTGCCGTTGGCGACGCAGTTGAGGGCCACCCCGCCGGCCATGACGAGGCGCGGGTTGCCGTGGCCGGCATGCAGCCGGCGCAACATCTCGAGGAGCACCTCTTCGAGCCGCGCCTGGACGCTGGCGGCAAGGTCCCGGTCACGGTGGCTCACCTCCCCGCCCGGAACCCTGCTCGCTCCGAAGACGTCCTCCATCCGCCGTGACCACAGCCTCCCGAGCTGCGGCGTCCCGCCCGCCCACGTCATCTCGACCCCGTCGCGGTGGTGCGCGAAGTAATCGAGGTTGAGTGACGGGGTGATCCCGAGGCCGAGGCGGAGCACATCGCGGACCTGACCCAGCAGCGACGGCTCGCCGTAGGCGGCGAGGCCCATCAGCTTGTACTCGTCGCCGTACCCGGTCAGACCGAGGAACTGCGTGAACGCGCTGTAGAAGATCCCGAGCGAGTGCGGGTAGCAGACCTGCCCGTCAAAGGTGATCCGGTTGCCGGCCCCCTGCCCCCACATCGTCGACACGAAGTCCCCCATCCCGTCCACCGAGCAGCACTCGGCGTCCTCGAAGGGAGAGCAGAACAGGGCGCTCGCGAGATGCGCCCGGTGGTGCTCGACGCGGTGAAACCGTGCGGTGAGCCGGGATGGGGCACAGTCGAGGGCCGCAGCCAGGGTGTCCCTGGCATCGAGGATCCTGGCGGCATTGGCGAGGCGCTGGCGCACCAGGCCGCCCAGGGAGAACACCCGAGCGGCCGCATACAGGGCCTTGCGGTGGAGGTGCGCGGAAGGGTTCCGGGACACGGCGACATGGCCGACGTCCTCGGGCCGGGCGTCCACCTCCTCCAGGCACCAGCGGACGGCCGCTTCGGGGAAGCCCGCCTGGTGCTTGGCCCGGCTGAAGCGCTCCTCGGCGGCGGCGGCCACGCAGGTGCCGTCGACGAGCAGCGCCGCGGCCGCGTCCCCGTGATAGGCGTTGATGCCGAGGATCAGCATGCGGCCCCGGCCCTCGGACCGACCGTGTCGGCCTTCGGACCGACCGTTCCGAGGGGATGCGCTCCGGGCCTGGAGCCGGGTTGCAATCCGTGGTCGCCGAGCACCCCGTCGAGCCTGTCCAGGACCAGCGGCCGCTCGGTGAGCATCATCTCCAGATAGGCGCTCACCTGCGCGGGGTCCTTGACCGAGGCGTACCAGTCCCAGGTCTGCCGGGCTCCGTCGGCGAATTCCACCTGCGGCTCCCACCCGAGGAGCCGGCGAGCCAGGGTGTTGTCGGCCACCCGGTTGAGCGGTCCGGTCGGGTTGGACGGGCGGGTCTCGATGCAGGGCCGGTGGCCCGCGTGGTCAAGGATGAGACGGGCCGCTTCCATGACCCGCACGCGTTCCATCGTCCCGAGGTTGACCGCAGTGGCGTCGTCGATGCGCTCCGCGACCGCCAGCGTCCCCTCGACGATGTCCGAGACGTGGGTCCAGTTGCGGACCTGCTCCCCGGTGCCCCACACGACGAAGGGGTCCTCCCGCACGAACGCCCTGGCGATCATGGCGATGACCGCGTGGTTCTCGACCCCGCGGGGGCCGTACACCGTGAAGTACCGGCACGAGCCGGAGGCAACGCCGTGCTCCCGGCAGAGCGCTCGCAACGACAGCTCCCCCGCCAGCTTCGCCAGACCGTACATGCCGTCGGGGTCGTAGGGCGGACCGACCATCTCCTCGCGGAGGTAGAGCACCTCGTCCGGGTCGGTCTGGAGGAGGTTGGGATAGACGCAGCCGGAGGAGGCGAACACGATCTTGCCGACGCCGCCGGCAAGGCACGCCTGGAAGACGGCCTGGTCGAGTGCCATGTTGGTTGCGCAGGACACCTGGTGGAGGTCGACGTAGCCCCGGCCCCCGTGGTCCGCGGCCAGGTGGAACACGATCTCCGCGCCGCCGCAGGCCCCCGCGGCGAACCCCGGGTCCTTGAGGTCGCCACGGACGATCTCGATCGCGTCCGCGACCGACGCCAGGTTTTCGAGGCGCCCGCTCGAGAAGTCGTCGACGACCCGGACGGACGAGCCCCGGCCGACCAGGGCCTCGACGAGGTGCGAGCCGATGAACGAGGCGCCGCCGGTCACCACAACGGAACGTCCGGCGAGGAAGCTCAACGCGGACTCCGCCCCGCAACGGCTCCGACGAGGTCGGCCAGGCGGCCAAGCTGGCGACCACGCTCGAAGTGCCTCCCGGCTTCCGCCGATCCCGCGGCCATCCTGGCCACGGCCGCCGGGTGGTCCCTGGCCCACAGCACCTTCTCCACGACGTCCTCGGGGGAGCTCGGCGAGGCCACGAGCCCGCATCCCCACGTCCGCACGATCCCCGCGGCGTCGGATTCCCCGGAAGCCACGGCGAGCAGCGGACGGCCGTAGGCGAGCGCCGTGTAGACCTTGCTCGGAACCACCGCGCGCTCCATCCCGCTGCGGATCGTGACGACCTGGAGATCCCCGGCTGCCATCACGGAGGGGATCTCACTGGCAGGCCGGAAGGGGACGACCCGGACGCAGGAATCCCGGACCACGCCGGCGTACGAGCCGTCGCCGACGAAGAGCAGGTCCGCTTGCCCCTGAAGGAGCCGGGCGGCCTCCACGAGCGTCTCCCAGGCTCCGGCCCCGCCGATGTTGCCGGCATGGGCGGCGACGAAGGCGGCTCCGGCTCGCAGTTCCTCGACGAGGATGGGGTCCGGTTCTCCCTCGGGAAGCCACGCGCCGTCGGGGATGACAACGATCCGTTCGGGCCGGACACCCTTACGACGCACGCCCTCGGCCATGGTCTCCCCGAGGCAGACGACGACGTCACAGCGTTCGAGGGCCGCCCGGTGCGCCGCGTCCCAGAGGCGGGTGGCGAGGCCCTCCTGAATCATGGAGGAGACGATGGCGTGGTCGGGATGGAGGTCGCGCAGGCTGTAGATGACGGGCCTGCGGCGAGCGGCCAGAATCGCCGCCCAGACCGCCAACGGAGGATCGCTGCCGACGATGACGACGTCGGAGCGGGCCGCGAGGAGGCCGCGTGCCGCGGCGAGGGCGAGGAAGGAGAGGTAGTTGGCGACGCGCCCGGTCATGCGGCGCCGGTCGAGCCCCGTGGACCCGACCCGCTCCACCGCGATGGGGCCATCTCGCTCACGCCGCAGCGGGACCCACGGGCAGCTTTCGAGCGAGTCGTACGAGGGGCGCCCCGCGAGGACCTTCACGACGCCGACCGACCCGGCCAGGCGTTGCGCGAGGTCTCGGAGCACGACCGCCGTGGCCGAGGTATCCGGTGGGTAGTACTGGTTGAGCATGAGGATCCGGGGGGAACGGCCCGAGCCCTGGGCGACCGAGGCAGCCATCGGCGACGCCAGAGGCGCGGAGTATCGGTCTCGCAACACGGCTACCTCCCGATCGTCTACGGCATGTCTGCGGCATGGGAGAGCCGCCACTGGGGACCGGGGTGGCGGTACGCCGCTCGCCGAGGTCGGGGGCGAGCCGAATGGCCCTGGGGCCGGTTACGTCACTGGATCAGGTGAAGCCGGGATCGGTGAGGTATGGGGAGCGCTTGGGTCCGGCGACCGGGGGGGAGCAAAATGGGGGGTCCAGGCGATGCACCTTTCCACCGAATTCACTCCTCCCAGCAAACTAGCGTCTCGTTTGTAGCGTGTCAATCCCTTTGACTGATATTTCCTTACCGACATATTCGGAACAAGCAACAACTTCGCTGCCATTGTCCGCTGCTTCCGTCGAGAAATTGTTCGCTGGCCGAAGAAGATCCTTGCCACCCTGGAGGGTTGCTGCGCCGCGGGTCAGCCGGCCAGCGGGCCCGCCGAGGCGATGTCGTAGAGGCGTGCCTCGGCGTCGCCGGCGAGCAGGCGGACCCCCGGCCAGCGGTCCAGCCTCGCCGCGGTGCCCTGCCAACGGGTCCCGGCAACCATCTTCGTCTGGACGATCACGGAACGGACCCCCCAACTCCTGACCGCCGCCATCGAGGCCGGGGTCGGAAAGTCCTGCACGACCGCCGCCTCGGCGATATAGAAGGGCGGCACCAGCGAGCCGACGCCGTTGACGATCGGATGGAAGCTGGCCGTCGAGAGGTACTCCTGGATCGTCTCGCGGAAGATGCTCGAGATCATGACCGTGCCGGACGGGCTCCACTCGGTCGTCGGAAGGGCGAGGATCCCGCCCGTGGTGGCAGCGGTCATCCGGTTCACGTTCGTGATCGGTGGGGCGCGCACGATCGAAAAGGGCGCGTGCACCATGTCCAGCCCGAGGGCGAGCAGCGACCCGACCACGAGGACCCTTCGCACCCGGGGCCGCGCCGCAGCCAGCACCACCCCCATGGCCACGGCCATCCCGAAGAGGACCAGCACGAAGAACCGCACCGGCACCCGGATCGCGCCGGCGGGGACGAGGCGGTAGAGGAGGTCGTAGGGCAGCGGGAACCCGGACAGCCTGCGACCGGCTTTCGGGCCGAGCGTCAGGACGAAGCCCCCCAGCGCCACCAGGCTGAAGAGGGTGAAGTGGCGGATCCAGGGCCTTCGCGTTGCCCACGCCCCTCGACGGGCGACGACGACGGCGGCGGCACAGGCGGCGGCCAGGTAGGAGAGCGTCAGGAACAGCCCCGGGAACAGGCCCGTCTCGAAGATGTACGGGCTCGACGAGCCCGTCCCGAACCGCCGCGTCATCGCCACGTAGACCCGGTGCGCCCCCGGTCCTCCCATCTTCAGCGCCGGCACGAGGTAGTCCCTGGGAGCGGCGGAGTACCCCAGCACCTCGGCCAGCGAATGGCCGAACTCGGGATGGATCCGGTGAAGGATCACGTAGGGGATGAGCACCGGCAGGCTGAGGATCAGCCCCAGCACGACCCCGGCGAGGGAGGGCACGAGGATCCTTGGGGCAAGCCGGCGGCGCGTGGCGAGCTCCCAGCCGGCCCAGAGGCCGATCCCGGCGAGGGTGATGACCCCACCGTTGATCGACGACCACATCGACAGCGCCACGACGAGGGCGAGGACGAGGGCGAGGCGTCCGAGACGGGGAAGCTGCCAGCGGCGGGGCGGCCCCGTTCGGACACGGCGCGTGGGCGCCGTCACCTCGCGCTCGATCCGCAGAAGGAGGAGGAACGCCAGCGGCATCAGGTGCGTGGCGAGCACGGTGAGGTGCTGGACGACGAGCACCCGGTAGGGCGCCGCCATGAACGCCAGGCCGGCGACGACGCCGGGGCCCCGGGACCCCCCCAGCTCCCGTACCAGCAGATAGGTGGAGTACCCACCCACGGCGTAGAGGGCGAGGGTCGCCACGTTGACGACGAGGATGGAGTTGTGGGTCAGCCAGTACAGCGGTGCGAAGAACACGGCCAGGCCGAGGACGTTCTCGGAGTAGGCAAGGGTAAGGCGCTGGGGATAGAAGATGTTGGCGTCGAACAGGTGCAAGGGTTGGTGCAGCAGGGCATGAGCGTCCCACGAGAAGATGTAGGAGTTCTCCAGGGAGTCGGTGAGGTTGCCCGGCACGCCCGTGGCGAGGTGGCGGACCACCGGCCAGGTGACGACCGCGGCGGCGGCGAGGAAGATCCCGAACACCCCCAGCTCCGGGCCGAGCCGCCGGAGGACCTCGGCCGCGGCAACCCTGAGCGCCGCACGGCGCTGGGGCCGGGGCGTGGGCTGCTCGGGCTGGGGCGCTTCCGGCCGGGGGGTCTCAGAGGTCAGGAGCGCAGCGCGCGCCGGCGCGCGTTCTCCTCCTAGCTTCGACAGGGCCGCCTCGCCACGACCACGATGACGGCGCAGCCGAGGTAGGCCAGCAGCGACGAGCCCTCCACACGGGGCTCGAGCGCCTTCGCGGCATGCGCCATCCAGTCCGGGCAGAACATGGGGACGAGGCCCCCGAACCGCTTCTGCACCACCGTGCCGCCGCATTCCTCCACCCAGGCCAGCAGCCGCCGGGTGGTATAGGACCGCTCGTGGTGCTCCCGGTGGTAGCGGGACGCCTTCTCGATCACCTTGAGGCCCATGTTGTTGCCGTTGGGCTCGAGGATGAGGACCTCGGGGGCGACTCGGAACGCCTCCCGGATGGTCTCCACCGGTTGGTCGTCGTGGTGCAGCACGCCCTGGATGAGCACGAGGTCGAACGAGTCGTCGGACCAGGGCAGCCGGTGACCGTCGCCGACGACGAAGTGCAGCCCCGGATCGGTCCGGCGCCCGGTGGCGACCGCGATTGCGGAGGGGGCCGGGTCGAGGCCGACCATGCGCCGGGGCGACCCCTCGTCGAAGAAGCGCTCGGTGGAGAAGCCGTCGCCGCACCCGATGTCGAGGACGCTGCGCCCGTCGAAGCCGACCGCCTCCCGGATGAGGTCGAAGTGCCGCTGGAGAGCGATCCGGCTGCTGGTGCGCCGGTTGGTCGTGTAGACGTAGCCGCCACCTTCACCGGCGTCGCGGTCGAAGGGCTGGACCTTGGAGCTCTGGGGCATCAGCCGGCCGCCCCGCTGGACACGTCGACCCGCCGCAGCCCCGGGTCCGCGCCGTACACCCCGACGAGGTGGGGGTTGGCAACGAACCAGTCGACGAAGTTGGCGAAGCCCTGCTCGAGGGTATGGCGGGGCAACCAGTCGAGCTCACCGCGGATCTTGGCGTTGTTGGCGACCCAGGTGGACGTGTCCCACGACCGGTTCGGCATCGAGCCCCACGATGGCTCGCCGCGGATCGGGAGCCGGCGCCGGGCGATCTCGACGACGTCGGCGAGCGTGCTCTGGACCCCGGTGCCGACGTTGTAGACGGCCCCCGGGTCCGGGCCCCGGTGGGTGGCGGCCCGTACAAAGGCGTCGCATGCGTCGTCGACGTAGACGAAGTCCCTTGCCACCGACGCGTCCGCGAGGGGCGGCAGCTCACCGCGCAGCCCATGGGCGACAAGCGTCGGCAGGAACCGGCTCGGCTCCTCGTAGGGGCCGTAGACCGAATACAGCCGAAGGGTCGGCATGGAGACATCCCGGCGCTGGGCGGTGGACCGGCAGAACTGGGTGGCGGACGCCTTGGTCCAGGCGTAGTCGCTGTTGGGCTCCACGAACTCGACCTCGGAGGGCGGGAAGCTCTTGTAGCCGTACTCGGAGGACGAGCCGGCATTGACGAAGGCCTCAAACCCCTCCCTGAGCGCCGCCTCGACCAGATTGAGGAGGCCCGCGACGTTGGTCGCGTGCATCGTCCTCAGTTCACGCTGCTGCGGATAGGCGCCGTAGGCTGCGAGGTGGAAGATCCAGTCGGGGCGGACGCTGCGGACCGCTCCGGCCACCGACGCCGCATCGGTGAGGTCGGCTTCGACGAGGGCCACGTCGTCCGCGAAGGACTCGATCCGCCACCTGGCACAGCCGGGCCGGACGAGGAGGGCCACGCCGTGTCCGTCGTGAAGGAGCCGCAGGGCGAGGTTGGCGCCGACGAAGCCGGTCCCGCCAGTCAGGAGCACGTTCTTCACGGGGAGAACCCTACAACGGGCGCCTCGTGCCGCCGCGTGGGGGAAGCGGATGGCCGGGATGCCGGATTCAGCCGAAAAAACCGCGTGCTAGAGAGGATTCAGTAGTATACGGCTGTGTGTGGCGGGCAAACCCCTCAGCTCCTCTCTCACCTGCGGGACGCCGCCGGGCGATCCTGCGCGACGGGGGCATCGGAGAGGCCGGGTTCAGCCAGGTGAGTGAAGCGCTCACCGCCGGGAAGGCGGGGCTGGACGGTGCCCTGGTCGAGTCCGGCGTCCTGCCTGGCTCGATCTCGCTGCAGCCCCTCAGGCCCACGCGGGGAGCCATCGCCTCGGCTCACCTCGCCGCGCTGCAGATCCGCCTCACCATCCTGGAGCAGGCCAAGCGCGCCGGGGTCGGCCACATCGGCTCGGCCCTTTCGGTCGCCGACATCCTCGCCGCCCTCTACGCCGGTGGCATGGACGTCAGCGACCCCGATGCCCCCAACCGTGACCGCCTCGTCCTCTCTAAGGGGCATGCGGCGCTGGCGCTCTACGCGGCGCTGCACCAACGGGGATGGCTGACGCACGAAGAGCTGAACACGTACTGCGAGGACGGGAGCCTGCTGGGCGTCCATCCGGAGCACCGCCTCCGGGGCGTCGACTTCTCGACGGGATCCCTCGGCCATGGCCTGGCGCTGGGGGCGGGGGCGGCCCTGGCGGCGCGCCTGCAGGGCTCGTCGCGACGGGTCTTCGTCCTGCTCTCCGACGGCGAGTGCAACGAGGGGTCCATCTGGGAGTCGGCCATGTTCGCGGCCCACCAGGAGCTCTCCAACCTCGTGGTCGTCATCGACATGAACGGCCAGCAGGCGCTCGGCTACACCCGGCACGTGCTCGACCTCGAGCCGATGGACCGGCGCTGGAACGCCTTCGGATGGGACGCCCGGCTGGTGGACGGCCACGACGTCGGGGCGATGCTCGAGGCCTTCGAGGACCTCGACCCGGTGACCGGGCCGCCACACGTCCTCGTGGCCCGCACCACCTTCGGGCGGGGGGTGTCCTTCATGGAGAACCAGATCCGCTGGCACTACTTCCCGATGTCCGACGAGGAGTACGCCCGAGCCGTCGACGAGGTGAGGTCCGCCGAGTGAGGAGGGCGTTCGTCCGGGAGTTGGCCGAGATCGCCGAGCGTGACCCACGCATCCTCCTCATCACCGGAGACCTGGGGTTCTCGGTGGTCGAGCCCTTTGCGGACCGCCACCCCGACCGCTTCTTCAACGCCGGCATCGCGGAGCAGAACATGCTGGGCCTCGCCACCGGTCTGGCGGCGTCGGGCTTCATTCCCTTCGTGTACTCGATCGCAACGTTCGCCGCCCTCCGGCCCTACGAGTTCATCCGCAACGGCCCCGTCCTGCACAACCTGCCCGTCCGCATCGTGGGGACGGGGGGCGCCTTCGATTACGGGACGGCGGGCCCGACCCACCAGGCCCTCGAAGACGTCGGCATCATGCGCCTGCAGCCCGGGCTCGCCGTGATCTGCCCCGCCGACGCGCAGCAGACCACGTCGGCCCTCCACGCCACCTGGGACCTGCCGGGCCCCGTGTACTACCGGGTCGGAAAGGACGAGACGACGTGCGTGGCCGGGCTCGACGGCCGGTTCCGCCTGGGCGGAGCCGAGCTCGTCCGCGAGGGGAGCGACCTCCTCCTCCTCGCCACGGGGTCCATCACCGCCGACGCCGTCGCCGCCGCGGACGCGCTCGACGGCGAGGGCATCTCGTGCGCCGTCCTGGTGGTCGCCACGCTCAACCCGCCGCCGGTGGAGGATCTGGCCGGCGCCCTCGCCCGTGTCCCCGTGGCCGTCACGGTCGAGGGCCACTACGTCACCGGTGGCCTCGGATCCCTTGCCGCCGAGGTCATCGCCGAGGCGGGGTTGTCCTGCCGGCTGACCCGCTGCGGTGTCCGTGGGGGAACCGACGGCGTCTCCGGCAGTGAGACGTGGCTGGCGGCCCAGCACGGCCTGTCGGTCGAGGGCCTGGTCACCTCCGCCCGCGAGGCCCTGGCGCGTCTCCCCGAGGCGCCCCTCAAGGCGCCGATCATGACGCCCGAGGCGCCCCTCAAGGCGCCGATCATGATGACGGGATTCCGGCCTTGACCGACGGCAGACCGGACCGCCTGACCGCAGTCGTCGCCTGCTACCGCGACGCGCCGGCGGTCCCGGAGATGTACGACCGCCTCTCCACGACGTTCCAGAGGCTCGGCGTCGACTACGAGATCATCTTCGTCAACGACGCCAGCCCCGACAACGCCCGTGACGTCCTGGAGAAGCTGGCCGAGATCGACCCCAGGGTCCGGGTGATCAACCACAGCCGCAACTTCGGCTCCCAGGGGGCATTCACGAGCGGGATGCAGGCGGCCACCGGCGATGCCGTCGTGCTGCTGGACGGCGACCTGCAGGACCCCCCCGAGATCATCGAGGCCTTCTACGAGCAGTGGAAGGAGGGCTACGACGTCGTCTATGGCGTGCGGGTGAAGCGAGAGGCGAGCCGCTTCCTGCAGGTGGCGTACAAGGCGTTCTACCGGGCCTTCCGGGCGACCTCCTACGTCAAGATCCCGCTGGATGCCGGCGACTTCTCCCTGCTCGACCGCCGGGTGGTCGATGTGCTCAACCGGCTGCCCGAGACCAACCGCTTCCTGCGAGGCATGCGAGCCTGGGTGGGCTTCCGCCAGACCGGCGTCCCCTACATCCGGGCGGAGCGGGCCTATGGGGAGACGACGAACAGCCTCCTCCGCAACTTCGGGTGGGCGCGCAAGGCGATCATCTCGTTCTCCTACAAGCCGCTGGACTTCATCATGCTGCTGGCGATCACCACCTGCGCCCTCTCCCTGGTGCTGATCGTCGTGCAGGTCGCGCTGCGCATCCTCGACCCCAAGATTGTCCCGAGCGGCCTCACGACGATCATCGTCCTGATCCTGTTCATGGGCGGCGTGCAACTCCTGTGCCTCAGCATCATCGGGTCGTACCTCGCCCATATCTACGAGGAGGTGAAACGCCGGCCCGCCTACGTCGTGGAGAGCACCCTCAACGACCCGCAGGGTGCCGCTCCGCCCGCTCTGCTTGGTCCGCCTGCTCCGCCCGGTCCGCCCGAGGAGGGCTGAGCGCAGCCTGGCGGCGGGGCGGCGCCGTCACGACCAGCAGGACGACGGCGACCGTCAGGGCGGTGACGCCCAGGCCCAGCAGCGGCCATCGCGGCCGGTACCGGAAATCGATCCGGTGCGGCCCCGGGCCGATCGCAACGCCGCGGAGGGCGGCGTCGACCCGGAGGATGGGGACGTCGCGGCCGTCGAGTGTCGCCGTCCAGCCCGGATACCACTGGTCGGCGAGCACGGCGATGCCGCCCCCCGAGGCGGGGACCGACACCACGACGTGCTCGGGCCCATCCGCACGGAACCTCGCCGCCGGACCGGGGCGGCAAGTCGACGCGGACGCTCCCGGTACGCCGGGGCCGGGCGCGACCGTGACGTTCGAGCGAAGCTCCGCGTCGCCCATCGCGGCGAGCGCTGGGAGCACCGCGGCGTCCGGGGTGAGGGCCCAGCAGGTCGCCACAAAGGCGGCCGGGAACGCGCCCGGCTGGTCGAAGATCGACACCCGGCCGGGGGAGGTGACGTCCTGGGTGCCGGGGCTTATGACGCCGGGCGGCGTCACGATGCGCCGGACGCCGAGCAGGTCGAGGATCGGCGGCTCTGACCGGCCGAGCTCGAGCGGCGGCACCTTGTTGCCGAACGTCGCCCAGGCGAGGACATCCGGCTGGAAGGCAGTGAGCAGCCCGGCCACGGTGGCGGGGATGAACGGGTCGTAGCCGTTGACGCTGTGCAGCCCGTAGACCATCGCCGCGTTCGGCGGGAGGGCATAGTCGCCGGCCATGGCGAAGCGGGGCCGGTCCCCCGGCATCGACGCCAGGCGCTGCACGTCGCTGCTGGCGGGGTACATGGTCCCGTTCGGTTGGAACGGGTGGTAGCCGAACCCGAACAGCCACAGGTCCGCGGCGGAAACCGCCAGCAGGGCGATGCCGCCGGCCCGGGACGCCCGCGGGGAGCGGGCGATTGCGACGAGCACCAGCAGGCCCGCTGCGGTCAGGACGATCGCTCGCAGCCCGCGGGAGGTGAGGAACGACGCGGGCAGCCGGGTGCCCGCACGGGTCAGCGTGAGCACGACGAGCGCGGCGACCAGCCCGGCCGAGGCGGCGATGGCGGTCCACCGGGCCGCGCGGTTGCGGCGGCTGCGCACGGCGTCCAGCCCCAGGGCTGCCAGGCCGGCAAGGCCGGCGTCGAGGAGCAGCTTGAAGCGGGTGACGTCCCGGGTGCGGGCAACCCCGGGCACGAGGATGAACAGGGCACGGAACACGGAGGTCCCCATCGCAGCCGTCAGCCCGACCACGGCGAGCAGTCCGAAGCACAGGGCGAGGCGCCGGTTGCGGTGCAGGGCCCCCGCCAGGGCGAGCGGCAGCGTCAGGACACCGGCGTAGACGGTGGTCTCGATCGAGAGCGCGAGCGGACCCCGGAAGTTCCCGGCGAGGGAGCTCCCGTGGTAGTCGGGGATCAGGAGGGTGACGAGGTCCCGGGGCGCCACGTGGAGGTAGGAGGCCGAGGCCACGGTTTCGCCCTGCCGGATGATCTGGCCCGCGTACTCGCTCGTGCCCAGGAGCTGCACCGAGGCGAGGCCTCCGGCGATGGCGAACGCTGCCGCCGCGGCGCCGGCACCCCGGGCCAGCTCGGCCAGGACGGCCCTGCGGCCGCACCGCCGAGCCCCAAGCGCATCGGCCGCCGTCGAGCCCGCTGCCCAGATCGCCGTTGCGATCCAGACGTAGAGGCCGATCTGCGTATGCCCGGCGACGATGGCAAGCGCCAGCGCCAGGCCTGCGACCGGCACGCCCAGCCGCCACCGGCCCCGACGGGCGAGCTCGAGACCGGCGAGGGCCATCGGCAGCCAGACCGCCGATCCGATAAGGGCGCCGAACATGCCTTCGGAGACCATGAAGCCACTGAAGGTCCACACCACGGCACCCAGCGCCGCCGCAAGGGGATGGAGCCGCAGCAGCGAGAGGAACCAGAAGGCACCCAGGAGCGACGCCAGCAACGTCGCGGCCCAGATCCCGCTGGCGACGATGGTCGGCGAACCCAACGCGTAGAGCCAGTTCGGCGGGTAGAACGTGCCAACGGACACGTCTGCGGCGAACGGCACACCGGCGAAGCGACTCGGGTCCCAGAGCGGAAGGTGCCCGGCGGCGAGCTGACGGCCGAGGTACGCATGCCAGGGGTACTCGGCGAGGTAGGCATCGGAGTCGACCTGGTTGGAGGTGATCCGGGGAGCCGATCCTGGCGCCCCGAAGAACAGGCCCTGGAAGTCCGTGGGGAAGTGGACCTTGCCCCCGAACAGCGGATATACGAACGCGATCCAGACGGCCACGAGGCAGCCGAGCGCGACGAGCTTTGCCCTGGCGGGGCGATCGGCCGGTGGCATGGCGCCCATCCTAGAAGGGGGTGGAGCCCGGCGGCCCCTGCGGCCATCGGACCCCCCGACTGGCGAGGGCCTCCCCGAACTGGGCAGCCACGCCGGCCGGGTCCGTTCTCATGTCCGGCTCCGTGACGTTGAGGAGCGTCAGGCCCTGCGCCCGGAGCAGGTTGTTGCGGGTGCGGTCCGCCGCCCAGTCGGTCAGGCTGGAGTGGTGCAGGTAGCTGTCGATCTCGGCTCCGACCACCCGGCAGAACACGAAATCCACATACACCGTGCGGCCGTCGGAGAGGTGGTACTCCACCTCCCGCTCCGGCGTCGGGAGGCCGTACTGCTCGACGATGCGCAGAAACAGCCGCTCCCCCCGCTGCCGGGGCCGCGGGGAGCCGTCCAGGCGGACCGCAATGAGCCCACCAAGGACCCCTGCTCCGCGACGGCCCTGCGTACCCGTCTTCGCAAGGCGCTGCTCGAGCACGCCGAGCGAGACGCTTCGTGCGGCGAGGGCATGATCGAGGACCTCCTCGAGCCGGTCGGGCCGTAGGATCCGCCCCCGGTCGATGATGGTCCGTGCCACGGTGGTAACAGAAATCCCGTTCTTGACTGCACAGTCAGGCGCCTGCAACCCGGTCACGATGTGGATGTTCACCCCCGTCACCCGGGGAGCCTTGGTCCCCACGACGGTGATGTGGGTGCGGCTGTCTCCGGCCGGCAGGCCATGAAGGCCTGCGGCAGTCCCGTGGGAAGCGACTGCCCCACCCCCGGCTGCGAGACAAGCTGCCAGGACCACCTGTTCGTTCGTCTGCCGGGAGCCGGCTACCCGGTAAACACCCTGATGGACTCGCTGCCAGGCTCCCGCCTCAAGCCGTGCCCGGATGGCACTGTCGGACAACCCAGCAGCAATCACCTGCGTACGGGTAAGCAGACCATGCTGCCTCTGCGCAAGAGAAGTAGTCGATTCCACGCATCTAGTAAAACGCGGGGTACCGACAGCGAGACGGGAGTTTCCGAGGTTCCGTAAGAATTTGTTGTCAGACGACGAAAAGTTACGAAACTTTCTAGGAGGGCGAGCTGGAAGGTCGGCGGTAGCCCCAGGCGGCGACGTTGCCGGCGGGGAGCATCAGCGGCAGGGAGCCCAAGCGGCCAGCGAGCACCTCCTGCACCCTGGCCTTCGGGCGAGCCGGGATGGGGGCCAGCCTTGCCCAGTAGCGGATGGGGTAGCTGTTGAGGACGGGTCGGACCGACACGTCGGTGAAGCCGGACTCGCCGAGGAGCCGGCGGAGGCTGCGGGGGGAGAAGAGCTGCAGGTGCTCGACATCGAAGATCGGTGAATGCCGGCCGAGCAGCTTCGCCGAGGCGGCCCGGCGGTTGTGGCAGACGATGAAGAGGGCTCCCCCGTCTTCGAGGAGGGACCACGCCTCCCGGCAGAGCGCCAGCGGGTCATGGACGTGCTCGATGGTCTGGAGACAGGTGATCAGGTCGAAACGCCGGCCGTCGAAGACCTCGGGCGAGAAGAGTCCCTCGTGAATGAGCGGCCGGATGTGGGGCTTTGCCGACCGGCGGGGTGCATCCGATGGCTCGACCCCCTCCACGTGACGGAAACGTGCGGCCAGCAGCTCCTCCAGAAAGGCTCCGTCGCCGGCGCCGATGTCGAGGGCGGAGCCCAACCCGGCCGAAGAGGCGCCCAGGGAGGCGAGGACCGGCTGGAGGAGTCTCCGGTAGGTCCGGGCCGCCCACCTCGCCTCCTCCGAGCTGTCGTAGGCCGCGGTGACGTAGGCACCGGCGAGCGTCTCCGGACCGGGGGCCGGGCTGGCGTAGACGAGGTCGCAGACCGGGCACGACACGAGGCGGTAGTGCATGTACTCGGGCTGCTTGCGGGAGGCAAAGGCGAAGCCGTCGAGGGCTGCGGCGTCGATCCGCTGTTCGGCGAAGACGGAGGCGGCCTCGGACCCGCAGACCGGGCAGGCGCGGGAGGTCATCGACAGGTTAGAGAAGTCTGGCAGCGTCCCACCTCCGGGCGATCCAGGTCCACGAGCGGCCCGGCTTTGGAGGCCGGGACTTTCTCGATAGGATCGCCGCCCAATGTCAAGGGTTGCCGGCGCCCCCCGGCCCTCATCCTACCGTCCGGACCTCAGGCACTAAACGGGGACCGTCGCCCCGTGCCTACGGCGACGGCGAGAACTTGCTGCTGTCCTGGTAGGTCAGCCGGGTTCCGGCCGTGACGTCATACATTTCGATCCTGATGAAGCAGGACTTTCGTTGCTGATCGAACGTGCGCACCCAGATCTCCCAGGTCCCGATGTCGGCCTCGTTCTTGCGCGCCACGAAGGTGAGGGGCAGGGGGTCGAGTTGCTCCGACTCCCCCAGGCGGGCTCCGGTATCCCCGTCGAACAGGGTCCAGCGCGTCTGCAACGAGGCCCCTCCGTAGCCGCGCACCTCGAACTGGAAGTCCACGGCGACCCCGCCGTCGCCGAGAAGGGCCTGGCTGCGGCGCCGGATGTCGTCGATGCCCATCCCTCGCGCCCGTAAGGCGATCGCAGTGGATGGGTGCTGCAGATACTCGCCGAAGGTCACGTGGGGCTCGACGGCCACATTCGATATGGCCACAAGGTTCGTCGTCGACGGCTTCACGTTGGGCAGGATCACAAAGAGCGTCGTCAGGATGGCGCTGGCGAGCCCCACGATCACACCGATCCCGCTGGCAGCCGCCACCGAGCGTTTGGTGGCCCGCCTCAGCGCCGCAATCTCCCGTGCTGCCCAGGTGTCGAAAGGGTGCCGAACCTGAAGGGCATCGGCGGGTGTGCTACCGGTCGTCTGCTCGCCGGTTGCGGCTCCCGGCGGGCCAGCCCTCGCTTCTGCCTCGCCGCTCAACTCGCCGGTCAAGGGGAGGGTCGCCGCTCTTCCTCTCTCCTCCGCCTCCAGAGAAGGAGGAGCACGAAGAGGATGAGCCCAAGGATCGCCAGCCCGAGGAGGAGCCAGAGACGTGAGAAGCCACCGGCCGGACTCACGCCGGACGTGGCCGGGAGCGCCTCGCCGGTGGAGGCTGGCGTAGCGGTTGGGGCACCGGTGCCGCCGGTGCCGGACGTGGCCGGGAGCGCCTCGCCGGTGGGGGCTGGCGCAGCGGTTGGGGCACCGGTGCCGCCGGTGCCGGACGTGGCCGGGAGCGCCTCGCCGGTGGGGGCTGGCGTAGCGGTTGGGGCACCGGTGCCGCGGGTGCCGGACGTGATGGTCGGCGCT
>DASXNO010000005.1:0-6082 GCA_036495025.1 Actinomycetota bacterium | reverse complement strand
TGGGGTTGACCTGCTTCAGGTCGAAGATGAGCTGGGCGAGGTCCTCGATCGAGTAGATGTCGTGGTGCGGCGGCGGGGAGATCAGCGCCACGCCCGGCTGGGTGTGGCGGAGCCCGGCGATCTCCTCGGTCACCTTCTTGCCCGGGATCTGCCCCCCCTCGCCGGGCTTGGATCCCTGCGCCATCTTGATGTTGAGCTCCTCGGCGAACGAGCAGTACTCCGGCGTCACCCCGAACCGGCCCGAGGCAATCTGCTTGATGCGGCAGTTCTTGTCGTTGTCGTAGCGGGACCGGTCCTCGCCGCCCTCGCCCGTGTTGGCCCTCCCTCCGACGAGGTTCATCGCCTGGGCGATCGTCTCGTGGGCCTCCTTGCCGATGGCGCCGTGGCTGATCGCCCCGCTGGAGAACCGCCGTGTGATCGCCGAGGCGGGCTCGACCTCGTCCACGGGGACGGCCGGCCCGGCGGCGACGAGGTCGAGCAGGTCGCGGGGCTCGGTCGGGGGACGCTCCGCCACCAGCTTGGCGAACGTGGCGTAGGCCTCCCAGTCCCCGTTCTGCACGGCCTCGTGCAGGGAGTCGACCACGGCCGGGTTCGTGACGTGGTGCTCGATGCCCTTGGCGTGGTGCTTGTAGTAGCCGGGGTTCAGCAGCTTCGGCGAGTCGGTGAAGGCCGTCTTGTGCCGGGCCAGGACGTCCTCGCCGATGGTCGGAAAGCCGATGCCGCCAAGCGGTGAGGCACACCCGGTGAAGCAGGCGTCGATGACGTCCAGGCCGAGGCCGACGGCGTCGAAGATCTGGGCTCCCCGGTAGGAATCCGTGGTGGAGATGCCCATCTTCGAGAGGATCTTCAGCACGCCCTCCTCCACGGCATTCCGGAAGCGCATCAGGGCCTCGGCCACCGGGATGTCCTCGCCGAGGCGACCCCTGTTGACCAGGTCGGCGATCGACGCGAGCACCAGCGACGGACACACCGCCTCCGCCCCGTAGCCGAGCAGGCAGGCCAGGTGATGGACCTCCCGGGCTTCGTCGGTCTCGACCACGATCGACACCCGGGTCCGCTGGCCGGCCCGCAGCAGCCGCTGATGGGTGGCGCCCACCGCCAGGAGCATGGGGATCGGGGCCCGGCTCGCCGAGATGTCCCGGTCCGAGATCACGAGGATGCCACTGCCGAGACCGGCGGCATGCTCGGCCTCGTCGGCAAGGCGGTCCAGCCCGGTACGCAGACCGTCGGGACCGTCCGCCACGGGGAAGGTGGCGTCGAGCCGGTACCCGCCCGGCGCCTTGAACAGCAGGAAGGTCTCGAGCTCGAGGAGCGACGCCCCCTCCGGCCGCTCCCACAGCACCGGGTCGTGCGGTCCGATCAGCGTCCGGATGCTCATGACGCCCCGCTCCCGGATCGGGTCCATCGGCGGGTTGGTCACCTGGGCGAACCGCTGCTTGAAGTAGTTGTAGACCGGCCGCTGGTGGTCCGCGAGGCCGCCGGGCGCGGTGTCGTCGCCCATGGAGGACGTCGGCTCGTGGCCCGAGGTCGCCATCGGGCGGATCACCGTCGTGAAGTCCTCGTGCGAGTACCCGAACGCCACCTGCCGGCGCACCAGGTCCTCGGGGATCTCGGGGTTGGGGTCGCCGAGCGGGGCGGGGTTCAGGAACCGCTGGACCCACTCCCCGTACGGCTGCGCCTTGGCGAGGCGGTCCCGGACCGGGTTCTCCTGGAAGCCCCCGTCGTTGGGGTCGACGCAGATCATCTGGCCGGGGCCGAGCTTGCCGCGGCGGACCGTGCCGTGGCCACGCGTGTAGACCGACCCCGCCTCGGACGTGCACGCGACCATGCCGTCCTCGCAGACGAAGTAGCGCATGGGCCTGAGTCCGTTGCGGTCGAGGGTGGCGCCGACCCGGATGCCGTCGGTGAAGATCACGCCCGCCGGGCCGTCCCACGCCTCCATCAGGCAGGCGTGGTAGCGGTAGAAGTCCCGTACGTCGTCGCCGATGTCGGTGAGCGTCTCCCAGGCGGCGGGGATCAGCATCGCCGCGGCGTGGCGCACGTCCCGGCCCTCCCGGGTGAGCAGCTCCAGGACGTTGTCCAGCATCGCGGAGTCCGAGCCGGCGATGTCGATGACGGGGCGCAGCAGTTCCTCCTCGAGGAGGTTGATCTTGCCGAGACGGCCTTCCCGGGCCCGCATCCGGTTGACGTTGCCCTGGATGGTGTTGATCTCGCCGTTGTGGCAGATCATCCGGAACGGCTGCGTCCGCTCCCACGTCGGCAGCGTGTTCGTCGAGAACCGCTGGTGGAAGACCGCCAGCGGCACCTGGTAGCGCTCGTCGGCGAGGTCGAGGTAGAAGTCCGCCAGCTTGTCGGCCAGGCACATCCCCTTGTAGGTGATGGTGCTGAACGAGAACGACGGGAAGTAGACCCGAATCCCGACCTCGGCGCAGGCCTTCTCGGCCCGCTTGCGGGCCCGGACGCAGCGGCGCTCCGCCTCGGCGGCGTTCAGGCCGATGGGCTTCAGGAATACGGCCTGCTCGATGACCGGCTGCGTGGCCTTGGCGCGGTCGCCCAGGGTCTCGTCGTCGACCGGGACCTCCCGCCACCCGATGACCTCGATGCCCTCCCAGCGGCAGGCTTCCTCGATGACGCGTCGGTGGCCCTCGTTCCAGACGAACGTCATCGCCACACCGATGAAGGAGGGGTCGGCGGGCGTCCCCATCCTCGCCGCTTCGGCCGCGAAGAAGTCGGCCGGCAGTGACGTCAGGATCCCGGCCCCGTCGCCGCTCTTGCCGTCGGCGTCCACGGCGCCACGGTGGCGCACCCGGCACAGCGAGTAGACGGCTGTCTCGAGGATGGAGTGGCTTGCCCGCCCCTCGACGTCGGCGACGAACCCGACGCCGCAGGCGTCGCGCTCGTGAGCCGGGTCGAAGATGTCTCGATTCCTGCTGCTCGCCCCCAGCATGAGACCTGGCATGAAACCCCCTGTTAACGGATCGATCGGACAAAAAAACGCCCGCGCACTCAACCGCGCGAGCGTCGTTGCTCGGTGGCCCCCGGCGTGTGCAACAGGTTTGGTGCCAAGCTTGATGCCAGCAGGGAAGCCAGAAATCAAACCCCATTGTAAAGCCGTACCCCTGCGTGTCAAAGGGAATGACAAGTGTCACGCAAACGTCGTGACGCCCCGCACTACCGGGTGCTCCCCGCCATCCGTAGCGTAGTCCCTGCAATCACACAGGAGGGACGACGTGACACGCAGCGCCATCGAGATCCACGACCTGCACCGCAGCTTCGGCACCGTGCGGGCCGTCGACGGGCTCAACCTCACGATCGCCAGGGGGGAGAGCGTCGCCGTCCTCGGTCCCAACGGGGCAGGAAAGTCGACCACCATCGCCATGCTGCTGGGGCTCCTTGCGCCGGATGCCGGGTCGGTGGCGGTGTGGGGTCTGCCGCCGGTGCAAGCCGTTGCCCGGGGCCACATCGCCGCGATGTTGCAGGATGGGGGCCTGATGCCCGGCGTCAAGGTGGCCGAGCTCGTCGGCTTTGTCCGGGGTCTCTATCCCGACCCACTCCCGCTCGACCGGGTGCTCGAGACGGCGGGACTGACGGCCCTTGCCGGGCGCCATGTCGACAAGCTGTCCGGCGGGCAGACCCAGCGGGTGCGCTTCGCTCTGGCGCTCGCCGGCAACCCCTCGGTCCTCGTCCTCGACGAGCCGACGGCGGGGATGGACGTCGAGTCCCGCCGGGCGTTCTGGACGAGCATGCGGGCGGAGGCGGCCGCGGGGCGGACCGTGCTCTTCGCCACCCACTACCTCGAGGAGGCCGACGACAACGCCGACCGCATCGTCGTCGTCAACGGAGGTCGGGTCGTCGCCGACGGGCCCGCCACGGAGATCAAGGCGGCGGCCGGGGGCCGGACCATCCGCTTCTCGCTGGCCGGCGGACCTCTGGCCGGACTCGAGGCCCTCCCCGGCGTGACGACCGTCGAGGTCCACGGGGACAGCGTCCTGCTGCGCAGCGGGGATCCCGACGCCACCCTGCGGGCCCTGTTCATGGCCAGGGACGAGGTCAGGGACATCGAGGTCACCGGCGCCGGGCTCGAGGACGCGTTTCTCACGCTCACCCATCGATAGAAGCCTCGGAAAGGAGGAACACCGTGCTCACCTACGTCCGCCTCGAGGTGCTGCGGGTTATCCGCAACAGCCGCTACCTTTTCCTCAGCCTCGTGACGCCGGTCGGCTTCTATCTCCTCTTCAGCAGCCTGTTCGGGCGTCAGCCGGCGGAGGGGCTCAGGCAGTCCGTCGAGCTGATGGTCTCCATGGCTGCCTACGGCGCCATCGGGGCCGTCCTCTTCGCCACTGGCCCGCGGGTCGCCGCCGAGCGGGGCACCGGCTGGCTCCGCCAGCTCCGGACGACGCCGCTGTCCGCGGGCAAGGTGATCGCGGCCAAGGTGGTGGCGGCCGTGGCCCTCGGCTTCCCGGCTGTCGTCCTGGTGAGCATCACGGCCGCCCTCGCCCACGGCGTGCGGCTGACGGCGGGGGAGTGGGCCGCCTTCATCGCCCTGACGACGCTCGGGACCGCCCCCTTCGCCATGCTGGGCCTGATGATCGGCTACCTCGCCGACGGCGACTCGTCCTACAGCCTGACCCTTGCCGCCTGGTTCGTACTCCCGGCGATCGGCGGCCTGTGGATGCCGCTGTCGATCCTGCCGAAGGCCCTGCGGACGATCGGCCACGTCCTGCCGACGAACCGCCTCGGGGACCTCGGGTGGCGGATTGCCGGTGGCCACGCCCCGTCGGCCACCAGCGGGCTTATCCTCGCCGGGTGGACCGCAGCGTTCGCGCTGGCCGCCACCTGGAGCTACCGGCGAGCCAGCCTGAAGGACTGAGGACGGGGGCCATGGGTGCGGGGCAGGAGACAGAGGGTCCGGCGGTCTCGCTGAGCCCGTGGTTGCGGGTGACCGGGTTCTCGGTGTGGCTGGTCTTCCTGCTCTACCCCATCGGCGATCTCGTGCACGGCCGGATCCGGGGCGTCAGGGCGGCAATTGCGTGGGCAGGGCTTGCCCTCTTCGTCGCGCTCTACGAGCTGATCGTGTGGCAGTTCCCCTGGAGTCAACCCTCGATCCGGCGCCGCCTCACCGGCCTCCTCGCGGCGTTCGCAGCGCTGACCGTCGGCCTGGTCTTCGCCTTCGGAGCCGACTGGATCGGCCTGCTGATCTACCTGAGCGTGGCCACGGGGGCGGTGCTGGCACCACGGCATTCGCTCATCGCCATCCCTGCCATCACGGTCGTGTCGCTCGTGGCGTCGGCGACGTTGCACGTGGGGGTTGCCAGCACCGCCTTCCTGTCCTTCATGACGGTCGCCATCGGCGGCATGATCGTGGCGTGGCGCCAGACCTGGCTGCTCGTCAGCGAGCTCCGGGCGGCGCGGGCCGAGGTCGCCCGGTTGGCGGTCAGCGAGGAGCGGCTGCGGATCTCCCGCGATCTGCACGACCTGCTCGGCCATAGCCTCTCGGTCATCGTGCTGAAGAGCCAGCTGGCGCGGCGCCTCGCCGAGCGGGACCCGCAGGCTGCCGCGAAGGAGGTCCGGGAGATCGAGGACGTCGCCCGACGATCGCTCGTCGATGTGCGGGAGGCGGTGACGGGCTACCGGACCCAGCGCCTCGCCGACGAGCTCGACGACGCCCGTTCGGCCCTCGCCGCGGCGGGGATCGACCCTGTGGTCCGGGTCAGTGGCGGCTCGCTGGGGGCCGGCGTCGAGAGCGTGGTGGGCTGGGCGGTCCGGGAGGGCGTCACGAACGTCGTCCGCCACAGCGGGGCCCGGCGCTGCGAGATCAGCGTGGCGCGCCGGGACGGCGAGGTCGTGGTCGAGGTCCGCGACGACGGGCGGGGGCCGGGACCCTCGCCGCACGCCGGGAGCGGGCTGCCGGGCCTCTCGGAGCGTCTGGCCCGTGCCGGCGGCACCCTGGAGGCGGGCCCGGGCGAGGGCGGGGGCTTCCGCCTGGTGGCAACGGTGCCGGCCGCGTGATCCGCATCCTCCTGGCCGAGGACCAGGGCATGGTGCGCGGCGCGCTCGCCTCCCTGCTCGGCCTCGAGCCCGA
>DASXNO010000004.1:0-16989 GCA_036495025.1 Actinomycetota bacterium | reverse complement strand
AGCGCATGTCCGTCGACTGGGTGACCGTCTCGTCGCTGGCCACCGCGGGCGGCACCCTCGTGCTGGCGATCGCCACGTTCTCGGCGGTGCGCTCAGCGAACCGGGCGGCCCGCACCGCGGAGCGGAACCTTCAGGTCGGTCTTCGACCCGTGCTCTTCCAGTCGCGCTTCGATGACCCCATGCAGAAGGTCAGATGGGTCGACAATCACTATGCCCACCTCGAGGGTGGGCGGGCCCACATCGAGGCCGTCGACGGGGTGCTCTACATGGCGATGTCGCTGCGCAATGTGGGCTCCGGCATCGCCGTCATCCAGTCGTGGCGGGCACAGCCAGATGACATCGACCACAGGATGACACGCCCCGAACCGAGTGACTTCTCCACGCAATCGCGCGACCTGTACGTCCCCCCCGGCGACTCGAGCTTCTGGCAGGCGGCCATCCGCGAGCCCGACCATCCGCATCGGGCAGACGTGCTGCGGGGGGTCGATGAGGGCCTTTTGATGATCGATGTGCTCTACAGCGATCACGAGGGAGGCCAGCGAACCATCAGCCGCTTCTTGGTCACTCGAGCGACCTCGGCGCATTCCACCTGGCTGTGCTCGGTTGTCCGGCACTGGAATCTGGACCGCCGGGACCCTCGCTGAACGCCACATTACGGCGGGGCACAGTGTCACCCAAGCAGCGGTCCAGATTGACCCGCGAGCCTGGCGGCACCACGTCTGTGAAGGAGTTCGCATGAGCCACCGCAAGCTGCTCGCCGGCGTTGCCGTCATCGCCGCCCTCGGCGCCGGGGCGACGATCGGAGCGTTCCTCGGCGTCCCGACCCTGTCCGGCGCCCAGACGCCCACGCCCACCTCGAGCGCTGCTCCCGTGCCCCGCAAAGGCCCCTTCGCCCCCGGCGTTGGCGTGCGAGGCGGCGCCTCGCTGCAGGTCGTCGCCAAGGATCTCAACATGAGCACCGCGGACCTGAAGACGGCGCTGCAGGGCGGCCAGAGCATCGCCGCACTGGCCAAGTCGAAGAACGTCGATCCGCAGAAGATCATCAACGACCTGGTCACCGACGCGACGAGCCGGATCGACACCGCTGTCTCGTCCGGCAAGATCACCGCCGCCCAGGCCGCGACGATGAAGGCCAACCTGACGACGGGGATCACCGCCTTCGTCAACGGGACCCGAGTGTTCAGGGCGCCGGGAGTGACCGGCACGGCCGCGCCGAGGCTCGGCGCCAAGCCGTCACTCGACATCGTCGCGAAGGACCTCAACATGACCGCCGCCGACCTGAAGGCGGCGCTGCAGGGTCGCCAGAGCATCGCCGCGCTGGCCAAGTCGAAGAACGTCGATCCGCAGAAGATCATCAACGACCTGGTCACCGACGCGACGAGCCGGATCGACGCCGCCGTCTCGTCCGGCAAGATCACCGCCGCCCAGGCCGCGACGATGAAGGCCAACCTGACGACGGGGATCACCGCCTTCGTCAACGGGACCCTGAAGGGAATGGGCGGGTTCCGCCACGGTTTCGGGGGTCCCTTCCCCGGACGGAAAGGCCCCGGCGAGGGCGGCCAGCGGCCGACCGCCACCGCGACGCCTGCCAGCATCTGACGCCGGTCGAGCGTCGGGCACGTCTCGGGGCCCTGGCTCAGCACGCGACCTTCGGGCCGTGACGGGGGTCCCGTTTCGGGGGGGACCCAAAGCGGTAGCACAGGCAACCCACAGTTGCCGGTGCAATCCTGAGCGAAGATAGCCACGCAGCAGGAGGAGGTGCTTCGGGATGGGCGAACGATTCTTTGGACCCGGCTGGCACGGTGGGTTCCAACTCTTCGGGGGTCTGCTTGGGATCGTGCTCTTCGCGCTCTTCATCGGGCTGCTTGTCTGGGCCTTGATGCGCCTGATGAACCACGACGAGGCCCGGCACGTGCCGGTGAGCGGTCCGTGGCAGGTCCGGGACGAGGCCCTCCATGCCGCCCGGATGCGCTATGCCCGCGGCGAGCTTGACCGTGACCAGTACTTCCGGATGGTCGAGGACCTGACCGGTGTTCCCCGGCCGGCTGAGCCCGCAGCGCCGGTCAACCCGTCCGACCCCCCACCGCCCAATCCGCCCGCCGCAGACGAGCCGGGCACCGCACCCCAGGCATAGCAGAGGAGAACGGCACGGCAATGGGACCGACCGAACCCACCGAGCCCGGCCTGCCCGACGGAGCCGCTGCCGCTCAACCTGGCGAGCCCGGCGAGCCTGTGGCCGGCAGCGACACCGGCCTGCCCGACGGGCCGCCGCCCCTCGCACCCGGGCCGCCTCCGCCCGCCTACGGGCCGCCACCCGGTCCTGCCTACGAAGAGTACGGACCCGGCCAGACGCCGTACTGGACGCCGCCAGCCGGCCCGGAGGGCCAGCCCGGGGCCCCGTACGGCGGCCCCTATGGAACGTCGCCCTACGGGGTGACTCCCTACGGAACTCCACCGTTCGGCACACCCCCCTACGGAGGGCCCCTGCCGGTGGAGGAACCCAAACCTCCGAAGAAGTTCTCCGAGCGCATGCTGCCGTGGTCGAAGGGCCTGCTGGCTGCGGCGGCGCTCCTGGTTGCCGTCTTCGTTGTCGCCAACGCCCTCGGAGCATTCCGAGACACCACCACCACGCTGCCCTCCGGCAGCGACGCTTCGCTGCGCACCGCGGCGACGACGCCGCCCACCGGCACCGCCCCCTCCCTCGACATCCGTTCGGTCCTGCGGGCGGTGGAGCCGGGCGTCGTCATGATCAGCACCTCGGCGTCGGGGACCTTCGGGGGCGCCACCCAGGGAGAGGGAAGCGGCATGGTCCTCGACACCCAGGGCGATGTCCTCACGAACGCCCACGTCGTCAACGGCTCCACCACCGTCAGCGTGCAGGTCTTCGGCCAGTCGACCGTGTACCAGGCCAAGGTGCTCGGGACCGATGCCGCCGACGACATCGCCATGGTCCAGATCCAGAACCCCGGCACCCTCACCCCGGTCAAGCTCGGCAAGTCCTCCGGCCTCCAGGTCGGGGATCCTGTGGTCGCCGTCGGCAACGCCCTGGGGCTGTCCCCCGGCGGCCCGTCGGTGACGTCGGGCATCATCTCGGCGCTCAACAGGTCGCTGCAGACCAGCGGTGAGCGCCTGGCCGGCCTGATCCAGACCGACGCCGCCATCAACCCGGGCAACTCTGGCGGCCCGCTCGCCGATGCCAGCGGCCAGGTGATCGGCATGAACACGGCGGTCTCCAACAACGGGCAGGGCGTCGCCTTCGCTATCCCGATCGACCGCATCACCCCGTTGGTCGACTCCCTGAAGAAGGGGACGGTCACCACGACGGGGAGAGGTTTCCTCGGCGTGCAGATCACCGCAGCCCAGAGCGGTGGCGCGCAGATCACGGCCGTGACCCCCAACTCGCCGGCGGCAGCGGCCGGTCTCAAGGCGGGCGACGTCATCGTGGCCATCAACGACCAGCCGGTCGCAACCAACACCGACGCCGCCGACACCATCGGCTCGCTCAGCCCTGGCACCAAGGTAAGGATCAAGTACCAGCGAGGAAGCTCGACGAACACCGTGACCGTGACGCTGGCAACGACCCCCGCCAGCGCCACGGGCTAGGACCCCCGGGGACCGCTGGCCCGCCGCCCACGTGGCCATCGAGAACTGGAAGGATCGCCGGCGCCTGGCGCCGCCCCGCCGGCGCCGGCGATCCTCCCCCCGGGGCGGCACAAAGATAGTCCGCGATCGCGCGCATACGCGCGATAGAGGACTAACCTCCGAGTCCTGGCGGGCCCTTAGCTCAGGACACGCTTGCGGAAGTTAACGATCCCCAGGCGCAGGAAGAAGGCCGCGAAACCAACGAGCACGGGATAGATCACGTAGAGGTGCATGTGCGGCGCAGTCGTAAGGGCCGCCCGGAACCCCTCCGTGATGTAGATGAGGGGGTTGAGGATCACGAGGGCCTGCAGCCAGGGGAACCCGCCGATCTGCACGGCGTGCAGCGTCGTCCAGGCGTAGTAGGTGCCGCCGAGGAACGTGATCGGGAGGATGATGAGCGCGAAGAGGGCGGGGACCTGCCGGGGATCGAACTTCGTCCCGAACATGAGGCCCAGCGACGCGGTGGTCACACAGGCCAACGGGATCATGGTGAGCAGCAGCAGCCAGTGGATCGTCAGATGCGGCACGACGCCGGACGCATGGACGAACGCCGCGATCGGGAACACGACGCAGGCAGCGATCAGGCCCTGGAGGGCCCCGGCGACCACCTTGCCCATCGCCACCAGGCTCACCGGCAGCGGGGCGAGCACCCGGTCCTCGATCTCCTTGGTGTAGCCGAACTCCTGCACCATCGGCAGGGCCACCGACTGGATGCCCTGGAACAGGATCGAAAGACCCACGACGCCGGCGACGAGGATCGTGGCGAAGGCCGACTCGCCCCCCGCCCGGCCCCCGCCGACGCCCTGTCCGATCTTCGGGAAGACGTAGAGGAAGACGAACACGAGGAGGAACGGCTGGATGATCGTCCGCGGGATGAACTCACACAGGTTCTTCTTCAGCACGGCGAGATCCCGGTACAGGAGCGCCGCGAAGGCGCTGCGGCTTGCCCGGGCGGCGGACCGGCCGATTTCCGACCCCAGAGCCTGGGACTCGGTGGGTGCGGGGGCGGGAGCGGTGACCGTGGCCATCACACGCCCAGAGGGAGCTCAGAGGACTGCATGGGCATGGGACTTCCTTTCTCCGGCAAGCTGGGTCATGTGCTCCTGCAGCAGGTCGAGGGCGCCTGCCAGACCACGGTAGGTCTCCGGGCCGAGCAAGTTGAGGATCTCGGCATCCATGGCCTCGGCCACCTTCCGGAGCACCGCCAGGCGCCGGCTGCCGGCGGGCGTGACGGTGATCCTCGTCACCCGGCGGTCCCGTGGATCCCGGCGGCGCTCGATGAGTCCCTCTTTCTCGAGGCGGTCGAGGTGGCGAACCATCGTCGGCGCCTCGACGCCCATGCGCTCCGCCAGCTGGCGCTGGGAGAGCTCAAGGCCTCCAGGAGCTTCGTCGGCAAGGCGCAGGACAACGAAGGCGGTCAGACTGCCTCCCACCTCCGCGAGCCGGGCGTCGAACTCGGCACGGGTGGCCTTGGCGGCCATGGCGAGCTGGCGGCCGAGTGCGGGGGGACCAGAATGATTCACAGCTAATCGTTAGCATACGACTGATTCGCCAGTACGACGGAGCGGCCGGGAACACGGCCAGCAGGGTAGGCTGCCGGCGCGGGCGGGGACACCCGGGTCCGCCGGAAGGGAGACGTCGGATGAGCCAGAAGATGCGCCAGCCCGTACGCCAGGAATGGCGGTGGTTCCTCGACAGCGTGACCCGGGAGCTCGAGGGCGAGCCGGTGACCATCGAGGTGGTGTCGGCGGAGCTCGGCAGCCGGGTGGAAGCCGACCGGCTGCCGCTCTCGTTCATCAGCTACGACGAGAAGGACGACGTCGTCATCGTGTCCGTTCTTGGCAGACAGAGCGGGGATCCCGTCCTGGAGCGCATGGTCCAGGATCCCTGGAAGATCCTCTTCGACCCGCCGTCGCCCGCCGCCGTCCGCACGATCGACGTCGAGGGGGCCGATGGTGCCCACACCCTGGTGACCCTCCACGGGCGGGATTCGCCCGAGCACTGAGCCCTAGCCGCTCAGCTCCTTCACCCATTCCCGCAGCCGGGGGAGGTGCTCGGCATAGTGCTCGGGGCCCGCCTTTCGCAGCCAGACATTGGCAACGGCGCTGATCCCCACGAGCTGGCCCACCTCCTGCAGGAGCCGGGTACGGGCGGCGTAGGCCTCGGCGTGGACCACCCTGAGCGGCTGGGGACGGTTGGCCTCGAGGAACACGGCGTTGCGGCCCTCGATGTCCAGGTCCCTGCCCGTGAAGGTGCCGACCCGGACCTGCTCGAGGACCTGCCCGGCCTCGGCCAGCCACCCGGCGACGTGGGCAAGGAGATCCTTGGCCGACCAGCCCTCGAGGAAGTAGCCGGGCCGCTCGGCCTGCTCGGGGCTGAGGGGTGCAAGAAGGGCCTGGAACTCGCCCCAGCAGCGCCGCTCGACCTCGACCAGCGCCCGTATGTCGGTCCCCACTCCGTCGGCGGCCATTCCCTGCTCCCCTACTGCGGTGGGACGAGGTTAGCGGGCCGCCTGGGCCTCGGCGAGGAAGACCTTCATCCGCTCGAGGAACTCCTCGCGGAGCTGGACGAGCTCGGGGGCCTGCTCCTCAAGAAGGCGATGGGCCTCGAGGTAGTCCGGCTCCTGGGTGAGGAGGCGGGGGTCGTCGCACAGCTTCTCGACGAGGTCGAGCAGGCCGGCGAGCTGGACGGCGGGCACCGTCACGGTCTCGGTGGTGGTGGGAAACGCGAAGAGGTCCCCACGGCCGTGGCCCCCGCAGCAGGCCTCGCCCTCCATCCCGCACGCCTCCGCACTACCGGCGCATGCGGCATCGTGGGCACACGGCCCGCCGGCGGTCGCCTGGTCGTGGGCGCAACTCTCGTCGTGGTGGTACTCGCCAGCGTCGGTCATCGTCCAACCTCCTCCTGGTCAAAAGCGTGGTCAAAACCGGGTCAAACCCCGGGTCAGCCTCGTGAGTTGCCCCCATTCTACGCGGGCCGCGGTGGGTATCCTCCGCTGAGAGGTGGTCAGCGCCGCCTTCAACCGATCCGGGAGGAACTCATGGCCGACGTGAACCCGATCCCCGAGCACTACCCCCAACTGACGCCCTACCTCGTCATCGACGGCGCCGAGGCCGCCATCGCCTTCTACGGCAGCGTCTTCGGCGCCTCCGAGCGCGTGCGGCTACCGATGCCGGATGGCACCGTGGCGCACTGCGAGCTCCAGCTTGGCAACTCGCTGATCATGCTCTCCGATCCGTTCCCCGGCAGCCCCGCCAAGACACCCAGGGAGCTCGGCGGCACGCCCGTGACGCTCAGCGTGTATGTCCAGGACGTCGACGAGGTGTTCGACCGGGCGCTGCAGGAGGGGGCCACCGCGATCCGGCCGGTCGAGGACCAGTTCTACGGGGACCGGTCGGGACAGTTCGAAGACCCGTTCGGTCATCGCTGGAGCGTGCAGTCCCACATCGAGGACGTGTCCGCCGAGGAGATCCAGCGGCGGATGGCATCCCAGGGGGGCTAGGATCGAGCGCTCTCTAGAAGTGTGGAAACTTTTCTTCGCATAGCGAAGGTTTTTTACCAGACTTCCAAACCCGGAACCCTACACGCCGCCCTTCGGGTCAGCGACCCTCGCCAGGAAGAGCACGGCGCCGGTCCCCCGGTGCCCGACCAGCAGGAAGAACGGCCGGTCGACCACCATGTCGACCTCCGGAAGGCTGCGGAATGCCACCGCCCTCATGACCATCGCCGTGGCAGCGGCTCCCTCGATCCCGCTCTCGTCCACCCGCAGGACCGCCCGGTGGACCGCATCAGAGATGAACAGCGGCCGGTCGGTGACACCCGTGACGGCCGGGGAGGCCGAGTCGAAGATCCTGCAGACCCCCAGGCTTGACAGCGGACCGGCCAGCCGGGTCCCCGCCTCCACCCTCGCGCGGGGAAGGTGCAGGTCGACGCGCCACGTCGTGGCCGCGTTCCGGAGGGCGGTGAGGCGTTCGGCACCAAGGGGCTCCGCCGCGTGGTCCGGCGGCAGGACGACCTCGGCCTGCATGCCCAGGGCCAGTGGTAGGGAAACGTACTGCCAGGAGGCGGCGCGGGCATAGCCGGTCTCGTGGCAGGCCCGCATCGTCGCCACGTTCCGGGTGCCTCCGGGGGCATGGAACGCCTCTTCGGTGGTGTCCTCGGGCCGGAACGGCTGCAGCCATGCGGCCATCAGGTAGAGAGCGTTCACCAGCACCGCCGTCATCCCGGACAGCGTCCCCTGTCCGATGATCTCGGGGATGAGCCCGCGGGTCGCTGCGGCAACATCCCCGTTCACGAGCGCCCGGGCCCCCTCCGGGTCACGGCGGATGGGGGCGGTTCGCACGCCGGCTCCCGGCCACTGCCCGAGCTCGGCGAGGAACGACGGGTTGGGGATCCGGCCCTCGTCGACCCAGAGGCGATTGGCCACCTGGAAGACGGCGTCGCCTCCCCCACCGCTCTGCGCCAGGACTCCCGCCGCGTGCCTGAGCCGGTCGGGCGCACCGACCGCGGTGGCAATCTCATCCCGCGCATCGGCGGTGGTCCCCGGTGCGAGGGCCGCCAGTGCGGAGGCCACGGACCAGGGCGAGCACACGTAGTTCGAGTCGCCGGTCCCGGCCGCGGCGCCGAAGAGGGCGGTGACGAAGCGAAGGTCCGGCGGGGCGTGCATCCCACCAGCCTGCCACACCCTCCCGTCCTCTCCGGGCCCTGGTCCGGTCCACTCAGGGGCGGGCAAAAGGCGGTGCCTTTTCCGTTTTGCCGCAGCGTTCACCGGTACTTCGTCGGGAAGACCGCAAAACGCCCTATTACCCTTCCCCCAAAAGGGTCGTCTTTAAACGTGATATGGTCTAGTCCGTCAATTGGGTAAGTCCACCAAAAACGGGTGGATCAGCTTCAGCACCACGTGGAGTCGTCAACGAGGCGGGGGCACGGATAGCACCGCTGTCGTCCTGACTCCCGATAGATCACCCCCCCAGCCCCCGGCCAGCCTTCAGCGGCGAACCGCTGCGGATCAGCGAGCCCCAGCCCCGGCTCGAGAAGCCTCCTTGGAGGTGCGACGTCCAGAGCCGTAGAAACCTGTGGCCGCGGCCGGGATTGGTCCCGCCTGTGCGCCCTAACCACGGTCACGCCTCGGCAGACCGATCCGCCACGCTCCAGCGGTGGTCACCGTCCATGCTGGACTTCGGCCTGCGACACGCCCGTGGATGGTGAACGGTCCCACGTACTCATCGTCGAGGACGACGACGAAGGTCGCCTCCTCCTCGTGCGCATCCTCGACGAGGAGGGTGTCTACGAGAGCACCGCGGTTGCGAGCGTCGCCGAGGCTCGGCGCTGCCTCGAGGAGCGAGAGTACGCGGCGATCCTGATCGACGTCTGCCTGCCCGGCGAGTCGGGCATCGATCTGCTCGCCTTCGTCCACGCTCACCACATCGACACCGCGGCAATCATGGTCACCGGGGCCAATGACCGGGAGCTCATCGACGAGGCCTTCGCGAGCGGGGCCTTCGGCTATGTCGTCAAGCCCTACCGGGTGGGGGAGCTGCTGATCAGCCTCCTCAACGCGCTGCATCGTAGGGAGCTCGAGATGCACAGCCGCGCCCACATGCGGGAACTGGAGGAGAAGGTCGTGGTCCGAACCAGTGCCCTGCGCCAGACGCTCGCCCCACTCGAAGGGGCGCTGCTGCGTCCGATCGCAGTCGAGGAAGTGATCGAACGGCTCTCCGCCGCGTTGACCGTCCGCCACGAGGAGTCCGGTGCCCACATCCGCAGGGTGAGCGAATTCTCGGCCCTGCTGGCCGACCGAGCCGGTCTCATGGCCCCGGAGCAGGCCAAGGTCCGCCTTGCCTCCGCCTTGCACGACGTCGGCAAGATCGGCGTTCCCGACGCAATCCTGCAGAAGCCGGGACCGCTCACCGTCGAACAGCGTTCGGTGATGCAGCGCCACACGCTCATGGGCCACAAGCTCCTGAAGGACTCGGACTCCGCCGTGCTCACCCTCGGCGCCGTGATCGCGCTCACCCACCACGAGCGATGGGACGGCAGCGGCTACCCCGCCGGGCTCGCGTTCGAGGCCATCCCGATCGAAGGCCGCGTCGTCGCCGTGGCCGACGTCTTCGACGCGCTCACGAACGACCGCGTCTACCGCCCGGCGTTCACCATGGACGAGGCCATCGACGTCATGGCACGGGGGCGCGCCAGGCATTTCGACCCCGGGCTCCTCGATGCCTTCCTCGATTCCATGGATGCGGTGCTGGACCTCCGGGAGCGCCACCGGGAACCAGCCAGGACGCCGAGCGGCGGGGAGTGAGCCATGTGCAGCGGGTTGCCCGACACGAGTGAGCAGGGGAGCCTTACCCAATCGCAGTTGGCTGCCATCGTCGAGGCGTCCGACGACGCCATCTTCACGCACGCGCTCAACGGCGCCATCGTGAGTTGGAACTCCGGGGCGGAGCGTATGTACGGCTATCCGTCCGATGCCATGATCGGACGCCCGACCAGCATGCTGCTCCCCCCCGGCCTGCCCGATGTGATGCCGGACGTGCTGCGTCGGATCGCCCACACTCGGTGCGTCGAGCGATTCGACACCGTTCATGCGACCCGCACGGGGATCGAGATCGACGTCTCGATCACCGCATCGCCCCTCCTGGTGCCCTCTGGCAGGGTCATTGGCGTCGCAACCATCGCCCGCGACGTCACCCAGCGCCGGGCGGTGGAGGTGGCGCTGCACGAGACCGAGCAGAGGTACCGAACCATCTTCGAGAACGCCCGGGAGGGCATCTTCTACGTCACGGCCGACGGAGAGACGGTGGCAGCGAACCCGGCCCTCGTCCGGCTCCTCGGCTATGGCTCCGCGGAGGAATTCATGGCGGACCCGGACCACCTCCTCGGGTCGTGGAAGACAAGCGAGCGGCAGGAGCTCTGGTCGCGGCTCGAGGGTGAGGGCGAGGTCCGGGACTTCGAGATGGAGGGACACCGCAGAGACGGCACGAAGATCTGGATCTCGGGCACCATGGTCGTGCTGCGGGATGCGAACGGCAGCCCCGCCACGTACCAGGGCACGGTCCTCGACATCACCGGGCAGAAGCGCTCCGAGACGTTGCTGCGCCGGGAAACCGACGAGGCCGATCGCGCCAACCGGGCGAAGACCGAGTTTCTCTCCCGAATGAGCCACGAGCTCCGCACGCCCCTCACGGCGATCCTGGGATTCGGGCAGCTCCTGCAGATGGGACGGCTCACCCCCGTGCAGCAGATCGAGTCGGTGGACAACATCCTCAAGGCCGGGCGGCACCTGCTGCAGCTCATCAACGAGTCCGTCGACATCGCCGGCATCGAGCAGGGCAGGATGGCCTTCTCCCTCGAACCGGTGCGCATCGGCGACGTGGTGAAGGACGCCCTCGATCTCATCGGTCCCGCTGCCGAACAACGGGGGATCGAGATCCGGGTGTCCTGCGACCACATCGACCGCTACCTGAAGGCGGACCGCCAGCGCCTGGTCCAGGTCTTTCTGAATCTGCTGTCCAATGCCGTGAAGTACAACCGGGAGCACGGCACGGTCACGCTTTCCTGCCGGGAGTCGAAGGGGAAGGGCGCCCTCACGGTCCTCGTGACCGACACCGGCCCGGGGATCGCCCCCGAGCTGCGAGACCGGATGTTCAAGCCGTTCGAGCGCCTCGGTGCCGAGAAGAGCGGGGTGGAGGGAACCGGTCTCGGCCTCGCCCTGTCCCTGCAACTCGTCCAGGCGATGGGGGGAACAATGGCCGTCGAGACGGAGATGGGTGAGGGAAGCACCTTCTCGGTCACTCTCCCCATCGTACGGGGGCCGGCGGTCCAACTGACGGAGACCCCGGCCTGCACCGCGCCCGACGATGCCCCCCCTGCCCACCCGCCCTCCACCGTGCTCTACATCGAGGACAACCTGGCGAACCTCGAGGTCATGGAGCTCGTGCTCGCCTACCGGCCCGGCGTCAAGCTCATCTCCGCGATGCAGGGCCGTCTCGGCTTCGCGCTCGCCAAGGAGCACCATCCCGAACTGGTCCTCCTCGACATGCGGCTCGCCGATATCTCCGGGCGTGAGGTCCTGGACGGGTTGAAGGGCGACCCCTCGACCGCCGACATCCCCGTGGTCATCTTGAGTGGCGAGGCTCTGCCGCGCGATGTCGACGCCCTGCTCCAGGCCGGGGCCAGGGCCTACCTGACCAAGCCATTCCGCATGGAGGTGATCCTCCAGCTCATGGAGGAACTCCTGGGGGGCCCTGCCTAACCTCCCTGCTGCCGTGTCGCCGTGTCGCGAAGGGTAGCGCCAGGGGGGAGGCGGAACTCTTTCAGCCGCCCCACGAAGCTGGAGCCACGTATCTGCGCAGAGTATACGCTCAGTGTATGATCGTGTCCGTGAACGTTCCCCTCGCCCTCCTGGGCCTGCTCGATCGAGAGCCGAGCCACGGGTACGACCTGAAGCGCGACTACGACGCCTACTTCGGCCGGGCCAGACCGCTCCCCTTCGGCCAGGTCTACGCCACCCTCGCCCGCCTTGCTCGCGACGGCAAAGTGGTGGTGGGTGAGGTCGAGCCCGGCGCCGGGCCCGACCGGAAGCGCTACGTCATTACGGAGACCGGGCGCAACGAGGTCGAGGCGTGGCTCGCCGAGCCCATCGAACCCGAACCGCACCTCCAGACGGCGCTCTTCGCCAAGGTGGTCCTGGCGCTCATGCTGGGCCGCTCGGCGGAGGACTACCTCGATACCCAGCGCTCCGCGCACCTCCAGCGCATGCGGGAGCTGACCGAGCTCAAGCGCTCGGGCAGCTTCGTCGACGCGCTGCTTGCGGACCACGCCCTCTTCCATCTCGAAGCCGACCTCCACTGGATCGACACGACAGCGGCCCGGCTCGACACCCTGACCGCCCATCTGTCCCGGACCTGAGCCTGCGAGCGCATGAGCACCCAGCCGACCCGTTCCTTCACGAGCAAAGGAGTCTGGCAATGAACGCCGAGCAGAGCATGCTCCGAGCCGTCGACCTGAACCGGTCGTTCGGCGCCACCCCCGCCCTCCAGGGCGCCAACCTGGAGGTGGCCCGCGGCGAGTTCGTCGCCATCATGGGTCCGAGCGGGTCGGGCAAGTCAACGCTGCTGCACTGCCTGGCCGGGATCTTTCCACCGGACAGCGGCGAGGTCTGGTACGACGGGCAGCGGCTCGACCGGCTGGACGAAACCAGGCGGACAGAGCTGCGGCGAAGGGCCTTCGGCTTCGTCTTCCAGTTCGGGCAGCTCGTGCCCGAGCTGAGCGCAGCGGACAACGTCGCGCTTCCGCTCCTGCTCAACAAGACCAAGCGGAGCGAGGCCTATCTGCGGGCCCTCTCCTGGCTCGAGCGCCTGGGCCTCAAGGGACTGGAAGGGAGGCGCACGGGCGAGCTGTCCGGAGGCGAGGCGCAACGGGTGGCCGTGGCGAGAGCGCTGGTCATGAAGCCGAAGGTGCTGTTTGCCGACGAGCCCACCGGTTCCCTCGACTCCCTGACGAGCGAGCAGGTGATGGACCTCCTGGTCGATCTTGCCCGGGCCGAGGGCACGACGGTCGTGCTCGTCACCCACGACGCCCGCGTCGCCGCCTACGCCGATCGTGAGGTCATGGTGCGCGACGGGAAGGTCACGACACCCCAGCCGCTCGAGGTGGCGCAGTAATGCTGCGGCTCGGCCTGCGGCTGACCCTGCACAGCGGCCGCGAGGCGCTGGTCCGCCTCATCCTGACACTGGGCGCGGTGGCGATTGGCGTGACCGTGCTCCTTGCCCTCGCTGCCGATTACCACGCGTTCCTGGCGACCACCACGCGACCGTCATGGGAATCCACCACGGCGGCGCAGGGCAGCCCGCCAGCCTCGACGGTGACCCTCTGGAACTACAGCGAGACCATCTTCCACGGCAAGTTCATCGAACAGCTCGACGTGGCGGCGCTCGGCCCCCAGGCCCCAACCGTCCCGGGCGTTCCCCAGTTACCCGACGCCGGGCAGTACTACGCGTCGCCGGCACTCGCCGCGCTCCTGCGCAGCGTGCCGCGGGATCAACTCGGGGATCGTTTCCCCGGTTCGGAGATCGGCACCATCGGGAACGCCGCGCTGTCGGGCCCCGACGAGCTGGCCGTCATCATCGGCTACCCCCCGTCCCAGCTTGCTGCCCTGCCGAACACCATCCAGGTCGACCACGTCGCGACCGCCCCCCGGCCGCAGAGCACGACGAACCTGTACCGCATGGCGTTCGGCCTGGGCGCCATTGCGATCCTGTTCCCCCTGCTCATCCTCGTCAACACCTCCACCCGGCTCGCCGCAGCGCGCCGCGAGGAGCGCTACGCCGCCATGCGACTGGTCGGCGCAACGCCACAGCAGGTAGACGTCGTCGCCTCTGTTGACGCGATCGTCGGTGCCCTCTTCGGCACCGTGGGTGGCATTGCGATCTTCCTGCTCCTGCGACCGGCCCTTGCCGGCCTCTCCCTTTCCGGTGCCCGGTTCTTCGCGGCAACCGTGACCCCCGGCCCGTGGGTCTACGCCGGCATGCTCGCCGGCGTCCCCCTCGCCGCCGCGGTCGCATCACGGGTGTCGTTGCAGCGGGTGCAGATCTCTCCCCTCGGCGTCAGCCGCAATGTGACGCCACCGACTCCGAGAGCCTGGCGGCTGATCCCGCTGCTGGCCGGTATCCCCCTGTTCCTCTACGCCGTCTCCACCGAACTGGGACACGCGGGCCGGGGAACGGGGTCGAAAGGGAGCGTCCAGCCCGCGCTCGGTGGTCTCGTCCTCATCATGCTCGGCCTGGTCCTCGCCGGCTCCTGGCTGACGAGGCAAGCCGCACGCCTGCTCGCGAAGGTCGGCAGAGGAGCGTCGTCGTTGCTGGCTGCCCGCCGGCTGGCCGACAACCCGAAGGGCTCCTTCCGGATCGTCAGCGGGCTCGTGCTGGCCGTCTTCGTGGGGACGGCGATCGCCGTGCTGGTGCCGGCCCTGAAGGCCGCGCAGAGCCCGGGAGTGAACGCGGAGCTGAACAACGTGCTCCGGGTCACCTACAACCAGGACCCCGCCACCCCGGGGCTCTCCCCGCAGGCCGGCGCTGCGCTCATTGCCACGCTCCAGACGTTCCCGGGCGTCGGCGTGGTTCCGATCTATGGGACCTCCGTCGGCGCGAAGCCGGGCGCAGGCGCCCCGCCGCCGCCGGCACCTCCGGGTGGCACGGGGGTCCTTCAAGATGGTGGAGGGCCCTCCCAGGACAACGTCATCGCCTGCTCCAGCCTCCAGCAGCTGCCCGTGCTCGGGCACTGCAACCCGGGCGTGACGGCCGTCCAGACGAACGCCGACAACGTGCTGTTCACGGATAACCCCCTTCTCGTAACGACGAATCTGCCGATCGTCAACCAAGTCAGCTCTCCCGCTCCCGGCGGGACCACGGGTCTCGGACTTGCTGCGCTCCTGGTCAAGACGCCGGACGCGGGCACGCTCGAGAAGGTCCGGACGTTCCTGACGGCGTACGGAGCAACGGTCGCAGGGGCGGGACAGCCCCTCTCGGCCTGGCAGATGGGTTCGCTCGAACCGGAGACATTCGGTGAGGTCGCTCAGATCAGGAACAACGACGCCACCTACACCGAACGCATGATCCTCGTCCTGCTCGGCCTGACCGTGCTCATCGCCGGTTGCAGCCTTGCCGTCACCGTGGGAGGGAGCCTGGTGGAGCGGAAGCGGCAATTCACGCTGCTGCGGGTCAGCGGCACCCCGAGGTCCGTCCTCACCAGGGTGGTCCTCCTCGAATCCGTGCTGCCCCTGGTCACCACCTCCGTGGTGGCGGCGGCCACGGGCCTGGGTGTCGCCATCGGTCTGGCGAAGGCCGTGTTCCCTAGCGTGGTCCCCACGACGTTTCCTGGATCCAGCTACTACCTGACCATGGCCGGCGGCTTCGCCGTTGCGTTGCTGGTGGTGCTCGCCACACTCCCGTTGCTCGGCCGCATCACGCAACCCGAGCGTGTCCGTTTCGAGTAAGGGACCCCAAGCCCCCGAGGTCGTGAACTCCCGAGGTGGTGAACTCATGAAGCTGGCGATGTCCGATGCCGTCCAACCCGCGACTGCGAACTACCTGATCGACGCGAAGGATGTTTGCCTGTCGTTCGGTGAGACGCCGGCGTTGCGCGGTGCAAGCCTTGCGGTGGAGGCGGGAGAGATCCTGGCTGTGATGGGCCCGAGCGGGTCGGGGAAGTCAACGCTCCTCCACTGCCTCGCCGGGATCCTGGTGCCGGATGCGGGGGAGATCTTCTTTGCCGGACGCCGGCTCGACGCACTGTCCGAGGCCGAGCGCAGCGAACTGCGCCGGGACCGGTTCGGCTTTGTATTCCAGTTCGGACAGCTCGTACCGGAACTGACGGCGGAGGAGAACGTCGCAGTACCATTGCTGCTCCGGGGTGTCCGGCGGAGCAACGCGCTGGCCGAAGCCCGACCCTGGTTCGAGCGGTTGGACTTGGACGGCCTGCAAGGACGCCGGTCCGGGGAGCTGTCCGGCGGGCAGGCGCAGCGCGTTGCGCTCGCCCGGGGACTGATCGCGCACCCCGAGGTGCTGTTCGCCGACGAGCCGACCGGATCGCTCGACTCACTGGCCGGCGAGCAGGTGATGGACTTGCTCGTCGATTTGGCCCGGCAGCAAGGCGCTACGGTGATCGTGGTCACCCATGAGGCTCGGGTAGCGGCCTACACCGACCGCGAGGTGATCGTCCGCGATGGCAAGGTCATGCCGTTAGGCCCTCACGAAGCAAGGTCCCGGTGATCCCGTTCGGTCTGCGACTCACCCTCCGTGGCGGGAGGGAGGCGGCAACCCGGCTGCTCCTGATCGCAGCGGCGGTGGCCCTGGGCGCGGGCCTGCTGCTGGCGACGCTGGCCGGGATCAACGCGGTCAACGCACAGAACGCCCGCTTCGCGTGGCTGGAGACCGGGGCCGGAGGAGGCGCATCAGCCGGCCCCCCAAGGTCGGGCTACGCCGGGGCGAACGGAACCGATCCCGCCTGGTGGCTGCTCACCGCAGATACCTTCCACGGCCAGGTCATCGGCCGGGTCGACGTGGCATCGACCGGCGCCCGATCACCGGTCCCGCCGGGCATTCCCGCTCTGCCCGGGCCCGGTCAGTTCTACGCCTCCGGGGCCCTCACCACGCTGCTCCACTCGACCCCCTCCGGGGAGCTTGCCCACCGATTCCCGGGCGCGCAGGTCGGAACCATCGGACCCGCAGCGCTGCCGGCCCCCAACTCGCTCGTCGCCATCGTCGGCCGCACGCCCAGCCAGCTGGCCGGAGTGCCGGGTGCACGTCAAGTCACGGCCATCAGCACGACGTCGCCCGGTAGTTG
>DASXNO010000003.1:0-17823 GCA_036495025.1 Actinomycetota bacterium | reverse complement strand
TGCCCGGCGTCGGCTGGTGGAAGAACCCGATGCCGTCGTAGGCCCAGCCCCGGCTCCGGGCATGCAGGTTCGCCAGGAAATCGCCGGTGCGGAGCTGCAGGTAGCCGAAGAAGGCCAGGACCCCGACCGGAGCAAGCACGGGGGCGGCGAGCGCCCGCCAGTCCCGACTGCGGCGGATCGCCGCGAAGGCCGCCCAGGCGCACGGGAGCCCCAGGACGAAACCGTTGGGCCGGGCTGCCCCCGCCAGGGCGGCCGCGACCCCCGCGATCAGCCACCGCTCGTCGAGCAGCGCCAGGAGGCAGATGCCGGCGAGGAGCAGGAGGAGTCCCTCCGAGTAGGCGAACGAGAAGATGAAGGCCCAGGGGAAGAAGCTCATGAACCCCACGCTTCGGGTGGCGGTCGGCGTGTCCGTCAAGCGCTCGACGAGGAGCCAGATGACCACCATCGCCGCCGCCGAGGCCACCGTCGTCACCGCGACGGCGGCCCGGTCCAGCGACCCGCCCGTCACGGCGTGGAGCCCCCGGATCAGCAGTGGGTAGAGGGGGAAGAAGGCATGATCGCTCTGGCGCGGCGCGGCGACCAGCGACGTCGGGTACCCCCTCCGGGCGATCAGGAGGTACCAGCCCCCGTCCCAGGCGGTCAGGAACCGGGGAGCCGTCCCGGCGCCCGGGAGGCGGGTGGCAAAGAACAGCGTCGCGAAGATCGCCGCTCTGGACGCGGCGAAGATGCCGAGTGGCACGGCGATGCGCCGCAGTCCAGCCGGCAGTCCCGGCGAAGATAGTCCTGAATCGCGCGTATGTGCGCGATGTGCTCCTAAGGTCCGCACTGGCGGTGCGTGGTGACGAGCTCCCGGTAGACCTCCGCCGCCTTTCCGGCGGCCTGTTCCCAGGTGGGAGGGGGACGCTCCGAGGCCGAGCGCAGGGCTTGCGCAACCGCCGGATCGGTGAGCGCCCGTTGGATTGCGACGGCGATGGCGCCGGGGTCGGTGGGATCGAACCTTCCCTCGGGCACGGTGAGCTCGGTGATGGCGGAGGTGCCCGAGGCGACCACCGGAGCCCCGCAGGCCATGGCCTCGACGACGGGCAGGCCATAGCCCTCGTAGAGGGAGGGGAAGACGAACAGGTCGGTGGCCTGGTAGGCGGCGATGAGGGACCGGTCGTCCACGTAGCCGGGCAGGCAGATCTGGCCGAGGATGCCGAGTCGCCGGGCGAGCCCAACGAGGCGTGAGCGCTGCTCCGGACCCATGCGGAATGCGACGACGAGCTGGTGGACGGCACGCAGCTCGCCCGGCAGAAGGGCGTAGGCCCGGAGCAGGCCCTCGACGTTCTTGCGGTAGTCGATCCCGCCGACGTACAGGAGGAACCCTCGCTCGAGTCCCGCGATTGCCTCGCTCGCGCGGGCGAAGGCCTCGTCCCGGGAGGCTGGCCGGCGGAATGCCTCCGAGATGCCCGCCCCGATGACCCGGATGCGGCCGGCGTCGATCCCGAGGTTCCGCACCGCCTCCTGCTTCGTGGCCTCGGAGACGGACAGGACCCGGTCGGCGGCCCGGATCAGCTCCTCACGGGCCAGGTAGCGCCGGCGGAGGCCGGGGTCGGCGTGGTAGTGGTCCGGGAAGACCCGGGGGATCAGGTCGTGGAGGGTGACGACGAGGCGCAGCCGCGCCGCCGCCATCGACGGGGGCCAGATCCGGTCGAGGGGGGTCTCGAGCTCGAAGGGAGCGATGACGTGGTAGATCGAGGCGCCGGAGACGTCCAGCCCGTCCGCCCAGGCGACCTTGCCGGTCGCCCGGAGGTCGTCGATGCCGTTCGGGGAGGGTAGGTCGGGATTGAGCACCATCGCCCCCACGAGCTCGGGGTGGGCCGCCGAGAGCGCTCTGGCGAACTCGAAGGTGTGGCGAGCCACGCCGCGCTCGGCGTACTCGCGGCTCTGGATTGCCTGGAGGTCGAGGACCACCGGCCCCGCAGCCCTCGATGGGGCCGTCACGGGCCCCGTCAGCCGGCTGGAGTTGCCGGCCCGCCGCCGGCGACCGCCTTGCCCCCCGAGCGGGAGCCCGAGCGGGAGCCCGAGGGCGAGCCAGAACCCGACGCCGGCCTCGTGCGGCGGGAGGCCGGGCTGGCGGGTTGCTCCAGGGCATCCAGCCGGCTCGCGATCGACCGGAGCAGCTCCTCGATGCCATCGAGCCGGTCGCCGAGCTGGGAGAGGAGGCGCCCGAAGACGGCGGTCGCCTCGTTGGCGGCGTCCATGTCGTCCTCGAGGACGCGGCGGACGTCGCGCAGCTCTGCCTCGAGCCCGGCCTGCGCCGGGGCGACGGCATCGTTGACCGCAGCCCCGACCTCCTTGCGGAAGACGGTGCGTGCGGGCCGGACCGCACTCGCCAGGCGTCGCTTCGCAGTGGTGATCGGTCGTTCCTTTCGCGTCAGGACGCGCAACGGGTACGTCGAAACCGGGGACACCGGGTGTCCTATCTGTGTAAGGCTAACGCGAATTCAGGTGAAAAAAGAAACCGCCGAGGTCAGCCTCACGATTCCGGGTGACCCCGTGCCGCTGTCGTTGGCCGGACCTCCGGCGGACGCGGGGGTCATGGGTGAGATCGAGCACTCCGGAGGCAGCTACGAACCCCACGTCATGCGGGCGCTCCGCCGGCTGCTCGGCCGCGACGCCGTCGTGTTCGACGTCGGGGCCAACATCGGCGTCTTCGCGCTGGTCATGAGCCGGCTGGCGCCGAGGGGGCAGGTCTTCGCCTTCGAGCCGGCCACCGAGAACTTCGACTACCTGCAGCAGAACCTCGTGACCAACGGCGCCGCCAATGTCGTCGCGGAGCGCTCGGCGGTCTACGACGAGAGCGGGACCGTCCCGTTCGTCTTCTCCCCGGCGTCGCCGTCGGGCTCGTTCGTGTCGCCGGGGACCGGGCACGCCGGCGAGAGCCGGCCCGTCGAGGCGGTCAGCATGGACGACTACGTCGAGCGCCGGGGACTCGCCCGGGTCGACCTCATCATGGTCGACGCAGAGGGCGCCGAGATGGCCGTGCTGCGGGGGGCGGCGCGCACCCTCACGCGGTTCCGGCCCGCCCTCCTGGTCGAGGTGAACCCGGTCTCGCTCCGGAGGTTCGGTGGCGCCTCGTTCCGCGAGCTGGTCGGCGCGCTGCGGCAGGGACGCGCGCTGTTCTCGATCACCGAGGCGGGGTTGCCGGCTCGCATCGCAACCGACCGCCACCTGGAGCTGCTGCTGCGCAGGGAGGGCGTCGTCGACATCCTCTGCCTGCCCGAGCGCCACGCTGCCCGCACGCTCGCCGCGAACGCCCGGGGGCGGAAGGAGCGGCTGCGGCTGGAGGCGGCCTTCAACGACCAGACGCCACCGGACAACAACTTCGTGATCGAGCCGTCGTTCGTCCTCACCCCCCCGCCGGAGCCGCTCGAGGGCCTGCTGGACCACGTCGTGTGGCTGACCGTCCAGGTCCGCAACACGAGCCCCTACTGGTACTCGAGCGACTTCCTCTACCACCCGGTCCACCTGTGCTACCGGTGGGTGACCGACGACGGTGGCCAGCTCGACGTCATCGCCAACCGGGGCCGGTTCGAGACCCCCCTGGCGCCGGGGGCGACCGGCACCGTGAAGATCGCCGTGCGGCTTCCCAAGGCGCCGGGCGAGTACCGGCTGGCCCTCACCATGCTGCAGGAGAGCTTCGCCTGGTTCGACGACCTCGACCCCAGCCTGCGCCTGATGCTCACCGGGACGGCAGCAACCCCCGACGGCCAGGTATAACTTCGTTCCCACAGGGAGATTCTGCCGGGATCTGCCACAATGGCATCGCTTCCCCGGCAGCGCCAAAGGGAGGGATATTGGCGACTGAACCAGGCGGTGCAGGGTCGGAGTCGCCCTGGGACAACAAGGGGGCTCTTGCACCCCTCCCGGCCCTCGTGGCCGGAAGGGGCCCCATGTCCGGTGAGGGCCGCCTCGAAACGCTCGTCGACGAGGAGGACATCTGGCGGTTGGCCACCGCGCTGTCCGGAGCGGTAGCGCCGGAGGACGTGGCGGTGGCGCTCGCGGAGGAGGGGGCTGCGGCGGCGGGCGCCTCCTTCGCGAACATGGCGATGCTCGAGGCGGAAACCAACCGGGTGCGCGTCGTGCACGGCTCCGTCCTCAACCGCCGCATCGCGGCTCGATGGGCCGAGTTCCACGTCAACGACCCGACTCCCCTGTGCGAGGCAATGCTCTCCGGCCTTCCCGTGCTGCTCCCCTCGGTCGAAGCACTCGCCGAGCGCTATCCCGGCATGCTGGCCGACACCCTGGCGGCGTCATTGAGCGCCACCGCCTCGTTGCCGCTGCAGGCACCCAACGGCAACTGCCTGGGGGCGATCGGATTCGGGTGGCCACGGCCACAGGCGTTCAGTCCCACGCAACTCCGGCGCCTGGACCTTATCGCCCAGATGGCCGCCCAGGCCCTGGACCGGGCCATGCTCTACGAGCGCGAGCGGGGCCAGCCGTCGGCCGAGGAGCGGGCCGAGGCACACCTGCTGCAGGAGGCGTTCCTGCCCCGGGTCCTGCCCCAGACCGGCACCCTCGGGCTGGCCGCGGCCTACCTTCCCGCCCGTGAGGCCGCGATGGGTGGCGACTGGTACGACGCGTTCCCCGTCGACGGAGGGCTGTTCCTGGTCATCGGTGACGTGGCGGGCCACGGCCTCCGGACGGCCGCGCTCATGGCCCAGCTCCGCAACGCGGTGCGGGCGTTCGCCGACGAGGACCCGACGCCCGATCGCGTCCTCACCCGGCTGAACCGGATGCTGTGCCGCCTGGAACCCGACGAGACTGCCACCGCCATCGTCGCCGTGTGGAACGCAGCATCGGGGACGATCGTCCGGTCCAACGCCGGGCACCCACCGGTCCTGCGCTGCAGGGTCGGCGAAACGGCCTTCCTGCCCCCTCCCCCCGGCCGCCTCGTGCTCGGTGTCGACCCCGACTGGGTGTACACCTCGCAGGTCAAGGTGCTCCGGCCCGGGACAACCCTGCTCTTCTACACCGACGGCCTCATCGAGACCCGAGGCCGGAGCGTCGACGAGGGAATGGACGACCTGCGGCAATTCGTCGAGAGCCTGCCCGACTTCTCGCCACAGGCGCTCTGCGACCGGGTCCTCGAGTGGCGCCTCGGTGCGGCCCGCCGGGAGGACGACATGTGCCTGCTCGCCGCCCGCCTCACCTGAGGCGGGTCGAGGCGGGTCAAGGCGGGTCGGCGAACTTTGGGGCAAAATGCCCGGAAATGGGCCCTCTTGACCCGACGTCGGTGTCCGATTCCTCCCGGGTCAGGCGAGCCCTGCTTGGCACGCTCGGCCTCGCCCTTCTGACGGCTGCCTGCGCGAAGGCCGTCCCACCGCCCAGCGGCGCGATCACCACCCCGACCGCCATCCCCACCCGCCGGGCGTCGACCGGCACCGCTTCCGTGGTCGCTCCCACCCGGCGGCCTGCGCCCCCCCGGCCCCCGGCACTGGTGGCGGTGACGACCGCGGGCAACCTCCAGTCGCTCGACCCCTCGACGGGCCACCCCCTCGCCACGCTGGCGTCCGGCGTCACGGGTGACGAGGTCTCGTTGACGCCGGACCACACCCACGTGTACTTCGAGACCGGCCCCGACTGCTTTCATCGGATCCTGAGCGTTCCGCTCAGCGGCGGCCCGACCTCCCTCGTCGCGGCCGGGAGCCACCCCACCGTCAGCCCCGACGGGACCAAGTTCGCGTACGCCGTCGAGCCGCTGGGGCCCGGCTGCCCTGCGGGGCCAACCAACACCGCAATCCTGTACTACGTGGTCGTCCAGCCCCTGCCGGGTGGCACACCCTCGGTCTTCTCGCTGCCGCCGTCGCTGGTGAACGCCCGCCAGACCCGGACGGTCGACCACCTCTCCTGGGCTCCGGACAATCGCCGCCTCGCCGTGTCGATCGACGGAGGCGCCGACGGGAGGCAGTGGAACGCGTTCGTGATGGATACGACCACGGATCACTACTACGTCCCCGAGAGCGGCACCGGCGTCCCGGTCGAGCGAGGCGGCGGGTCCTACTACCGTGAGGCCGTCTTCGAGCCTGACGGCAACCTGTTCGTGAACGTCGTCTGCTGCTCCGGTACGAAGACCGCCACCGCGACCGTCATGGCGGAGGTGGACCTCGGCGGGAAGACGGTGCACGAGATCTCGTCCGGCCTCACCGACCGGGACCACACGAGTCTCGCCGCCGACTCCGCCGGCCACTGGGTGCTCTACCTGGCCGGGAGCGATCTCGTTGCCTCGGCGGATGCGTCCACCCCCACGGTCGTCTCAACGGCCGGGTTCCTCGCCGCGGACTGGTAGCCGGGGGCCCGAGGGTCAACGCGGCCCGAGCACGGCACCGGCGACCATGGCCTGGCCGAGCGAGATGCCGCCGTCGTTGGCGGGGACACGGCGGTGGCGGTACACGCTGAACCCCGCTGACTCCAGTCCGCTCGTCACCCGTTCGAGCAGGAGGAGGTTCTGGAACGTGCCGCCCGAGAGGGCCACCGCTGCCAGGCCGGTTGCGTCCCGGACCCGGCCGCACGTCTCCACCAGGGCGGAGGCAAGACCGTTGTGGAACCGGGCGGCAGCCGACGGCAGCGGCGCCCCCGACACCAGGTCCTCCGCCAGCGCACGGATGAGGCCGACGCCGTCGATCACGAGCACGCCGTCGCGGTCCCCGACCGGGCACGGGTATGCGGACGGCTCGGTCGGGTCGGCAACCTGCTCCAGCTCGATGGCGGCCTGCCCCTCGTAGTTCACCCTCCCCCGCAGGCCGGCGACCGCCGCGGCGGCATCGAAGAGCCGGCCGGCCGAGGAGGTGAGCGGAGAGTTGACCCCCTTGGCGGCCATCTCCAGCACCGGCCCCCACCGCCCGGCATGGTCCCGGACGAACGGCAGCGACAGGGCGGCAGCCTCCGTCCCGAAGGCCTCCCGGAGATACGTCGCTCCCGTGCGCCACGGCTCGCGGATCGCCGCCGCCCCGCCGGGGAGCGCCACGAGCCGGAGGTGGCCCGCTCGCCGGAAGCCCGCCAGGTCGGCCACGAGCACCTCACCGCCCCAGATCGTCCCGTCGGTCCCCCAGCCCGTCCCGTCGAGGGCCAGCCCGATGACCGGGCCGGCGACCTGGTTGTCGGCCAGGCATGCGGCGATGTGGGCGTGGTGGTGCTGCACCCCGATCAGCGCGCAGCCCTCGAGATCGACCCCTGCGGGCGGCGCCGCGTCGCCCGCAGCCTGGTCGAGTGCCCACTTGGTCGCCAGGTACTCGGGATGCAGGTCGTGGGCGATGACCCGCGGCCGGATCTGGAACACGTTGCAGAAGTGGGCGACACCCTCGATGAACGAGCGCATGGTCTCCCAGTTCTCCAGGTCGCCGATGTGGTGCGAGAGGAAGGCCCTCGTCCCGCTCCCGAGGCAGAACGTGTGCTTGAGCTCGGCCCCCGTGGCGAGCACCGGCGACGCGAACGCCTCGGCGACCAGCAGGGGCTCGGGGGCGTAGCCGCGGGAGCGCCGCATCAGGTACTCCTCGCCCCGGAACGAGCGGGTGACGGAGTCGTCGCAACGGATGTGGATCGGCCGGTTGTGCGTGACGAACACGTCGGCGATGGGATCCAGCCGTTGCCTGGCGTCGTCATCGGCGTAGGCGATGGGCTCGTCCGAGCGGTTGCCGCTTGTCATCACCAGGACAGCGCCCGGAGCCCCGGACACCCCGGGGGCCCCGGAGGCGTCCGAGGCGTCGAACGCGTCGAGCAGCAGGTGGTGCAGCGGCGTGTACGGCAGCATGAACCCGAGGAAACGGTTGCCCGGGGCCACCGAGGCCGCAACCGCGTCCTGCGCACCCTCCCGGCGCCGCAGCAGCACCACCGGGCGCCGGTGGCCGCCCAGCAGCTCGGCCTCGTGGTCCGACACCTCGCAGATCCGCCGCACCACGCCGACGTCGGCTGCCATGAGGGCGAAGGGCTTGTCCTCCCGGACCTTCCTGGCTCGCAGTTCGCCGACAGCCTTCTCGTTGCGAGCGTCGCAGACCAGGTGATAGCCGCCGAGGCCCTTGAGGGCGACGATATTGCCACTGCGGAGCAGATCGGCACAGGCCCCCAGCGCTTCCCCGGGACCCGTCCCCGCCAGGGCCAGGGCGGGCCCGCAGGCCGGGCAGGCGATGGGCTGCGCATGGAAGCGGCGATCCCCCGGATCCCCGTACTCGGCCCGGCACGCCTCGCACATCGGGAACCCCGCCATGGTGGTGTTCGGCCGGTCGTAGGGGATGTCCGTGGTGATGGTGAAACGCGGACCACAGTTGGTGCAGTTGGTGAACGCGTAGCCGTACCTGCGGGCGGCGGGGTCCCGGATCTCGGCGAGGCAGTCCGCGCAGGTGGCAACGTCGGGGGAGACGAGGGCGAGCCACCCACTGCCCGATCCCTCGCTGGCCACAATCGCGAAGGCGGCCTCCCCGATCGGGGTCGCGAACTCGGAGGAGACCCGCTCGATGCGGGCCAGGGGCGGGGCGGATTCGACGAGCTCGCGGAGGAAGGCGTCGATGGCCGGCGGCGGCCCCTCCACCTCGATGGTCACGCCACCCGGGTCGTTGCGGACAAACCCTCCCAGCGCCAGACGCCTCGCAAGCCCGTAGACGAACGGCCGGAACCCGACCCCCTGGACGATGCCCTGGACCAGCACCCGCACCCGCATGCCTTCACCATATGTCCTTTATCCGGCGCCTTGAGGGGCGCCTCCGTCCTTTATCCGGCGCCTTGAGGGGCGCCTCGGGCCTTTATCCGGCGCCTTGAGGGGCGCCTCGGGCCCCGGGCCGACGGCCCCGGGCCGAGGGCAATCAGGGGCACTGGCTCGGTCAGCCGATATCATTCCTCCAATCCACATGAGTGCTGTCCAGGACGCATCTGTTCTCGTAGGCAAGCCCACCGCCCCTGGGGCCGTGGAGCGCGTCGTGCGTCTCTGGCAGTACCGGAACCTGCTCCTGAACCTCGTCCGGCGGGATCTGCGGATCCGCTACAAGGAGTCGTTTCTGGGCTTTCTCTGGTCGCTGCTGAACCCGATGATGTACCTCGCGATCTTCTACGTGGTGTTCGTCATCATCCTGCACAACGGCCTTCCCCACTTCCCGGTCTTCCTCCTCTCGGGCCTGCTGCCGTGGACCCTGTTCCAGAACACGCTGATGGGCGCGACGACGTCCGTCGTCGGCGGGGCTCCGCTCCTCAAGCGGGTGGCATTCCCCCGGGAGGTCCTTCCGCTGGCCGTCATCGGGGCCAACATTTTCCAGTTCTTCCTGCAGATGCTGGTGCTCCTGGGCTTCCTGCTCCTCTTCCGCTACCACTTCGTGAGCTCCTACCTGCTGCTCGTCATCCCGGCGCTCATCGTCGAGATCCTCGTCCTGACGGGGCTCTCACTCATGGTGTCCTCGGTGACGGTCTACCTGCGCGATATTGCGCACTTCATGGAGCTGGCAACCCTATTCTGGTTCTGGCTGACTCCGGTGGTCTACCAGCCGATCACGGTCTACGACCACTTCGTCAACCGCCACCTGCCGTTCGGCCTCTACCTCCTCAATCCGATGGTGGTCGTCGTGATGGCGTATCAGCGTGCCTTCTACAACGCAGTCACGCCGGTCACGAAGGGCGGGCCCTTCCGCGTCCTCATCCCGGGGCTCCATCTCGGCTGGTACTTCCAGCAGCTCGGCATCCTTGCCCTCGTCTCCTTTGTCCTGATCTGGATCGGCTTCGCCGTCTTCGGTAAGGGCGAGGGCAACTTTGCCGAGGAGCTTTAAATGGGCAACGCCATCGAAGTCCGCAACGTCTCCAAGATCTTCAAGCTCTACCACGAGCAATACCACACGCTGAAGGAGCGGCTGATCTTCCTGCGGCGCGCGAAGCGCTTCGAGGAGTTCCGGGCCCTCGACGACGTGAGCTTCAGCGTCGAGGAGGGCACCACGTTCGGCCTGATCGGCGCCAATGGATCCGGCAAGTCGACGATGCTCAAGCTCATGGCCGGCATCCTGCGGCCCACCGCAGGAGAACTGGTGGTCAAGGGTCGCATCGGGGCACTGCTGGAAGTGGGCGCCGGCTTCCACCCCGACCTCACCGGCCGCCAGAACGTCTATCTCAACGGGTCGATCCTCGGCTTCTCGACCAGGGAGATCAACCGCAAGTTCGACGACATCGTTTCCTTCGCCGGCCTGGAGAACTTCATCGACAACCCGGTCCGCAACTACTCCTCGGGCATGTATATCCGCCTCGGCTTCGCCGTCGCCGTCCACATGGACCCGGACATCCTGCTGATCGACGAGGTCATCGCCGTCGGCGACGAGGCGTTCCAGGCCAAGTGCATGGAGCGGATCCGCAAGTTCCAGGACGACGGCAGGACCATCCTGATCGTGACCCACGCCGTCGACGGGATCCGCGACCTCTGCTCGCAGGCGGCGCTGCTCTCCCAGGGCCACCTGGCCGCCTACGGGAACCCCGCCGAGGTCATCCGCCAGTACCGCAACAAGGTCTCCCGGACGCCCGAGGGAGAGAAGATCGACCATCTGACCGCCGTCGACATCGAGAAGGTCACCCTGACCGACCCGGAGGGCAACCCGAAGCCGTTCTTTGCTGCCGGCGACCCGATGACGGTGTGGACGGAGCTGGTCACGAACGTCGCCGTCGACGACCCGGTGTTCAGCGTCAACATCTTCGACGCCGCCGGGCAGCACATCTTCGGCACCAACACCAACCTGCGGTACATGGAGACCTCCCTCACCCCGGGACCGGCGAGGCTGCGGATCGACTTCGACATGCTCCCGATGCAGGAGGGCACGTTCACGCTGGCGGTCGGGATCCACTCCCGGGACGGCAAGACCGTCTACGCCGCCACCGACGGCAACACCTCGTTCGAGATGCGCAGCGACAACACGGAGCCCGGCCGGCTGATGCTGCCGTGCACGTTCTCGATGGACAAGCTCCCGGCAGTCACCCGGGCCACCGGCTGAGGCTGTTCCCCACGCGGACCCGCCTCCAGGAGCCGGGCGCAGTCTCGACGGCCGCGGCAGCGACGCCCCTCCCGGAGCTCGCCGCCCTTGCGGCGCTGGTCACCTTCGGCCTCGTGGCAAGGATCTGGGTGCTCGCCCACCCGCTCGGCGCGCTGGATTCCGACGAGGCCGTGATCGGCCTGATCGGCCTGCACCTGCTCCACGGCCATCACCTTCCCACGTTCTTCTGGGGCCAGAACTACGGCGGTCCCCACGAGGCGGTGCTCGCTGCGCTGCTGTTCGCCGTCCTCCGTCCCTCGGCCCTGGTGCTGAAGTCGATCCCCCTCCTCCTGTCTGCGGTCGCGGCGGTCCTCACCTGGCGGATCGCGAGGATCGTCGTCGGGGAACGGGCGGGGCGCTGGGCCGGGGCAATCTTCTGGGCGGCGCCGGCCGCCTTCGTGTGGTGGTCGACCAAGGCGAGCGTCTACTGGGGGTCGCTCACCCTGGCCCTTGCCGTCCTGCTCCTGTTGTGCCGCAGCGCCCAGCGCAGCCGTGACGGCGCCCCGTATCCGCCCTGGCGGGAGGCAGGCGAAGCCGCCGTGCTCGGCCTCGCCACGGGCCTGGCCTTCTGGGCAAACCCCCAGACGCTCTACGTGATGGTCCCCGCCTATCTCTGGTACGCGCCGAGGATCCTCCGCCGCTGGCGCACCCTCCCGGTGATCGGAGCGACGGCGCTCCTGGGGGCGGCCCCGTGGATCCGCTACAACCTCCTGCACCACTGGGTGTCCTTCCAGTTCGCGCCGCAGCCGGTCGTCGCCGGCGGGTACGCCGGCCGGCTCCGCCAGTTCTTTCAGATCGCCCTGCCGATGGCGCTCGGGCTCAAGGTGCCCTACACCCGCGCCTGGGTGCTCGGAGCCCTCGGCCTGGGCATCACCGTCGCCCTGCTGGCGCTCTTCGTGTTCGGGGCCTTCCGCCTGCCCCCGCGGGGGCGGCTCCTCGTCTTCCTGGCTGCGGTCTACCCGTTCCTCTTCGCCTACTCTCCCTACTCCTGGTACGTCGACCACCCTCGTTACCTGCTCTTCCTCGCCCCCACCGCTGCGATGCTGCTCGGGGCGGCGATGCCCCGCCGACTCCTGGGTGGAGCCGTCGCGGGCGGCATCGGTCTCGGGCTCATCGCACTCGGCGCATTCGGCCTGGCGGCGATGAGCTCGAGCGGCAAGACCGCCCCGTACGGCCCCGACGTGCTCGTTCCCGCCAACCTCGGCCCCCTCGACCAACTCCTCACCCGGTACCACGTGCGGTACGCCTTCGCCGACTACTGGCTCGCCTACCGCACCACGTTCGAGACCCGCGAGACGACCATCGTCTCTCCGACCTACGTCGTGCGTGACCCGGCCATCGATGCCCGGGTGCGGGCTGCCCCGATTCCCGACTACCTCTTCCTCGCGTCGTCCAGGAGCCTCTCGGTCTTCCAGACCCAGTGCGCCAATCTGGGCGTGGCCGTGGCGGTGCACCGCAGCGGGCAGTTCGCCCTGGCCGTCCCGACCACGCGCGTCCTCCCCGAGGACGTCCGTCCGGCATGGCAGCCCTGACGCGCCAGTACGTCAAGCTCTGCGACGTCGCCGACTTCGGTGACCGCCGGCTCTGCGGTGCCGTCGGCGAGATCGAGGGAAGGCCCGCGCCCAGCGTCCTCGCGGAGCGGAAGCAATGGGAGCGGGCCATGCTCGCCCTGGCCCTGGGCGAGCGCGGCTGCCTGCACGAGGACGCAACGATCCTCGCCATCGGCGCGGGGAGCGAGCCGGTGCTCTTCTGGCTCGCCAACCGCGTGCGCCAGGTCACCGCGACCGACATCTACGGGGAGGGCAAGTTCGCGGGACTCGAGGCCCCGGAATCGATGTTGCGAAACCCTGATGCCTTTTCGCCGGTTGACTATCGCAAGGATCGTCTCGTTGTGCGCCATATGGACGCCCGTCGGCTGGAGTTTCCAGCCGGGAGCTTCGACGCGGCGTACTCGCTCTCGTCGATCGAGCACTTCGGCTCACCGGGCGACATTGCCGGCTCAGCCGCGGAGATGGCGAGGGTCCTGAAACCGGGCGGGACCGCGGTCGTGGTCACCGAATGCCTCGTCCATCTCGACCCGCTGGACCGGGCACCCGCCGAGTTCGCGCTGCGATTGGGAACGCTGGGGCGCAAGCGGAGCGGCGCGACGCTTCGCCGCCGGGTGGCGTTGGGCGAGGCCTTCACGCCGCGGGAGATAGGAAGACTGATTGTCCGGGCGTCTGGAATGGAACTGGTGCAGCGGCTCGACCTCACCCTGTCACCCCGGTCGTGGGACAACCTCACCACGGTGCATCCGAGCGGCCGGCTTGAGACCACAACGGGGCGGTTGGATCCTCACGTCCTCCTGAAGATCCACCGCTCCGTCTTTACTTCGGTGTGCCTGGTCCTGCACAAGGGGCCAGCATCCGCCCCCCAACCCACCTAGACCTTGCGGCGACGCCCCCGTACCTTGGGTTCCTCAACCGGGGCCGTTTCGGCCTCGCCATTGGGGCTGGGCGCGCGACGCCGGCTGCGCGCTGCGCTCGGCGCGTTCTTGGTCAGCGCCTCGGCACAAGCGGGATGAAGCGTGAGCACGACCTCCCGTCCCAGTCCCCTGGCACCCTGCTTGCGAAGGGCCAGCTTGCCGATGAGGATATTGCTGTCGGTAATCGGCTTCCCGCAATAATCGCAGACGTACTCTTCCCTGACGATGACTCCCACAGATCCCTCCCCGAAATAGGATTTGGTTCTCGCGCGGCATTCTATCCCTGACGCCCGGAGGGGATGCGAATTTGACAACCTAGTTATCGTCGGATCAGTGGTTCGGGCAATCCCTCGTGCACCCCAACCGACCGCGGCGCCCTTGGCCGGCCTGCTCCGCTCCGCGAACTTGCTCCGCAGTATCAACTATTGACAACCTTACTATCTCGTCGTAGCCTGGGAGGGACGGGTCGGCGACACGGCCCGCGCCGTTTCGGACACGACGACATCGAAGGAGGAACTGTCAGATGAGCTCGACCCAAGAGTCGATGCGCACCGTCGATGGCCTGGAGCTCCCGGCACCGGGAACATGGGAGATCGACCCGGTCCACAGCCAGGTGAGCTTTGTGGTCCGGCACATGGTGGTCGCCAAGGTGCGCGGCAAGTTCGCCAAGTTTTCGGGCACCATTCAGGTAGCGGAGAACCATCAGGACTCCAAGGTGGAGGCAACGATCGACGCCGCGAGTATCGACACGGGCGAGCCCAACCGGGACGCCCACATTCGGTCGGCCGACTTCCTCGACGTTGCGAACTACCCGGTGATCACGTTCAGTGCGCTCGGTCCGATCCACAAGGGCGGGACCATCTTCACGCTGTCCGGGGACCTCACCATCCGTGGCGTCACCAAGCCCGTGACCCTCGAGGCCGAGTATCTCGGCGTCGTCACGCACCCACAGATGGGGACCCGCATGGGCCTTTCGGCAACCGGCGAGATCAACAAGGACGATTTTGGCGTCCTCTACAACGCAGCCCTCGAGACCGGTGGGTTCGTGCTCGGCAAGACCATCCGGCTCGAGCTCGAGGTCGAGGCGGTCCTGAAGAGCTAAACCGCAGTCAAGAGCGTACGGCTGGGGCCGGGGCGCCGATCCGCTCGAGGAAGGCCTCGTAGCGGGCGATGACCCGGTCCCAGGCGTACCGCCGCTCCACGTAGCGGCGGCCCGCCCTGCCGAGGGCCCCGGCCAGGGCCGGGTCCGACCGCACCAGATCGAGCGCCGCCTCGAACTCGGCAAAGCCGCGGTACGGGATGCCACCGCCGCTGCGGCGGGCGTGCCCGTCGAGGACGTCGCAACGACCCTGGACCAGCGCCGGCTTGCCCAGTGCCCACGCCTCCACGAGCACCAACGAGAAGCTCTCGAAGTACGAGGGCTGGACCAGGGCCAGCGCTGCGCCCATCGCCGCCCGTTTCGTGGGCTCCGCGACGAAGCCGGTGATGAAGATGTCCGGGTGCGGCGGCATGGGTTCGACGGGGTCCCCGACGACGACAAGCGCCAGGTCCGAGGGATTGCGCCGCTTGTAGGCGGTGAAGAAGTCAAACAGCTCGACGGAGCCCTTCCCCGGGTCCACCCGGCCCACGTAGACGAGATAGGGCCGCGCCCCGAGGCCGGCGACGCCGGCGCGAAACTCCGCGATGTCCTCCGCGGAGGCGGCGACGTCCAGCTCGACACCGAGCCCGGTCACCGTCGAGGGCAGCCGGACGTGGAAGCGCTTGCCCACCAGCTCCGCCTCCTCCTCCGTCAGGAACGCCAGCGCGGACGGGAGGCGGTAGGTGAGGTCGAAGAGGGAGAGGTACAGCGGCGGCTCGTCGTGGGCGGTCGGGTGCAGAACGGTCGGTACCATGCCGGCGGCGGCCGGCAGCCCGGCAGAGGCCGTGAAGTACAGGTAGGTGAAGAACACGATGCGGTCGTAGGAGGGGGCGTGCTCCCGCAGCCACGGGGTCAGGCCTGGCAGATTCGGTCCCTGCACCCGCATCCAGTCCCGTTGCATGAACGGCGGTACCCGGTGCCGGCCGAACGGAACCCGGGCGTGCATCGGGCCGAAGATCCGGTCCTCACGGGGCTCCGAGACCGGCAGGCGGTGGACGAGGACGCCGTCCAGCTCCTCGGTGCCCGGCGGGTAGGCGTTGGCCCAGTCGACGTAGCTGACGGCGCAGCTCGTCAGCACCTCGGTGGCGTGGCCCCGGAGGGCGAGGCGCGTGGCGAATTCCCTGGTGGCAAGCTCCGCACCCCCCGGCACCTGGGCGCCGTAGCGCTGCACCACGAACAGGATGCGCATCTACCCGGCCCCCCGCGAAGATAGTCCGCGAACGCGCGCATACGCGCGATGGGCGACTAACCTCCAGGTCCCACGGCTGGCGGCGCTCAACGGGTGGCGACGACGGTACCGGCGTCGACCGCCACGTCGGCAAACCCGGCCTCCCGGAAGACGAAGGCGAGGTACGCCGGGTGGACCCGCCGCTGGTAGCTCGGGTCCCGCTCGCCGGGGCCCTCGGTGACGACCATCGTCCCGCCCGGGCGCAGCTTCTCCGCCGCAAGAGCCACCACGTCGAGCAGTTCCTGGGCGCTCAGGGACTGCGCGACGGCGAGCAGCGCGATGCCGCCCAGGGACTCCGGAGCGGTGGCTGCCAGCCAACGGATCGCATCGTCATGGTCCACCTTCACGCCGCGACCCGCCGCCGCCTTCACCAGCTCGGCGTCGGCTTCGACGCCGACGGCCTCCACGCCCAGATCCCCCAGCGCCTCGAGGAGCTCGCCGCGACCGCATCCGAGGTCGGCGACGGGTGCGGACCCGGCGAAGCGTTCCGCCACTGGCCGGTAGGCCGCCAGGACCTCGCCCCGGCTACCCTGGAGCTCCTCGGCGAGATGCTCCGACCGGTACCAGGGGCGGAGCTGGCGCCGGGCCTCTGCGGCCTCCAGCTCCTCCAGCCGGCGCACGATCGAGCCCAGCATGGGGGCGTCGGCCGGCGACCGCTCGTAGTAGGCGAGACGGTCCAGGATGGCGTCGATCTGGGCGGTGAGCTCGGCGTGGACATGCGTCGGGTCGTCGAGGGTGGCGATCATCGTCCAGAGCATCACCCGCACCGCTTCGGCGAACTCCCGGAGCTGCTGCACGACCCAGTCCGTCTGCCGGGTCACGAGCTTGGCGGCCGCCTGGTGCAGCACCTGGCCCCCGGGAACCCGCGAGCCGGTGGGGATCATGGCGGCGTCGAAGCGCAGACCCTCCTCGAACGTGGCCATCGCCTTGTGCAGGGCGTCAAGGTTGCGCACGGGCCGGTGCTCGACGATGTGGCGGAAGTGGACATCGAGGTCATGCTCCAGCCCGGGCGGGTAGGCGCCGGCGGCGCGCCGCTCCTCGACCCGGGCGCGCAGGCGCTCGAGGAGGTCTGCCACGACCGGGGTCTCGTCAGCTTCCAAGTTCGGGGCGCCTCGTGCGGCTACCGTCGTGGGGCCGGCAGCGTCGAGGGGCCGACATACTTCTCCAGCCACTCGTTCAGTGGCGCTGCATCCCTGAGGAACCCACGAACCCGCTCCAGCGCCTCGGGCGTCCCCAACCACGGGCCGGCGGGCCACTCCTTCCAGGCCGCCAAGCCCTTGAGGCGGAGGAACTCAACCCGGGGGTGGTCCTTCGGATAGCCCTTGGGCGCCGTCTTGAGCGACCCATGGGCCGTGACACCGGCGCCCGCCGCACGGATCCCCTCGACAATCGAGCTCAGCTGCTCGCCCGACGCCGCCTCGTCCACGCCCTGCCGGTAGCGCTCGAGCTGGTCGGGGGCAACCTCCCAGACGCCCATGCCTGCCCCGAGCGCCTTTGAACCGAGATGCACGTACCCAGGGCCGACCCTCGCCGCGATGAACGTCTTATAGGGGGACTTGTCGGCGCTGAAGCGAATATCCCGGTAGGGCCGCATGACTCGGGACGCACCCCAGTCCGGCCGGAGCTCGTCGAGGAGGGCCTCCATGGGAGCGAGGACCGCCTGCTCATACGTGGCCTTGTGTCGCTGCCAGTAGGTCTTGGAGTTGTCGGCCTCCAGGCCCTCGAAGAATTCGAGGGCCTCCTCGGGCCATCCCTCGAACACGGGGTGCACCTCCTCGATGGAGTTCCGTCGCCTGCGAGCCTACTGGATCGCCTGCCGCCTCTACCGGGGCAGCGCGGCCACGATCGGCTGGTTGAGGTGGATCGATCCCGTCGAGCCGAAGAAGGCGCCGTCGCCGAAGCCGAAGATGCCGCCGTCCCTCGCCACCAGCCAGTAGCCCGCGCCGCTGGGCGTGACGATGGC
>DASXNO010000002.1:0-17445 GCA_036495025.1 Actinomycetota bacterium | reverse complement strand
TCCGCTTCCATGCCGTGGGATGCGACCCGAGCCGCGACCCCGTGGTGCGGGAGCGGACCGGCAACCCGGAGACCTTCCACAGCGTCTGGTTGTCCCGTGACGGGCACTGGCTGGTTGCCTCGGTCAGCACCTTCTCCGGCGACGACGTGTACTACCGCGATCTGCGCTGCCCCGAGTCGCCGTGGCTGACCCTCGTCGAGGGCATCGAGGCGAACTTCTTCGTGCAGGCATGGGCCGACCGATTCGTCGTCGTGACCAACCTGGACGCCCCCCGAGGGCGTGTGCTGCGGGTCGACCCGGCTTGCCCCGGGGCTTGCCCCGGCGATTGGGAGGAGATTGTCGCGGAGGACCCCGAGGCCGTGCTCAGGGGGGCTACGCTGGCCGGCGGCCACCTCGTTCTCACCTACGTGCGCAATGCGGTCGGCACCATCGAGGTCCGCAGCCTCGACGGAGCTGTCGTCCACACGATCGCTCTGCCCTCGATCGGCCGGGTCAGCGGCGTCGTGGGGGCAGCCGACCAGGACGAGGCCTACGTGGAGTTCAGCTCCTTCCTCCATCCGCCCGAGGTCTACCGGTTCTCGGTCGAGACAGGGGAGGCGAGCGTCTGGTCGAAGGTGCCACGGCCGGTCGACCCCTCGCCGTTCACCCTCGAGCAGGTCCGCTACCCGTCGAAGGACGGCACGCTCATTCCGATGTTCCTCGTCCACCGCACCGACATCGCCCGGGACGGGGCTACGCCGTTCCTCCTGACGGGGTATGGCGGCTTCGGGGTCAGCATGGAGCCCGTGTTCGACCCCACCCTGTACCCGTGGCTGGAGGCGGGGGGCGCCGTCGCCGTGGCCAGCGTGCGGGGTGGCGGCGAGTACGGGGAGGAGTGGCACCGGGCCGGGGCCCGGTGCCACAAGCAGAACAGCTTCGACGACTTCATCGCGGGTGCCGAGTACCTCGTCGCCGAGGGCTACACCGCACCCCGGCGGCTCGCCATCCAGGGTGGCTCCAACGGAGGCCTGCTGGTCGGCGCCGCCCTCACCCAGCGGCCGGAGCTGTTCGCGGCGGTCGTCTGCGCCGACCCCCTGCTGGACATGCTCCGGTACCACCGCTTCGGCGCCGGCCGCACCTGGATCTCCGAGTACGGATCTCCCGAGGATGCCGATGCCTTCGAGTGGCTGTACGCCTACTCTCCCTACCATCGGGTCCGGGCCGGCACCAGCTATCCCCCGGTGCTGTTCGTCTCCTCGGACTCCGACGACCGGGTCGATCCGCTGCATGCCCGCAAGATGGCGGCGGCCCTCCAGGATGCCGGCGGGGGCCGGACGCCGGTCCTCCTGCGCATCGAGGCCAATGCGGGCCACGGGGGCGCCGACAAGGTCAGCAGCGCCGTGGAGACGTGGACGGACGTCTACGCCTTCCTCTTCGCCACCCTCGGTGTGTCAGGAGGATAGTCCGCGATCGCGTGTACACGCGCGATCGACGACGAACGTCCAGGTCCGGCAGCCTCATCAGCCCGCCAGCAGGCTGTCCGACCCTTCTGCCGGCGGCGGGAGCGCGCCGGTCGTAAGGAATCTCGGCGCGGAACGGCCCCGCTCGGCGAAGGCGTGGCGGGCGGCGGCGCGCAGGTCCCGGAGCGATCGTACCGGGACCAGGGCGAAGGCCGTCGTCGAGGACGTCGCACGGCCCCCCAGTGCCCCCGTTGCGAGGGCGCTGTCGACGAGGAGGTCGGCGTCGACCGGGTCGCGCAACCCGAGGCCGGCGCGGTGCGCGGCGGTCAGGAGGGTCCCGAGCCGGGGCCAGTCCTGAGCGGCGATCGCGGCGGCGGCCGCGCCGGCACGGGCGTCGTCGGAGGGGTCCGCGGCCCAGCGCTGCCGGGGTGGTGCCCCCGCGTCGGGCCTGGCCGACATGAGGACGAGCCTGAGTCCTGCGGCGGTGGGGTCGAAGGCGACGTGCCGGGCGGCCCCGCGTCCGGGGGTGAGCAGGATCGCGTACCCGTGGCGGCCCAAGAGGGAGGCGGCGTACGCCGCGGCGGTCTCGCCCTGCCCGCCCAGTGCTGCGAGCAACGCAGCGGGATCCACTTTAAGCTCCGCTCTCCTGTGGAGCTCCGACTCCTGCGACCCGGACAGGTCTGCGAGCGCGAGGGCAAGGGCGGTGTGCAGGGCAGCTCCGGCCAGGATCCCGGACTCGTCGGGGACGTCCATGAAGGCCAACAGGGAGGCGCCCCCGAACTCCGGGCTGAGCAGCGAGTAGGCAAGCTCGGGGATCCCGGCCGACCACGGCGGGGCGGCTTCGGCCTCCTGCGTCGCCAGGTTGACCACCATGTCGTCGTCCGAGTCGTGGACTGCACAGACCTGGAGCCGGCCATCGGCACGGAGGCGGCCGGCGACCTTGGCGCCCCAGCGGGTGACGACGGCCAGGGCGGGTCCGCCCGGCGCTGCGCCGAGCAGGACAACCGGCCCCGGGGCCGACCACGTCGCCGTCGCTTCCTCCTTGAAGGCGCGCCCGAAGAGGTACCGCACCAGGCGCAGGACCAGGTCGAGCGCGTCCTCGGGTGGCGTCCCGGACGGAGGTGTCCCTCCCGACTGCGTCATGTCAGCTTCTCGAGGAGGTCCGCGGCGGTGGGGGCACCACCGGCGAGGGCGAAGGAAGCCCCGATGCGGCGGGCAGCCGCCCGGTAGGCGGGGTCGTCGAGGACGGTGCGCAGTGCCACTGCCATCTCTGCCGGCTGTACCCGGCCGAACCGGACCTGGATCCCGGCCCCGACAGCGGCAACCCTCCCCGCGACGATCGGCTGGTCGTCGCGGATCGGGGCCAGCACCATCGGAACCCCCTCCCACAGACACTCGTTCACCGTGTTCACCCCGCCGTGGGTGACGACAGCCGAGCATCGGGCCAGCAGCTCGAGCTGCGGGACGGAGGGGCGGACCAGGATGTGCTCCGGCACCGGCCCCACCATCGCTGGTGGTGCGACGAGGACCATCTGGAGCCCCGAGCGCCGCTCGAGGCGCCCACTCGGGGCAGAGCGCCCACGCAGGATCGAGCCGGCAGCCTCGACCAGCACCCGGTAGAGGCGTGCGCCCGCCTCCTGGTTGTGCGTCCCGAGGGAGACAACCACGAGCTGCCGGGCGGGATCCAGCCAATCCCACGGGAACGGCGCCGCCGGCGGCCGGTCCCCGAGGGCGGGGCCGACGAACGCGGGGCTGCAGGGAACCTGGACCGGCCCGGCCAGCTCCGGAACGGTGTAGCTGATCACGAGGTGGTCGGAGAAGCGCAGGTCGCCGCCCCCGACACCGTGCGAGTCCTGGAATGACTTCAGCCGCTCCTCCACCCAGGCCTCGACCTTGGGCATCGAGGCGTACGGGCGGGTGAGCTCGGTGAACGTGCTCGCCGATGTCGCCCACCGCAGGCCTCGCCTCCGGGCGACCACCGCCCCCGCCAGGGCCTGCTGGTCGGCGACGACGACGTCCGGGCCGAAGGCATCGACCGCTGCCTCGACGCCACCGACCATCGCAGCGCCGAGCGGGATCAACACCTCGTCCCACAGGGCTGCCAGGGCGGCAAAGGCCCGGAGGTTGAGCCAGCGCGCCCGGGCCCCTGCCATGTCCTCGGCGGAGAAGCCGCCACCTGCCGGCCACAGCCGGCAGTCTGCCGGCAGCAGCGGCGCCACGAGCTCGGGATGACCCGCCCATGCCACCTCGTGCCCGCGCCGCTGCAGCTCCCGGCCAACGGCGACCGTGGGGTTGACATGGCCAGCGAGTGGGGGCACGACGATGAGGAAGCGGCTCATTGCCCACCCTCCCCGACGCCGCCCTTGGAGAACCCGGCCAGCCACCTCTCGACCATGCCGAGCACCACGTCGCGGGCATCCCGCAGCACCGAGTGCCCGAGACCCGGGAGGACCTCCAGCCGGCAGTGAGGGATGCAGGCTGCGAGCTTGCGGGCCGACGACGCCAGGTCCGTGTACTCGCCGTAGATGGCCAGGACGGGCAGCTGAAGGGCGCTCAGCTCCTCGTCGGTGAACGGTGGCGAGGAGGCGATGTCCTCGATCAGGCTGGTGGCGTTCAGGAACGAGTCGGTCGCCTGCACGCCTCGGAACTTGCGTCGTTCCGAGGCTGAGAGGTTGCTGCCGACCGGGTTGTGCTCGAGCGAGAGCGCGGCGGCCGTGAGCATGTCGGCCACGTCTTCCACCCAGTCCCCACCGTCGTGGGACTCGGCGCAGTGCGGCTCCACCAAGACGAGGCTTGCGAACCGTTCCGGCTGGGCGAGCGCCGCGCGGAGAGCGACGGAGGCCCCGTAGCTGTGGCCGACGAGGTGGACGGGCCCGGCAACCTCCAGGCTGTCGAGCAGTCTTCCCAGATCGGCCACCGAGTCCTCGATGCGGTACCCGGAGGGGGGCCGCTCCGACAGCCCGTGCCCTCGCTGGTCGTAGAGGATGGCATCGGCGCCGACCTGCGCCACTGGGTTGGCCAGGCTGTAGTAGAGGCTCGACAGGTTGTCGACTACCAGCCCGTGGAGGAACACGACCACCGGCCCTCCGGCATCGGGAGCCCGGTCGGAGGGCTGGCGGCGAAGCCGCTGGAGATGGAACGTGATGCCGTTGGCGGCGACGTCGGCCACGGGCCGCCCCTACTCCTGCAGCGACCGGGCGACGTGCCCGGCGAGCTGGCCGACGCTGAGGGCCAGGATCTCGTCGATCTCAAGCCCGGCGAGAAACGCCGTGAGGTCCACGCGCCCGGCGTAATGCTCCTGCAGCTTCTCCGCCATGGCGACGAACTCGATGCTCTCCAGCTCGAGGTCGTGACTGAAGGTGGTTGCCATCGTGACCTCGACGTCGAGGAGGAACTCGTCACCGATGACCTCGACGAGGATGGCGGTGATGTCGTCGATGATGGCGTCGAGCTCGACTGCGGGGGTGATGCTCATGGGGCTGCCTCCAGTGCTGTCGTCGACGTGGCCGTCCAGGCCACGACGTGGCTTCCGTCGAGGATGCAGGTTGCAAGTCGGTAAGTCCGGCCATGGGCGGTGACCGTGAGGGTTTCGCCGCTGATCTCCGTGACGACGAAGTCGTGGGGCCGTCCCGCAAGGCCGGTGCCCTCGGCCTTGGCGACCGCCTCCTTGGCGCACCAGCAACGGGTCAGCCATGCCCGGCGGCCCCCGCTGCGCCCATCGATGAGGGCAAGCTCCTCGCGCGTGAACGAGGCGGCCGCGATCGCCTCGGTCACGGCGCCGATCGCCTCGACGTCGATGCCGACGCGACGGCTGTCCGGCAACGTGGCGACGGCCACGCCATAGCCGGCGGTGTGGGCAATGGAGACCCCCATCGCACCTCCGGCCGGCCCCCGCAGCCACGGCCGGCCCTCGGCGTCGTTGCCCACCGAGATCTCGGCCGGGAATAGCGGTCCGTGGTCCCGGCTCCACAGGAGGTGGCGCGCCGCGTCCTTCGCTGCGATGCGACCCAGCAGCCAGGCCCGGCGGGCGCGGGGGTTGTGGCCTTCGTATTCGGCCCGCTCGGCGGCGTTGAGGTACCGCCGCATGACGACCTCCTGCGAGGCGTGGTCCGGCCAGCGGTCGGTCACGAGGCACCATCCGCCGGGCTGCGCCTGCCCGATGGCCGCCCGGGATGGCTCGGTGTGCAGCGCGGGAAAGGCCACGCCGTCGCTGGCGAATCGCCGGCATGTCCAGCCGTCGATCCGTGCCCAGACCGCCCCGTCGGGGGTCCGGAGCTCGAGGTCGCAGCGCAGCGTCTCGGCACTGAAGGCCCGGATGGTCACGTCGCAAGCGATCCGCGTTCCGGCAACGGGATGGGGGCCGAAGAGGCTGACCGTCTCGATGTTGGTCGGAAAGGCGCTCCGGTCGACGATGGCGGACACCTGGGCCCAGTGGCCGGCGAGCTGGCCCGCACAGTCGAGCAGGGCGCCCGAGGCGGGGAGCGTCTCGATGACACCACGGATGCCGTCGTCGCCGTACCCGGTGATCTCGGCCACCCCGGCGAAGCGGGGGCCGTGGAACATCCAGCCGTCCTCGTAGAGCGCCACGGCATCGACGACGGGGGTCCGCGCGCCCGTCAGCATCCACCCCGCGGGGAGCGGGGCCTCCGGAAAGGCGTCGGCGAGGCGCACGAGCCCTTCGGCGTAGCCCTCGATCTTCACCCGGACGTAGCCGTCGGCCTCCTCGTGGGTCTCGACGACTGCCGTGACCGGGGGAGCCACCGCCAGCCACCGGAGGGCCCGGACCCCCCGGAACCCCACGACGGTGCGGGTGGGAAAGCGGGCGACGGCAGCCTCGGCCATCACGTCGAGCAGTGTCGTCATCGGCACCACGGGGAAGGCGTCCGTGACGTCCGGCCATCCCGGGGCCTGCGGGACCAGGCAGTGGTCGATCAGCTCGGGCATCGTGTCGAGGGAGAAGACCCGGGGGGTGCGCACCACCGTGGCATCCGGCACCGGCGCCTTGAGGGGCGCCGTGCGGGGCGGAGCCGCGCCAAGCGGCGCCAGCGTCTGGACGTCGACGGAGACCTCCTCACGGGTCAACGTCGCGGTGGCCGCTCGGACGGAGGGGAAGGAACTGCTGCCGCCGCCGGGTGGCAGCGGCAGCCGGGGCCGGATGCCCTCCACCCACAGGGCCGCTGTGACCCGGTCGAGCTGGGCGAGCCCGCTGTGCTGGTTGGAGAGGGCGGCGACGGCGAGGTGATCGCGCGCCCCCAGCGTGTCCTGCACGAATCCCGTCAGGCTGCCCGTTCCGACCTGGACGAACGCACGGACGCCGTCGCGGTACAGCGCCTCGACGAGCTCCCGGAACCGCACCGGCTCCAGGAGGTGCCGGAGCACCAGGTCCCGGACCGCTGCCGGGTCGTCGGGGTACGGGGCGACGCTGGTGGCCGACCAGACCGGGAGCGAGGGTTGCCGGAGCGAGAGAGCGTCGAAGGCGGGGCGGTTCCCCTCGACGAAGTCCGCCATCATCGGCGAATGGAACCCGGAGCGGAAGGGGACGACCTGCCCGAGGACGCCGCGCTGGCGGAGCGTCGCGAGCAGGGCATCGACCTGCTCCGGGGGCCCGCACACGACCGACTGGTGGGGGCAGTTGTCATGGGAGACCACGACGCCCTGCAGTGTTCCGACGGCCGCAGCGGCCTGCTCGGCGCTGCAGGCGAGGGCGGCGTACGCGGTGTCGGGCAGCTCCGTCCTGCCGATTCGGAACAGGCGGTGCAGATCATCGGCGTTCTCCGGCCGCCACATGCCCGAGACGATCATCGCCGTCCACTCCCCCAGGCTGTGACCGGCGAGCAGGTCGGGGGTGATCCCGAGGCGTTCGAGGGCCACGGCCAGGAGGCGTCCCACCGCGACGATGTCGGCCGCCTGGTCGACGAGCTCACCGGTCCCCGCGATCGACGGCCGCGGGAGACCGAAGTGCTCGGCGACGTCGACGACGTCGCCGAGCGGCTCAGGTTCGAACCCGGGGAAGAGGAACGCGATCCGCCCATCGGCCAGGAGGGGGCGGTTCGTGAACCATACGTCGTTGCGCCCTCGCCACGGCGACCCGCGCCGGATGACCTTGCGGGCAAGGGCCAGGCGCTCCGGCGTCGGATCGACGATCGCCAGGCGGCACGCCCCTTCGGCGGGCTCGGCCGGCGTTGCCGTTGGCTCGAGCGCGTGGCGATCCAGGGCCGCGAGCAGCTCGGCCGGCGACGTCCCGGCAAGCCGCAGCGTCGTCTCGGCTGTGGCTCCGGGGGAGGCGGAAGCCTCGGGGGGCGCCGTGGGCCGGGCGGGCGCGGGACGGGGCTGCAGTGGTACCGCCGCGGCCACCTCGCCGCCGGCGAAGGCGGCTGCCGAGTCCGGGCCGCCTGCCATGTAGACCGCCTGGGCGGTGTCGTGGTCACCCCAGGCGAGCTCGCCGAACAGCGCGGCGACGCCATCCTCGGGAGCGATCATCGAGATGCCCCGGCGGGCGTACTCGCGTTCCAGCTCGGGCGACACCATGCCCCCGCCGGCGGAGGCCCAGGGCCCCCAGTCGATCGACACCACGCGCCCGGCCAGCCGGCCGTTCCACTGCCGGGCCAGGCCGTCGAGGGCGTCGTTGGCCGCCGAGTAGTCGACCTGCCCGGGGTTGCCGAAGACGCCCGAGACGCTCCCGAACAGCGCCAGGAAGCGCAGCTCCGGGCGGCCCTCCAGCGCGGCGAGCAGCGCGCGGGCACCGTCCACCTTGGTCCGGAAGACCCGCGCGAAGCTCTCCGGCGTCTTGTCCACCAGCATCTTGTCCTCGAGCACGCCGGCACCGTGGATCACGCCGTCGATGCGCTCCCAGCGGTCGTCGATCTGCGCGATGACCCGGTGGACTGCCTCCGGATCGCAGACGTCGACGCAGTGGTAGCGCACGGAGGCGCACAGGGGCAGCAGGGTCTCGAGCGTGGCCCGGACCTCCCGGGTGGCGAGGACCCGCCGCATCGCCGCCTCCACCTCGGCCGGCGTTCCGATGCCCTGGGCCAGCAGCGCCTGACGCAGCGAGGGCCGGTCGAGCGCCGCGGCCACGTCGGGGTGCTCGGGGCGCTCGGGCGACGGCGTCCTGCCGATGATCTCGATGTGGCACCCGGAGGCGCGGGCCAGGGCGATGGCGCAGGTGGCGGTGATGCCACGGCCGCCGCCGGTCAGGACCACCACGGAGTCGGGACCGATGCCGATCTCCTTAACCGCGCCGAGCATGGCGCCGGAACGGGCCGCGGCAGCGAGGGGTGACTCGACGACCCGCCGCGACCGGCGCGCGGTGCGGCGGTAGCTGACGAAGGGCTCTCCCGACGCGGCGAGCTCGCCCGCGAGTTGCTCGGCGACGTGCGCCGGCCTCTGGCTCGTGTCGACCTCGACGGCCCGAACGCTGACCTCGGGGTACTCGCGAGCGATGGTCCGCACGAGGCCGGCCACGCCCAGGCCGGGAACGGGGTCCTCGGACCCGATGGCCACGAGGAGGTGACCGGCGCCGCCGACCACGGCGGCACGGATCGCGGCGAACGCCTCGGGGAGGATCGGGTCCTGACCGGGGCGGAGGGCCGCCACATGGACGAGACCGTCCACCGCGGCACACGAGGACTCCAGCACGTGGTGAGGAGCGAGCAGCAGGGCATCGGCGCCCCGGGCGCGCAGGGCTGCCGCCGTGGCGGCTCCGATCCCCTCGCCCTCGTCGACGACGACGAAGCGCTTGCCGGCGATGTCGGCGGGGTCTGTGGGCCCGGGGGCGGGGGCCTGCTCGATCACGTACCGGTGCGTGCCCCCGACTGCGGTGGGTTCGGCCGGGCCCGCAGTGGCGGCAGGCGTGCCCGTGGCGGTGGAGCGTGGCGCCGGCGCAGCCGCCGGTGGGGCGGCCCCTGCGGTGATGCTGACGTGCTCGACGATCCAGGCGACGATGGCGCCGATGGTCTTCAGCCGGGCCAGCTGCTCGACGATGCCATCGGCGACGGCAACGCCGTCCCGGGCGAGCCGCAGGTGTTCGGCCAGCTCCATGATGATCTCGGTCCGCTTGATGGAGTCGATCGAGAGGTCGGCCTCCAGGTCCATCTCGGCCCCGAGCATCTCCAGCGGGTAGCCGGTGCGCTGACCGACGATCCCGAGGATCACGTCGAGGAGGCCATCCGCACCCAGCGGCGCCGCGGTGGGCGTTGCAGCCGGCGCGGGCTCCGGGACGGGGAGAGGCTCTGGCACGGGGGCAGGCTCTGCCACGAGGGCCGGGACCGGCGCCACCGGGCTGCCCGCCCGTGCGGTCCCCGCCGGCGCGGCCTGCCTGAACCCGTTGCCGTTGCTCACGCTGCCAGCGATGCCGTCGGGAGGCACCGAGGTCCCGAGGAGGCCGAGCATGACCTCCTTCTGGGCGGCGACCATCTCCCTGGTGGATCGCAGGAACTCGAGGACGACTGCCTCGTGCTGCTGCGTCGCCGCAGGCCGGGCGGGGAGGGCGGGAGCGGCGGGCACGTGGCCGGCTGGCGCCGCTCCGTTCGGAGCGGCAACGCCCCCAGGAGCGGGGTCGGCGTGATCCCCGATCGGGATGAGCAGGTCGCCGGTCGGGTGGAGGCTGCCCGGCAGGAGGCTGCCCGCCGAGGTCCGGACCGTGTGGCCGTCGACGATCCAGCCGGGCCGGGCCGGGACGTCGAGGGCAGCGGTGAGCCGGCGGCCGCGGAACAGCCGGGCGACGTCGACCGGCACGCCCGCCGCGGCCAGCTCGGCCAGCGCCAGCATGAGGCGACGGAGGCCCGGTTCGCCCTGGGCGTCACAGGCGACCGCGGTGTGCGGCCGGTCCCCGAGGATCCTGCCGACGAGCCCGGTGAGGACCCGCCCGGGCCCGGCCTCGACGAAGACCCTCGCCCCTGCGGCGTACATCGCCTCGACCTGCTCGACGAAGCGGACGGGGTTGGCCACCTGCCCGGCCAGCAACTGCCGCATCTCGGCGGGCTCGTCGGGGTACGGGGCCGCCGTCATGTTCGACCACACCGGATACGACGGCGTCGTGAGCTCGTGGCCCTCGAGGAGGTGGGCGAAGGCGCCGGCCGCGGTGGCGACCACCGGGCTGTGGAAGGCGCACGCGACGGCGATCGGGCGGGCGGCCAGGCCCTGGCTCTCCATCGTCTTGACTGCGGCGGCGATCCCGTCGCTCGGACCGGAGATCACCACCTGGTCGGGTGCGTTGTAGTTGGCGATGACCACGGCTGCGACGGCGGCCGCCACGCCCGCGGGGGCGGCGGCCAGGGCGCGGCGCACGGTGGGGGCATCGGCGGTGACGGCGGCCATGGCCCCCGGGTCGTCACCCGCCGCGGCGAGGATCACCGCGGCCCGGTGCTGGCCGAGCACCAGCAGGTCTTCCTGGCGGAGGGCGCCGGCGGATGCCAGCGCGACGATCTCCCCGTAGCTGTGGCCGCCTGCCATGTCGGGGCGGACGCCGAGCCATCCCAGGAGGTCCGCCATGGCGCTGCCGGCGATGCCCATCGCCGGCTGGGCGACGCGGGTGTCGGTGATCGCCTCGCGCTGGGCGGCCAGGCCCTCGGGCGTGAAGGACGCAGGGGGGAACATCGTCGCCGCGTACGGCTCGGCGGCGCCCCGGAGGTGGCCCTGCAGGCGGGGGAAGGCCACGAAGAGGTCGGCGAGCATGCCTGGCCGCTGGCTGCCCTGGCCGGGGAAGAGGAAGGCTACGGGTCCCCGGGAAGAGGAGCCGGCGGCGAAGATGCCGAGCTGGGCATCGCTGCGCAGGTGCCGGGCGTGGGGCAGCTTGCGCGCCAGGTCGTCGAGGCTGTCGGCGACCAGGGCCACCTGGACGGGGGCGCTGGGGCGGTTCGCGGCGACGCCCGCTGCGAGGTCACGGAGCCGCAGGGGGCGGCCGGCGGCGTCGTTGGCGGCGAGCGCCGCCGCCAGCCTGTCCATGGCCGCCACTGCGGCGGGCCCGTCGGCACTGCGAAAGCAGAACAGCTCCGCCGGCCATGCATCGACACCGAACACCGGCCCGGCGTCGCCGTCGTAGCCGCTCAGCACGGCGTGGAAGTTCGTGCCGCCGAAGCCGAAGGCGCTGACCCCGGCGTAGCGCTCACTCGGGGGCGTGGTCCACGGCCGGCCCTGCTGATCGAAGAAGAAGGGGCTGGTCGTGTCGTCCCAGCCTGGGTTCGGGACCCGGATCCGCCCCGTCGGCGGTCGCACGCCCGTGTGCACGGCGTAGGCGGCCTTGACGAGGCCGGCGATCCCGGCCGCGCACTTCGTATGGCCGATCTGGGACTTGACGGACCCGAGCCCGCAGGCCGCCGGCCGGGCCCCGGCCTCCGTGAAGACGTCGCTGAGCACCCCGAGCTCGGTGCGGTCGCCCACGACGGTGCCCGTCCCGTGCGCCTCCACCAACCCGACCGCCGCGGGGGACACCCCGGCCATGCGGTAGGCCCGCTCCAGCGCCAGTCGCTGACCCTCGGGACGGGGTGCCGTCAGACCGAGCGACCTGCCGTCGCTCGACCCGCCGACTCCCTTGACCACCGCGTAGACGCGGTCCCCGTCGCGCTCGGCGTCGGCCAGGCGCTTGAGGACGACGCAGACGACCCCTTCGCCGAGGGCGATCCCGTCGGCGGCGGCGTCGAAGCTGCGGCAGCGGCCGCTGGGGGAGAGGGCGCGGGCGGAGGCGAACATCAGGTAGTCGTAGATGCCGTTGTGCAGGTCGGCTCCCCCGCACAGCACGAGATCGCTCCCGCCGGCCGTCAGCTCCTTGCAGCCCACGTCGAGCGCCGCCAGCGACGACGCGCACGCCGCGTCGACGGTGTAGTTGACGCCACCGAGGTCGAGGCGATTGGCGATGCGGCCGGCAATGACGTTGGCGAGCACGCCGGGGAACGAGTCCTCCGTGAGCGCCGGCAGGTGCTGGCCGATCTCGGGAGGAAGGTCGCCGAAGTACGAGGGTGCCAGCGCCCGGAACGTGTAGGCAGCGGCGAGGTCCGTGCCGCCTTCCGCCCCGAACACCACGGAGGCCCGGCTCCGGTCGAACGGCCGGTCGGCATAGCCGGCGTCCGCCAGCGCCCGGTTGGCGACCTCGAGGGCGAGGAGCTGGACCGGTTCGATTGCCGACAGCGACGACGGGGGGATGCCGTAGGCGAGCGCGTCGAAGGGCACGGGCGGGATGAACCCTCCCCACTTGGACGGCGTGGTCTGCCCCGCGCCGTGGCGGTAGGCGTCGGCGTCGTAGTAGCGGGCGGCGTTCCACCGCGCCGCAGGCACCTCGGTGACCGCATCGGCGCCGGCGAGGATGTTGGCCCAGTAGGAGGCGAGGCCGTCCGCGTTGGGCAGGACGCAGGCAATGCCCACGACGGCGATGTCGAGGGGGGTCACCGCCGCCGGGGCGACCTCCCCGATCTCGCCGCCGATCCCGAGCTCCGCGACCCGGCCCGAGAGGAAGCTCGCGGCGCCGCTGCCCACCTGCTGGTGCAGGCCGGCGATCGACGTCACCTCCGAGCGGAGGGTCGCAACCTGGCCGAGCATGTACATCCCGGTCTCCCGCTGCTCGTCTTCGGTCACCGCCACCAGCCGCCCCTCCTCACGGCGCAGCCCCTTGCTGGCGATCCGGAGGCGTCCGAGGTTGAGCTTCTCCAGCTCGGCCCACATCTCCTGCGGGCTGGCGCCGGCCGCCGCCAGGCGGTCCCGGGCGGCGGTGAAGGCGGCGACGTACGGGGTGTCGGCGCAGCGCGTCACGTGGCCGGGCGACGTCTCGAGCAGCACGGTCCGGTCGCACGAGACCGCGGCCGCCTGGAACCCCTCCAGGACGGCGCCTGCCTCGACCGCCTCCCGCGTGAAGAGGTACGCGGTCCCCATCAGCACCCCGACGGTGGCGCCGCGCTCGGCCAGCGGGGCCGCGACCGCGGCGACCATGGCCGCGGACCGCTCGTCGTGGATGCCTCCGGCGAACAGGAGGTTCAGTTCTGCGTAGAACGAGGGGCCGCCCAGCTTGTTGCGCCGGTCGTCGCCGAAGGCGAGGAGGTGCTCCACCTGCGCCTCCCAGAGCGGGAAGCTGGCACGCGGCCCGATGTGGCCGCCGCATTCGGACCCCTCGAACACGAACCTTCGGGCGCCGTCGGCCAGGAAGCGGTCGAGCAGGCCCGGGGACGGCACGTGGAGGTAGGTGGCGATGCCCTCCGCCTCCAGGGCGGCGGCCTGAGTTGGGTGGCCCCCCGCGATCAGCGCGAACGGGGGCCGCACCGAGCGGACGGCCTCGAGCTGCGCCTCCCTCAGCTCGGGGGGGACGAAGCCAAGGATGCCCACGCCCCACCGCTGTCCGGCGAGTTGCTCCGCCGCCTCTCCCAGAAGGACGGCCACCTCGGGGCCGCTCATGAGGGCCAGGGCCAGGAACGGCAGACCTCCCTCGGCGGCGACCGCCCCCGCGAAGGCGACGCGGTCGCTCACCCGGGTCATGGGTCCCTGGGCGACGGTCAGGGGGGTGCAGAGCTCGGCGGCGACCAGGTGCTGGCGGATCGACGACCGGACGGCCTGGACGATCCCTCCCACGGTGCGGTAGCGGGCGGCAAGCCCCGCCGCGACGGCGCCGTCCTGCCCGATGGGCAGCGGCCCCCCGGTGAGCTCGGGACCCGGCCGGCGGTAGACGCGGCGGCCTTCGGCCACCACCGTCTCGCTGCCGTCCATCGACTGCAGGGCCGCGGCGACGTCGCCGGGGAGGCGCTCGGAGGCTTCGGTCGTCAGGGCAAGCTGGACGTCCAGGACGACGCCCGTCGCCCCGCCGGCGATCGCTCCGGCGGCGGTGTGCAGGCCGATGCCGCCGGCCGCCCACACGGGCAGGCCCACACCGGGGCCGGCGACCAGCCGCTGGAGCAGGACGAACGTGGAGAGCTCTCCGGCGAGGCCGCCGCCCTCCGACCCGCGCGCCACGAGGCCGTCGGCGCCGCTTCCGGGCCCGGGAACCTCCTCGGGGGAGGTGACCTCGAGAAGGATGCGACGGCGGGGGCCGCCGTCCGCGAGCCCCCACGGGGCATCGGGGGCGAGCAGCACGGTGTCCACCGTGTCGGGGAGGTCGGACGGCAGGAGGGGACATCCCGCCCCCACCCGAACCCCGAAGGGACCCCGCGCCCAGCGCACGGTGTCGGCGAGGGCCCGGATTGCCGAGTCACGGTCCCGTCCGAGGTCGAGGACGCCGAGGGCGCCGGCCCGTACCGCGGCTGCGGTCACGCGCGCGTCGGGCAATCCGAAGGGGGAGATGGCGAGGATGAGGTCGCGCCGGTTCAGGGAATCCCGTCCCGAGGCGCCCCCCAAGGCGCCGGATGCAGACCGCGGTGGTGTGCTGGCAGCGGGCGTGGCGACGGCTCGCGAATTCGGACCGGGTGGCGCGGTCCGCGGGACTCGGCGGGGCCGGGTGGTGGGCATGCCGTTCCTTCCGGTTACTGGGGGACGACTAGGTCAACTATCGACCGTTCTGTTGCGATGCTGGATGGTTACTTTGCAGCGGCCTGCACGCCCAAATGGGCTGCGTAACCATATGGGGGAGCGGCAGGAAGAACGCTTGTTCACGATGCTGACCGCATCGGTGCTCATGGTTGGATGAAGGTCGCTTCCTCCGCTCGGGGCACCGAGGCGGACCGTTTGGGGGGAGCGGCGGCGAGAAGGCCCGGGCAATGGGGAGGAAAACGCCACACGCATCCTCTGTCGATCGGCGCGCGGAACCATCTGGACATTTGGGGAGACCCCGATGGCCAGTTCGGCGCGCAAAACGTCGCCCATTCAAGACGGCCAGCGGTTGCGGGTCCGCGCCTTGCCCGGCGCCGAGAGGTGCAGCGAGTTGTCGCGATTCTTCATCGACCATTGTGTGGGGTTTTTGTGCTCTGATGCGTTTCTTACGGGTGACAGGGGCCGGAGGTACGGGAGGAGGGCAGCGAGGGGGCTCTCTTCCGGGGCCGTCCGGCCCCGCTCCCCCTCCGGCGTTCCCAGCGCCTCGGCGCCCCCTGGTTCCTCGTCCGGGGCGAAAACCGGGGAAACTCGGGGTCGGGCTGGTACGCTCGACGACCCTGCCTCCTCTGCCCGGGGATAGACGCCGTGTCCAGAGCCAGCGCCGCCTTCATGCTTGTCACGCTGACCTTCGCCGCCTGGCTCGTCACGCCCGGCCGGCTGGTCCCGGCCGCCGCCTCGCCCTATCCCTCGCCGGCCGTGGAGCTGGCGGGCCATGGCTGGGGCCACGGCCGCGGCATGGGGCAGTACGGCGCCCTTGGCTACGCCCTCCAGGGCTGGCAGTACTCGCAGATCCTCGACCACTTCTACGGCGGCACCCAGTCCGGTCCGAACCCGGCGCCGTCGATGTCGGTCCGGCTCACCGGCCTTGACGGCAACGACACCATCGTCGTCCAGGAGCGCTCCCACCTGTCCACCCCCCTTGACGCCGGTGCCGGCCGCTACGCCGCCCTCCGGGCGCATCTCATCGGGCCCAACCAGTTCGAGGTCGACTCGGGACCCGGCTGCCTGGGTCCATGGACGCCGCTCGCCGCCTCCACCCCGGGACCGGTCACCTTCAACCCGGCGACCCCCACGCCGGCGAGCAGCATGGACCGCAGTGAGCTGCTCCAGGTGTGCCTGCCGGCGGGGGGGACCCAGTGGGTGCGGGGGTCGATCCGGGCGGTCGATGCCCTGGGGCAGGGCAACGGCCCGGACCAGCGCACGGTCAACGATCTCGGGATGGAGGACTACCTCCTCGGGGTCGTGCCGTCGGAGTCGCCTGCCTCATGGGGCAGCCTGGGCGGCGGCGCCGGCATCGAGGCGCTGAAGGCGCAGGCGGTCGCTGCCCGCTCCTACGCCGCCGCACAGAACCGCTACGCCTACGCCAAGGTCTGCGACACCGACTCCTGCCAGGTGTACCGGGGCCGGGCCATCCAGGACGCCTCGGGCTCCTTCCGCGATGTCGAGGACCCCCGGGCCACGGCGGCAGTCAACGCGACCGCGGGCGAGGTCCGGGTCACCGGCGGCCAGGTCGTCTCCACGGAGTTCTCCTCCTCGACCGGCGGCTACACCGCAGGCGGCCGGTTCCCCGCCGTCCCCGACGACGGCGATGCCGTGTCCCTCAACCCGTACCACAACTGGGACGTGACGGTGCCGGTCTCGACGGTGGAGAGCGCCTACGCAGGGTCCGGCAGCCTCGTGACGCTGCAGGTGACCCAGCGCAACGGCCTGGGCGACCTCGGGGGCCGGGTGACCCAGATCCAGATCCAGGGGACCGCCGGTGCGACGACCGCCACGGGGGACGACGTCGCAGCCCGGCTCGGCCTACGCTCCAACTGGTTCCGGGTCGTGTACCCGGGGGGGTACTGGATCATCGGGGCCGACGGCGGGGTGTTCTCGTTCGGCAATGCCCAGTTCTTCGGCTCGACCGGCGCCATCAGGCTGGCGAAGCCCATCGTCGGCATCGAGGCGACGCCCTCCCGGCAGGGGTACTGGCTCGTTGCCTCCGACGGCGGGGTCTTCTCGTTCGGCGACGCCTCCTTCCTGGGATCGACCGGCGGCATGCGTTTGAACAAGCCGGTGGTGGGCGTGGCCGCCCACAGCACCGGTGCGGGGGTGACCGCCACGGCGTCGGGCTACTGGATGGTCGCCACGGACGGCGGCATCTTCGCCTTCGGCGATGCAGGGTTCTTCGGGTCGACCGGCAGCATCCGGCTCAACCAGCCCATCGTCGGCATGGCCCCCACCCCGACGGGGCGGGGCTACTGGCTCGTCGCCTCCGACGGCGGCATCTTCGCCTTCGGCGACGCAGGGTTCTTCGTGTCGACCGGCAGCATCCGGCTCAACCAGCCCATCGCCGGCATGGCCCCCACCCCGACGGGGCGGGGGTACTGGCTCGTCGCCTCCGACGGCGGCATCTTCGCCTTCGGCGACGCGGTGTTCTTCGGGTCGACCGGCGGCATCCGGCTCAACCAGCCGGTGACCACGATGCGCGCGACGCCCACCGGTTTCGGCTACTACCTGC
>DASXNO010000001.1:0-34926 GCA_036495025.1 Actinomycetota bacterium | reverse complement strand
CGAAGTACGGCAGCCCCGTCATGAGGTGCCACACGTCCGGGCCGCACCCTGCCGCATGCACCCGGACGAGCACGTCGTTCTCGCCGACCACGGGGTCCTCGATGTCCCGGAACTCCAGCACGTCGGCCGAGCCATACCTGTCCTGAACGATCGCCTTCATGATGTCCCACCTCTCGAGATAGGAGCACTGCCAGGTAATGTTGATGAAACCACCTGCGTGAAACTTTGAAGCTTGTGTCAGACGTTGGGCAGATGCGAGCAGAAGGGGTGCTGGGTGTGATCCTCCCGAAAGACCGCGACCCTCGTTTCGTGACGATCCGCCGCGGTGGGACCCTCACCGATTCGGATCACCAGCTCCTCGCCCTGTGGGCGGCATCGTGCGCGGAGCACGTCCTTGACCTCTTCGAGTCGGCTCAGCCCGAGGACCCGCGACCGCGTCGCGCGATCGAACTCGGGCGGGCCTGGGCGCGCGGGGAGATCACCATGACCGAGGCTCGCACGGCGGCCGGCCATGCAATGGCCGCGGCCAGAGACCTGAGTGGGGCAGCACGGCATGCCGCGTACGCTGCCGGCCAGGCCGCGGCCGTCGCACACGTCGCCGCGCACGAGCTCGGTGCCGCCGCCTATGCGATCAAGGCCGCACGTGCTGCCGCGCCGGAAGGGGAGGGCGAGAGCGCAGGCCGACTCGAGTGCCGGTGGCAGCGCGACCAGCTCCCGGAGGCGATTCGCGAACTCGTACTCGACGACCAACGGTTGCGGAACGACATCTGCTGGTCGGTGTTCGACTGCTGAGAGCGCCACACTTGCCGCAGGCGCAAGTGCCACGGGGGTCCAGCGGCTTGCTCAGTCCTCAGCTCGCTGCTTTCTTCACGAGCGCGCCGATCCTTGCCTCGTCGGCAGCGGTCAACTCCGGCAGAGCGTAGCTGGTCGGCCACATGGTGCCTTCGTCGAGGTTCGCCTTGTCGCTGAAGCCGAGCGTCGCGTACCTCGTCTTGAACTTCTGCGCGCTTTGGAAGAAGCAGATGACGTTGCCGTCCTTGGCATAGGCGGGCATGCCGTACCAGAGTCTCGGTGAGAGGGCTGGCACGCTGGCTTTGATGACAGCATGGAGCCGCTCGGCCATGGCGCGATCCGGTTCCGGCAGCTCGGCGATCTTTGCGAGCACGGTGCTTTCCCCGTCCGCCTGGGCCGCGCGTGGGCCGCGGCGCGCGGACGCCTTCAGCTCTTTGTGGCGCTCCTTCATCGCGGCTCGTTCTTCGTCCGTCCATCCCTCGGACGTCTTGTCGATCGTGGTGCTCTTGGCGGACTTCCGCGTGTCCTTCATTGCAGGTCTCCTCTCTGCAAGATCTGATGGGGGACGACGCTCATTCTAGGGAGCCGCCGCAGCGGGGGCTTCTCCAAAACTGCTCGGTTTACGGGCTTGGGCGCCTACTGCGAGGTTGTCGGGAGCCTGCTGAACAAGCGGCCAGCGAGGTCGACTCCTACGACGGCCCCGCTCTCGTCGCGTGTGAAGAAGCCGGTCTGTCCCTTCAGACCGCCGCTCGTGACGATGTATTGGTCGGTGTCGCCAGGGAGCAGGCCGATGTCGGCCGGAGCGAGGTCGGGGGGCGGTGCGGTCGTCATTGCGGCACGGATCTCGGGCCGTATCCGGACATCGAGCCTGAGCGCTGCCCCATCGGCGCCGATGGTGAGCGTCATGTACTCGTTCTCGTAGCTGCCGACGATCTCTGCCGCCCGCGCCTCGTCATAGGGGAGCGGCTCCGGGTCCCGATCGACCACCCCCACGTAGGTCTCCAGCGCCCAACGGATGATCGTCTGGTTGCAGACAGTCCCGTCCGGGCTGGCGTTGGAGAGCGCGACGACAGCAAAGTTCCGTTCCGGCACGGTAAGCAGATCGGCGAATTGGCCGTTCGCCGACCCGCCGTGCCCGACCGTGCGAACGTCGCCGACCTGACGCAGGAACCAGCCGATGCCGATGGCGTCGCCCAAGGTGCTGCCCCGCAACGCGACCGTCGGCTCCTTCATCCGATGCAGCACCTCGGCGGGCAGGATGCGGGCGCCGCCTTCTGCGCGGCCGTCGCCGAGATGGAACCGGGCCCAACGGAGCTGGTCCGCCACCGAGGAGGCGAGGCCCCCGCCCGGGTTGTCGCTGCGCCAGTGCCTCCACGGTCTCGCGATGGACAACGTCCCGTCCTCGGCGGGGTTGTGCCCGACGGAGAACCGCCGGGTCATGATCTCATCACGTGAGAAATGGCTGTCCGAGAGCCCCAGAGGCTCCAGGAGGAGCGATGCGACGGCCCGCTCGTACGTCAGCCCCGTCACCTTCTCCATGACCCGCCCGGCCAGGTCGTAGCCGGCCTGGCTGTAGGAGGCCCGGGTGCCAGGCTGCGCAACCAGCTTCGACTCGGCCAGCTGCGCCACCTCACGGGCCAGGGCGTCGTCCCCTTCACCGGTGTCGACGCCGACCCTCCAGTCCAGCCCCGCGGTGTGGTTCAAGAGATTCAACACGGTAATCTCCGCCGCGGCCCCCTCATCCGCGAGCGTGAACTCGGGCACATACCGGCGCACTGGGGCGTCGAGGTCGAGCCTTCCCTCCGCGACGAGGCGCATCATCGCGGTCGCCGTAAACGTCTTCGTCACGGAGCCGAGCACGAACAGCGTGTGGTGGTCGACAGGAAGGGGGTTCTCGATGCTCGTCACCCCGCGGCAGGCATAGACCTCGTGGCCGTCCGTCCACACGCCCGCGGCCACGCCGGGGATGCCGAGCTTTGTCGCGGTCGCCTCAACGAAGTCAGACAGCGCCTCCTGCGACATAGCCTTGCTCCTTCCTGGTCGTCATTCCGGGGTGCCATGATGTTCGACTTGGAGGTTAGTCGTCACAGACTGGGGGGAGTGCCGATCGAACAGGACCTGGTCAACGTCGACGCTCTCGGCCATTTCATCGAGGCAACCCTTCCCGACCTCGGTGGGCCCTTTCAGGTCGAGCGTCTCGGCGAGGGGCTGTCCTGCCTCACGTTCGCCCTTCGGGGACAGGGATGGGAGGTGGTGCTGCGCCGGCCGCCCCGGGGCAAGCTTCCGCCGACTGCCTACGACGTCACGCGCGAGTACCGCGTGATGCGGGCCCTCTCGGACGCCGGCGCCGAGGTGCCGGTCCCTCGCCCCCTGGCCCTCTGCCGGGATCCCTCGGTCATCGGTGCCCCCTTCTACCTGATGGAGCCCGTCTGGGGTCCTGTGGTCCGCTCGGAGCTGCCGGAGGTGCTGAGCACGACGCCGGCGCGCCGGGCCATCTCCGAGGACCTGGTCGACACGCTGGCGGCCCTCCATGCCATCGACGCCGCCTCCGTCGGCCTCGATGACTTCGGCAAGCCCGACGGCTACCTCGAGCGCCAGCTCCGCCGGATGGGCGAGCTGTGGGACCGGGCGCGCTTGCGGGACATCCCCGAGATCGACGAGGTCGGACGGTGGCTCGGCGAGCACCTCCCCGCCCAGCGTGCGTCCACGATCCTCCACGGCGACTACAAGCTGGACAACGTCATCCTGTCCCGCACGTCTCCGCCGCGGATCCTGGCGGTGGTGGACTGGGAGATGTCGACCCTGGGGGACCCCCTCGCCGATCTGGGCTGGCTGCTCTACTTCTGGTTCGAGAGCGGCGAGGCCGACTTCGGCCTGCCGGTTGCGACGGTCACCGGCCGCGATGGCTTTCTCCGCCGGGCAGAGCTGCTGGAGCGCTATGCCGAACGGGCGGCCAGGCCCGCCGCGCACATCCGTTGGTACATGGCGCTGGCGGGGTGGAAGATCGCCATCATCATGGAAGGCGCCTACCGCCGCTACCTGGCCGGCGTGGCCGACCATCCCGCGTACGTCAGCCTCGAACGGGCGGTACCGGCGCTGGCGCAACGAGCGCTGCAGGCGGCGACCGGCGAGCTTGGGCCCTAGACCACCCTAGGCCGCCCCAGGCCCCGCTAGGGATCAGGACCGCCGCCGGAGCCTCAACCGGCGGCCCCGTACCGCGCCAGCTCCCGCCGGGCGATCAGCATCTTGTGCACGTCGTCGGGCCCGTCGACGATCCGCAGGGTCCTGGCATGCGCGTACATCTCGGCGAGCGGCACGTCGGCGGACACGCCGGCGCCACCGTGGAGCTGGATGGCCCGGTCGATGACGCGGATGGCGGCCCGGGCGGCAATCACCTTGATGGCGGAGATCTCCAACCGGGCCTTGTCCTTGCCGGCGGTGTCCATCAGCCAGGCCGCCTTGAGCACCATGAGGCGCGCCTGCTCGATCTCCATCCGGGACTCGGCGATCCAGTCCTGGACCACACCCTGGTCCGCGAGGCGCTTCCCGAAGGCCACCCGGGACAACGCCCGCCGGCACATGAGGTCGACGGCTCGCTCCGCCATGCCAACGGCTCGCATGCAGTGATGGATCCTCCCCGGCCCCAGCCTCGACTGGGCGATGGCGAAGCCGCGCCCCTCCTCGCCGAGGAGGCTGTCCGCCGGGACGCCGACCTCTTCGAAGAGGATCTCGCAGTGCCCGCCGTCCTGCTCGTAGCCGAAGACGGGCAGGGGACGCACCACGGTGACGCCTTTGGCATCCATGGGCACCAGGACCATGCTGTGGCGATGGTGCGGCTGCCCGTCCGGGTCGGTCACCCCCATGACGATCGCAACCTTGCAGCGCTTGCTGGCCGCCCCGGAGATCCACCATTTCCGGCCGCTGACGACGTACCGGCCGCCCCTGCGCTCGATCCTCGTCTGGATGTTGGTCGCGTCGGAACTGGCCACATCGGGCTCCGTCATGGCGAAGCAGGAACGGATCTCCCCTTCGAGCAAGGGCTTGAGCCATCGTTCCTGCTGCTCGGGCGTCCCGAGCTCTGCGAGGATCTCCATGTTGCCCGTATCGGGGGCCGAGCAGTTGAGGCTCTCGGGTGCGATGAGGCTGCGCCCGCTGATCTCCGCGAGGGGGGCGTACTCGAGCGTCGTGAGCCCTGCCCCCCAGTGCGGATCCGGGAGGAACAGGTTCCAGAGCCCTGCCGCCCGCGCCGTTCGCTTCAGGTCTTCCATGACGGGCGGGTGGGCGTAGGGGTCGCCCGCCTCCTCGACCTGACTCCGGTAGACCGGCTCCGCCGGGTAGACGTGCTCGTCCATGAACCGCAGCAGGCGCTCCTGGAGCGCCAGCACCTTCGGGCCGAATGTGAAGTCCACGGCGAACCTCCTCTTCTGAGTGGGCAACGGGGCGCCTGAGCGCAACTGCTTCTCGTTGCTCAGGACGACCGTTTCGGTACCTGAGAGCAACGAGAAGGTTACGACCTGCGCTATCCGGCGCAGCCTCCCAGCCAGTGCGTCGTCAACATGATGCGACCCAGCGCCACCCAGGCAGCGCCGTAGTACGAGGGCGCCATGGCCTGGGCGCTCTCGGCGCGATCGAGCAGCGAGAGGCCGGCGGCGTGGGCGCCAGCGCCAATGGCGGCCCCCGCAGCAGCCACATAGGCAACGGGGTGGGATCCGTTCCCCTGGGCATGGCCCCCAAGGTCGTAGGTGGCGGCGAGCGGGCCGCCCGCACCGGTCCCCACGTTGGACTTGAAGAAGGGCCACGCCCGCCCGGCCCATTGCCTGCCGCCGCCGGAACAGTCCTCGGCCATGCGAACGAAGGTCCGTGCGGCATCGTAGCTGTACGCCGGAGCCCCGTTGCCTCCCGGCGGCGGCGAGGGGTGCACCGTGCCGCCGGCGTCGAGCACCGCCCAGTCCGGAGGCAGCCCGGGACCGCTCGCGGTGAGCTGGCCCAGGACCTCCCGGCCCGATGCTGCCAACGAATCCCACCGGCCCTGGCCGGATGCCCGGCGCAGGGCAGCGAAGCCCGCGGGCGAAACGTAGCTCGGGTTGACGTAGCGGGGCGGCGTGGTGGCCCACGGTCCCGCGACAAGCAAGGGCCGCCCTGCGGCGTCGACCGTCTCGGCCCCCAGGATGCCTTCGGCGATGCGCAGCGCCTCGTGGCGGTACCCGGCGACCCCGAAGCGGTCTGCCGCAACGAGGAGCGCCCTGGCGGCATCGAGGTCGGCGTCCGAAGCCGGCTGGACGTCGACTACCCGGCCCCCCTCCCAGCGCCAGGAAAGGAGTCCGTCGGGACGCTGGAGGTTGGCCTTCGCCCACTGCCAGGCCAGGTCGAAGCGCTGCCGGTCCCCGATGGCGGCGGCGACGAGCATGGCGTACGCCTGACCCTCGCTGACCGTGTCGCCACCTTGATCGCGACGAACGACCCGGCCGCCGGCGTCGAGGTACGCCCCCAGGAAGGCTTGCGAGGCGGCACGGGCCCGGTCCGCCGGCGAAGCCGTTCGCCGGGCCCGGCAGGCGACGGCGCCGGCCGCGAGCACGAGGGCGACCGTCACGAGCAGCCAGTGCCGGCAGGGCGCCGGCTGCCGGCGGCCGCGGCCGCCGCTCACCGGCGGCAACGAGCGCTTCGTCAGACGGGCAACCTCATGGTGTCGTCGCGGACGAGGTCACCGTCGGCGTCACGGTGGACGTCGGTGACCGTGAAGGGCTGGCCGTCGGTGTCGGGGTGGGCGCAGCCGACGCGGAGACGGACGGCGATGGCGAGACCGGCGTCGGGGCCGTCGCCGTCGTGCGGGGTGTCGGACTCGTGCGCGGCGCAGCGCTGGTAGCGGGTGTTGGGGTCGCCACGACGCCGGGGGCAGGGCTGGACCCGGACGTGGGCGTGGGGCTGGGCGCGTCCGCCGACCCCACCCCCGGCATGCCCGCGGGCACGAGCGAGGGCAGGGTCTGCGGGAGATGCCGGAGCGCACTCCATGGCCCCGCGTCGGTGGGGTTGCGGTGCGGGATCGTGAAGGGCTGCTGCGTCTGGGTGCCCGGGTGGAGTGCCCCGGCGAACAGCACCGCGAGGGCAATGCCCTCGAGGGCGAGGACCGTTGCCGCACCGGCCACCACCGGGCCCAGGCGCCGGATCCGCTCCCGGCGCTCCTCCGTCCGCTGGCGGCGTTCGAGCTGCGCGGGCAGGTCCGCCCGGACGTTCAACCACGCCATGAAGAGGGCGGAGGCGTAGACGCAGGCTTGCCACAGGAACAGGAAGGCGAGGAACAGGCTGGAGCGGCGGACTACTGCCACGAGCACGCCGAGGGTCACCAGCGCGCCGGCGATCAGGCTCTCTGCCCGGCTGGCCCGCAGGGCCTCGCCGATGGTGTGGCTGCCTCGCCACTTCGGCGTCCGGAGAAAGACCCCCTCGGACCGGACGAGGGCCTGCAGGCAGGCGAGCGAGACGGTCCACGACATCGAGAGCCAGTTCGAGAACGCGAACACCGCTCGTCGCATGCCGATGCCCGTGGACTTCCTCAGCGCCCAGAGCGCCCGCAGGACGCCGGAGCCGATCAACGTGGCCGGCAGCAGGACCGCAGCCCCGAGCAGGGGGCGCAGGGCGAGACGACCCGTCAGCAACAGCAGCAGGCCGGTCATCGCCAGCACGAGGGTGAAGCCGAGGTAGAGCACGTCGGTGAACCACTGCACGCCGCCGAAGAGGTAGTCGAGCCGCTGGGGCACGGAGAGCTGGTTGCCGGGGTCCTTCCGCCAGGGGAGTAGCTCGCCCAGGTGCTTGCGGAGGATCTGAATGCCGCCGAAGCACCAGCGGAACCGCTGGCTCTTGAGGGCGGAGAACGTGAGCGGCATGATGCCCCTGCCGAACGACTGGTGCAGGTACAGGCCCGACCATCCGGCCTTCAGCAACCGCAGCGAGGCCTCGGCGTCCTCGGTGATACACCATTCGTCCCAGCCCTGGAGTCCCTCCAGCGCGCTGCGCCGGATCAGGCCCATCGTCCCGGCGAAGATGATGGAGTTGCGCTCGTTGCGCGACGGCATCGAGGTGGCAAAGAAGTAGCGGTAGGCGTCGTAGCACGCGGTGAGGTAGGGATCCCCCTCCCAGTCCCGGTAGTCCTGCGGGGTCTGCAGGAAGGCGAGGTCGGGGTCGATGAAGTAGCCGACCGTCTCCCTGAGGTACTCGGGGTCGACGAGGTAGTCGGCGTCGACGATGCCGATGATCTCGGCGGCCGGATCGGTGAACTCCCGCAGCGAGAGGTTGAGGGCGCCGGCCTTGAATCCCTCGACGTTGTCCACATGAAAGAAGCGCACCCGCGGCCGGTCCCGGCAGTACTCCTCGACCGGGCCCCATGTCTCGCGGTCCTCGGTGTTGTTGTCGATGATCAGGATCTCGAGGTTCGGGTACTCGATGGCCTCCAACGACTGGATCGTCTCGATCAGCATGTCCGGAGGTTCGTTGTAGGCGGCGACCTGCAGGGAGACTCGGGGGTGGAACTCCGGGTCGAAGGCAGGTTCGGGCCGGGTCGTTCTCGTGCGAGTCGTGACATCGAGGCTCTCGAACGTGAAGTAGCCGGAGATGGTAAGGGCGGAAGCTTCGAGCAGGAAGAGCAGGACGGAGGCCGCCATACCGGCGACGGACAGGCCCGAGCCGAAGGTGAGCTGGACGGCCAGGGCGAGATAGGCGATCGCCGCCCCGAGGAAGCTTGCCAGGAAGACCTGACCGAGGGGGTTCCAGCGGGGCCGGAGGGCGACGACGACCACGCCGCAGGCAAACAACAGGAACTCCGCCTGAAGAACGTAGGGCGAGGGGAGCTGCCAGAGGCTGCCCGAAACCTGCCCGGCGAGCACCACGACCGCAGCAATCACGATCAGCCCGGCGAGCCGGAATGAGAATCGGAGCCAGTGCCCGAGGGAGATGAGCAAAAGCGTGGAAACCCCCAGGGCCACCAGGCACGTCAGTGTCCAGGCGAGGAGCATCGCGGTACCTCCAGAGCGGTGCAGATCGTCAGCCGGGTGGTCGGCGCCGGTTAGCTACCCCGGAAACTCCCGGGCCTAACCTCGGACGCACGGATCGGGATGCGAAGGTTTTCCACGGGCAAAGAACCAACGCTTGAAATGCTTGCCGCTGCAACGTTGAGCAGCGTTCCAAGGGTCAGGTGCACGGGAATTGATTAAAAAATTTTAAGCGTCTCGCCCCGCGCCCGACATCGCCCTCATTGCTTCAATTTGCGCCGGCCGCCGGCCCGGTTGTTCGCAATGATCTGCTTGAACGTGCGAAGCTGGCGACATGGACATCACACGCAAGGCCGACGGGTCTGCGGGCAACGATCGGCAGGTGGCCGTGAGCTACCCGGTGGACGAGGAGTTCGAGCGGATCAACCGAGAGGTCCTCGGCAGCGACGCCCGGATCACATTCCTCCAGCAGCTTCCCCGGGAGCGATGGCCGGATGTCCTTGCCACAGCGGAGGTTCTGCTTGCCTGGAACCTGCCGCGTGAGGTTCCGGCCGAGCTCCTCGCGGCGGCCAGGGCCCTCCGCTTCATCCAACTGCTGTCGGCAGGGGTCAACCAGGTGGACTTCCGCGCGATCCCTGACGGGGTCCTCGTGGCAGGCAATGTCGGCGCGTATGCGCAGCCCATGGCCGAGCACGCCATGGCGATGACGCTTGCGCTTGCCAAGCGCCTGCCTCAGCACCACGCCGAGCTGGCCAGGGGAATCTTCGACCAGGAGACGCCGTCGCTCACGCTCGACGGGAGCGCCGGCGGCATCCTCGGTTTCGGAGGGATCGGCAAGGCCACCGCCCGCCTGATGCGCCCCTTCGGAGCCCGGATCTTTGCGATCAACACGTCGGGGCGTACCGACGAGCCGGTCGAGTTTGTCGGAACGCTGGCGGACCTCGACGCCGTCCTCGGTCAGCTCGACGTCGTGATCATCGCCCTGCCGCTCACCCGGGCCACCCGAGGCCTCATCGACCGGCGCCGCCTCGAGCTGATGAAGCCGACGGCCATCCTGGTCAACGTCGCCCGAGGGGCGATCATCGACGAGGGCGCCCTCTACGAGCACCTGCGGGCGAACCCCCAGTTCTGTGCGGGGATCGACGCATGGTGGCAGGAGCCGTTCGGCGAAGGCAGCTTCGGGACCAACTATCCGTTCTTCGGGCTTCCCAACCTGCTCGGCTCCCCGCACAACTCGGCGATCGTGCCCGGCATCCTCTACCGGGCTGCCCGGCAGGCGGCCCTCAACGTCCGACGGTTCCTGCACGGCGAGCCCGTGTCCGGAGTCGTCCGGCGGGAGGATTACGAGTAGCGCCGAGAAGGCAGCGCGGCCACGAGGATAGTCCGCGATCGCGCGCATACGCGCGATTGGGCCCTAACGTCAGGGCCGAGCCGACGATCACGCATAGCTGATCCGGCCGGGTTGCCTTCGACCCCGGGCGGGGCAGAGGCTTTTCGGACCGCGATCCCAAGGAGGAACCGATGCCGTCCGAGGAGACCAAATTTCTGCTCCGCGAGGACCAGATCCCGACCGCCTGGTTCAACGTGGTGCCCTCGATGCCCACCCCGCCGTCGCCCCCGCTGCACCCGGGGACACGGCACCCCATCGGTCCCGACGACCTCGCCCCCCTCTTCCCGATGGCTCTCATCGGCCAGGAGGTGACCACGCAGGAGTGGGTCGACATCCCCGGCCCCGTGCTGGATGTCTACCGTACCTACCGGCCCTCCCCCCTCTACCGGGCCCGGCGGCTCGAGGCCTACCTGGGCACGCCGGCTCGGATCTACTACAAGTACGAAGGTGTCTCGCCGGCGGGGTCCCACAAGCCGAACACCGCCATCGCTCAGGCCTACTACAACAAGGCGGAGGGTGTGCGGCGGCTTGCGACCGAGACCGGCGCCGGTCAGTGGGGGAGCGCGCTCGCGATGGCCTCGGCCTTCTTCGGTCTGGAGTGCCAGGTCTACATGGTCGCGGCCTCGTACCGGCAGAAGCCGGGGCGCCGCACGATGATGGAGACCTGGGGTGCCCGGGTGGTCGCCTCGCCCTCCGACGAGACCGCCGCGGGCCGGGCCATCCTCGCCAGTGACCCGGACTCGCCAGGGTCGTTGGGGATCGCCATCTCCGAGGCCGTCGAGGACGCCGCCAAGCGGGAGGACACCAAGTACGCCCTCGGGAGCGTCCTCAACCACGTGCTGCTGCACCAGACGGTCATCGGCCTCGAGGCGCGCCAGCAGATGGAGCTGGCCGGCGACACCCCCGACATCGTCATCGGCTGCGTCGGAGGAGGTTCCAACTTCGCCGGCCTCGCGTTCCCCTTCGTGCCGGACAAGACCCGCCAGGGCAGGGACCTCCGATTCCTGGCCGTCGAGCCGACCGCCTGCCCCACCCTCACCGAGGGCAGCTTCGAGTACGACTTCGGCGATACCGCCGAGACGACGCCCCTCATCGAGATGTACACGCTTGGCCACACGTTCGTCCCGCCGCCGATCCACGCCGGGGGCCTCCGCTACCACGGCGACGCCCCGGCGCTCTGCCGGCTCGTCAAGGACGGCGTGATCGACACGATCGCCTACCCCCAGACCAAGGTCTTCGAAGCGGCCGTCGAGTTCGCCCGCACCGAGGGCATCATCCCGGCCCCCGAGTCCGCCCATGCGATCCGGGCGGCGATGGACGAGGCCCGGGCGTGCAAGGAGACCGGGGAGTCCCGGGCCATCCTGTTCGGCCTCTCGGGCCACGGCCTGCTGGACCTGACCGCCTACCAGGACTACCTCCACGGCAACCTGATCGACGGCTGACGGGCCGGGACGGCGCTCCATCGGTACGAAATCCGGTAGCGGGAGGCGGCCCGGGCCGTGTCCTCCGCAGCCGGTGGCTCGTTTTCGCGGGGATTCGCCGGGACGACATTGGGTACCTTCCTTCGTCAAAGGGGGTCGCAGAAACGGTGAGCGTGTCGGCTGCGGAGCTGGTGATGCTGGTGCCCGCTGCAACGGCGGCGGGCAGCATGCTCGTCGTTCTGTCCCTGAACGGCCTCGCCACCATCGAGAGGAAGGTGAGCGGGGCAACGCTCCCCGCATCCTCCCCTGCGCCCCGTGTGCCGCCGAGGCGGCCGGGACCCACGGAAGCCCCGCCAGCGGCGCCGGACGAGGCCGCAAACCGTGCCGACGCGCTCCCCACGTCGTCGCCCCGAGGATTGCGCCACACCCGTGTCCACCGCTACGGCTATCGCCCGGGCGGCCATCCACCCCGCCCGCCCATCAAGCTGGCCTGCGGCGCGGGGCCCGACCCGGCGACCTCGACCGTTTCATCGGGACCAGCCGAAGGGTCACCGTAGGTCGCAGCATGCCCGCGACGTGGTCTCCGACCCGGGGAATCGTCACCGCGGGCGACAGTGGGATCGGGCGAGCCGTCGCCGTGGCGCTGGCGGCCGCCGGGTGTGACGTCGGGCTCACCTGGCACCGCGACCATGCCGGAGCCGGGATGACCGCCGCCGAGGTGGCCCAGCACGGGCGCGAGGCGCACATCCAGCAGATGGACCTGCTGTGCCTGCCCGAGGCGGCCGGGGCGATCGACGTGCTGGCTGACCGGCTCGGCGGTGTCGACGTGCTGGTCAACTGCGCGGGGACCGGGACGACGACCCCATGCCTGGACCTCACCTTCGAAACGTGGCGTTCGGTGCTCGACGTCGACCTCAGCGGTGCGTTCCTGTGCAGCCAGCGGGCCGCCCGGCGCATGGTCGAGGCCGGTCGCGGCGGACGGATCATCAACATCACGAGCGTGCACGAGCACCTGCCGTTGGTGGGAGCGGCCCCGTATTGCGCCGCCAAGGGCGGGGTCGGCCTGCTGACCAAGACGATGGCGCTCGAGCTGAGCGAGCACGCCATCACGGTGAACTCGGTTGCCCCCGGTGAGATCGCCACACCGATGACCGGGCAGGAGGACATCGATGTCCATGCCGTCCACCGGCCCGGCATCCCCCTCGGCCGCCCCGGTGACGCCCGGGAAGTCGCTGCGGTGGTGGCGTTCCTTGCCTCGCCCCAAGCGTCGTATGTGACGGGGGCGTCCTGGCTGGTCGACGGGGGTATGTCCCTCATGGGACCAACGGCCAACCGTCTGACCTCCGACGACTGGCGGCCGTGAAGACGAAGAGCGACCGGCCGAATGCTGGCGGGGACACCTGCCCGCAGTGCGGCACCGAGGTCGCAGCCCCTGTGCTCGAGGGAACCGCTGGAACGCAGGAGGCCTCGCTTCCCGGCCGGCCCGTCGAGATCGTCTGCCCGAACTGCGCTCGACGGTTGCGCCGCGCCGTCGGCGGAGCCTGGCACCTGGCGGACGAAGCGGACCTTGACGAAGCGCCGTCCGATCCGGACGCGGCCCTCGACGAGGCCCTCGAGGAGTCGTTCCCGGCCAGCGACCCGCCGGCCCTCTGACGGAGCGGGGAGGCCAGGTCCCCGCAACCATTTCGAGAAGACTACGAGATCACCTGATGGCCTCCGTCCGCGTTCGGGGCATGCTGGACCAGCCGGAGATGCTGCCGGGTGCAAGGGGAGCGGCGTCGATGCGTGAGATCGAGGAGAGCCTCCAGATCCCCGTGGCGGGGGTCGTCCTGGAGGCGGACATCGAGGTACCGGAGTTCCCGCAGGGCGTCGTCCTGTTCGCGCACGGCAGCGGGAGCAGCCGGCACAGCCCCCGAAACCGCTACGTCGCCGGGGAACTGCAACGCAGCGGCCTCGCCACGGTCCTCGCCGACCTGCTTACCCCAGCCGAGGAACAACGCGACGCCAGGACCGCGGCGCTGCGGTTCGACATCCCCCTCCTCGCGACCCGGCTGACGGCCCTGTGCGACTGGGTGATCGGGTACGAGGCCACCAAAGGGCTCGCGGTCGGGCTGTTCGGCGCCAGCACAGGAGCCGCCGCAGCGCTTGTCGCCGCAGCGCAGCGGCCTGCCGACGTGGCCGCGGTCGTCTCGCGTGGCGGGAGGCCAGACCTTGCCGGCGATTTCCTCCGGGCCGTGCACCAGCCGACCCTGCTGATCGTCGGTGAGCGCGACGAGATCGTCATCGGTCTCAACCGGCGGGCGATGGCGCTGCTCGGCGGGGAGGTGCGCCTCGAGATCGTGCCCGGGGCGACCCATCTCTTCGAGGAGCCGGGCGCCCTGGAGCGGGTCGCCCGCCTGGCCACGGACTGGTTCCTCACGTACCTCGGACCCAGGCAAGGCGAGACGACAGGGTAGGAGGTCGTCGCCCCGGACCCACCCGGGCCCACGCCGGGGGTCAATGCGCTTTGGCTGGCCAGCCCTCCGGGTTCGGGAGGTTGACGACGATCGCCTTCTGCGTGGACCGGGCAACCGCCATCCGGACGGGCTCGGTGTCGCTGCGGTTGGCCTCGACGTGGACCTCGTGCGGCGGCACCCAGACGAAGTCACCGGCGTCTGCGTCGTGGGACTGGGAGAGGTCCACGCCCGACCAGAAGCGCGCCGTGCCGGAGATCACGTAGATGGCACTCTCGGACTCACCGTGGTGGTGGACCGCCGAGACGGCCCCGGGCGCGAGTTCCACGTAGCCAAACCACAGCGCCCCGGCGCCGACGAGCGCGTCCGAGATGGCCGCCTCCCGGCGCATCGCGCCGCTGGCCGTGTCGGGCAGTCGATCCGATGGCCGGATCACCCGGAACTCGCTCATCTCCACACCTCCACCGGCACGTCGGAGGGAAGGTCGGAGGGAGCAGGGTCGGAAGGAACCAGGTGGGAGGGAGCCGCAGCCGTGACCGCGGTCACCGCCGGCCTGGGCCGGGTGTCGACGGTCAGGTGGAACACGTCGCGGCGGGCGTAATGGCCCACGGGGTCGAACTCGATCCGGGAGGCTCGGGCGGCCCCGGCGTCGAGCTCGGCGTAGAGGATGCCCTCCTGCTCCTTGAGCGGCCCGGCCAGCAGCGACCCGCCCGGCTCGACGATGGCGGACCAGCCCGGGCACATCCAGTCCTCGTCCCCGCCGTAGAGTCCCTCGCGCCCGGGGAAGTCCTCCGGGACGTCGGGCCCGCTGAGCACCGAAGCGACGCCGATGACGAAGACCCGTCCCTCCCGGGCGTTGTGGCGGAGCGTGCAGATCCAGTTCTCGCCGTTGTCCCAGGTCGGCGCCAGGAGGATGTCGATGCCCTGGGCATACATCGCGTACTTGGCCAGCGGCATGTACTGCTCCCAGCAGGTCAGGGCGCCCACGCGGCCGAACGGCGTGTCGAAGGCGGCCAGGGTCGAGCCGTCGCCCATGCCCCACACCAGGCGCTCCCCGCCCGTGGGCATCAGCTTGCGGTGGCGGCCCACGATCTCGCCCTCGGGCGAGAAGGACAGCAGCGTGTTGTAGAGGGTGCCCCTGGCCTCGTCCAACTCGTTGACGCCGATGCAGAGGTAGGCCCCGGCGTCGCGTGCGGCCGCGGCGAGGGCCTCGGTGGCCGGCGACCCGACGGTGACCGACGACTCCAGGAGGCGCCGGTACCGGGCCCTCCCGTCCTTCCAGGGCTCGGAGCGCCAGACCCAGTCCGGGTAGCCGGAGACGAAGGCCTCGGGAAAGACGATCAGCTCGGCGCCGGCGGCTGCGGCCTCCCTGGCGAGGCGGCAGGCCTTCTCGATGGTCGCCTCGCGGTCGAGGAAGACCGGTGTTGCCTGGACGGCTGCTGCCAGCGCGGTGCGCATCAGACCACCTTACGCCCGGACTCGGCCAGCAGCAGGGTCTGCGCATCGGCGCCGGGGGCGGTCTCGACGGCCGGGCCGAGAGCCCCATGCCGGCGCCACAGGTCGGCCTTCTGGGCGAGGACCTTGCGGGCGACCTCGACCAGTTCGGGGTCGAGCCGCTCGTCGGCACCGATCGCGCGGGCGACGTCCCAGGCGTGCATCACGAGGTCGAGGATGCGCTCGCCCACGTAGTCCGCGGCCGGCACGTCGCCCGAGGACAGGTGCACGAGGCGCTGCATCGCCCCGTCGCCGGCACAGGCGTCGACGGCGGCGCCGGCGGCGTGGCGCCACGCCGCCGCGGGGTCGTCGCCCAGCAGGTCGCCGTCGAAGCGGTCGCCGACCTCGGCAATGGTTGACCCCTCCACCAGCGGGGCCACCCAGCTCGTCCCGGAGACGAGGTGGTGGACCAGGTCACGCACGTTCCATTCCGTGCAGGGCGTCGGCAGGTCCCACTGGCCGGCGGCGATGCGCTCGACCCGGGTCGTGACCTGGGAGCAGGCCCGTCGGTGAAGCCCGGCGATATCGGATTGCATCGTGGTCTCCTCTCTGATGAGCCTCATGAGCTGGTCGGGAGCGCGTCGGTTGTGCCGGCCGGGAGCACGTCGGTTGCCCAGCTCTCCTTCTTCCAGTCGGGTTCCGGCGACCGCCGGCCGGTCCGGGGTACGTACCTCGAGCGCTCGACCAGCCGGTAGCGGTGGATGTAGCGGGGGCAGTTGGGGAAGACGTCCCGGACCGCGACCCGCACGATGAACTGCGCCCCGGGGTAGGCCGCCATCAGCTCGTCGTTGCCGTCGATCGTCGCGGTCCCGTTCAGGCGCATGCGGTGGCCGCGTTCGAAGTCGATGAACAGCAGGCCGACCTCCGGGTTGGCGAGGGCGTTGCCCCACGACAGGAACATCCCGTTGCCGTCGTAGTTCGGGAAGGCGATCGTCGTGTCGTCCACCACCGTCACGAAGCCAGGGTCGCCGCCCTTGTAGGAGCAGCTCGGGCGCCCCTGTCCGTCGGCCGTGGCCAGGAAGAACATGTCGGCCCGCTCGACGAAGGCACGATCGTCTGGCTCGAGGCGGTCCTTCACGAACTTCTCCGTGATGCGGTCCGCCAGCGGACGGGTGCCGAAGCGGTCCTGGAGGCTCCGGCTGCCGGCGTGGAACCAGCCATCTCCGGGCGCCCCCGTGAGTGCCCGGCTCGCTCGGTCGAAATCGCCCAGGATCCGCTCGAGCTCGCCGGTCTGCTCCCCCGGCTGGGCCGCAAGGGCGTGCCCGGCGACCCTGGCCCCCGCCACCAGGGCGGCAAGCTCCTCGACCTTCACCGTCATCCGGACGACGCCGGTGCGTTCCCAGGCCAGCCGCATGGCTACGCCGCCGCCTGGGACGTGACGTACCCGACCACCCGGCGCACCTCGTCGGCAAAGCTCTCGTAGTCGACCTGCAGGCCGTTGAGGTAGACGCTCCACCCGCTGACGAGCTTGGCGTAGTGCACCGCCTCCTCGACCTCGGCGCCCGTCGCGCCGAACAGCTTCGCGGCCTCGGTGTGGAAGAGGGAGCAGTACCGGCACCGGGTGACCGCGGCGATCGCCAGACCCATCAGCTCCTTGTACTTGTTGGGGATCAGCGTCTCGCCGAACTGCACCCGCTTGATGAGATCCCACTCGGCGTCGATAAAGTCGTCGGGGATCTGGTCGACGAACGAGATCACCGTGCCGAACATCTGCTCCATCTCGTTGTGGACGTCCTGCCTGCTCATGGCACCCTCCTCCCGCCCGGGCTCCTGCTCGGGCCTCTTCTCCGGGCTGCTTCCCAGCCGGCCGGCGCCAACGTACGAGCACGGGATTGCCGTTTCGTTGCCGGTACGCTGCAATGGAGGCCGGGGGGCATGACCATCGAGATCAGGGTGCTGGGCCGTTTCTCGGTCTGGCGGGAAGGCGTCGAGATCCCCGCGGGCGCGTTCCGTGGCAGGCTCGTCCGCTCGCTCGTGCGCATGCTCGTGACCCGCCGCGGGAGTTTCGTCTCCCGAGACGTGCTGATCGAAGCCCTGTGGCCCGCCGGCCCGCCGGCCGATCCCGATCTCAACCTCAACGTCCTCGTCACGCGGGCCCGCAGTGCCCTCGGCGCTTCCTCGCTCATCCTCACGGGCCCCGGCGGCTACTCCTTTGACGGCAGCGACGCCTGTCGGGTCGACGCGGAGTCGTTCCTGGAGCTCGTGGCCGCCGGGCGAATGACCGACGCCCTGGCGGTGTGGGGCGGCGAGCCCCTCGCGGAGGACGCCTACGCCGACTGGGCGCAGGCGTACCGGGACCGCCTGAACCGGGCGCACCTCGAAGCCCTGGAGGGTGCGGTGGGGGCCGCGCTCGTCGCCGGGGCTCCCGCCCGGGCGGTTGCCTGGGCACGGCTCGCGGTGGTGGAGGCTCCGCTGCGGGAAGCGTCCTGTCTCCTGCTGGCACGGGCCCTGGCGGCGTCGCGTGACATTGCCGGGGCGCTCGAAGCCCTTGCAGCGCTGCGCACGAGGCTGGCCGAGGAGCTCGGCGTGGACCCGTCCGAGGAGACCCGGCGGCTGGAGGCCCGGATCCTCAGGGGCGAGGAGGTCGGGGTCCCGGCGACCCCTCTGCCCGGGGGGGCCGCCCGGCAGCCCGAGCCCGGCAGCCTGCCGTTTATCGGCCGGGAGGCCGAGCTGGGCGCCATCCTTGCGATGGCCGGGGGCGCCGCCCTGGTGGCGGGGGCCTCCGGCTCCGGCAAGTCCCGACTGCTCGCAGAGGCGGTCGCCCGCTCGGGGCGGCGGGTCCTCGCGGTGCGGGCGTCGCCGTCGGAGCGCGATGAGCCGTGGCACGTTGTCCGGGCGCTGGTCCGCGCCGGATTGGCGCTGCACCCACGGGCAGCGGATGCCCTGGCGCCGCTTCCCGCCGCGGCGCTTGCAGAGGCAGTACCCGAGCTCGCGGCCCTGCGCCCGGCCACCGGAGGCCCACTGAACGTCGAGAGCCGGCGGGCCCTGGCGCTGGAGGCGGCAGTCCGGTTCGTGGAGGCGGCCGCGGGAGCGTCATGCCTGCTGGCGGTCGACGACCTGCAGTGGGCCGACGCGAGCAGCCTCGCGGTGCTCGAGCGGGCGGCCGCCCGGCTGCCCGGCATGGGGTTGATCCTGGCGTTCCGTCCGGAGGAGGTGGCGCCCGGCGGTCCGGCGGCGCTCTCGCTCGAACGCCTGGCCGCGCCTGGCCGGCCACTGATCCGGATCGATCTCGGTGCACTCACCGGGCCGGCGCTGGCCGCGGCAATCGCGGATCCCGAGCTCGTCGCCTGCGTCGTGGAGGACACCGACGGCTCTCCCATGGCCGTGGCGGAGCTGATGCGGGAGCTTGCCTCCCAGGGGGCGATCGAAGCCGGCCGGGACGGGCGCTGGACCGCGGCGTCGCCGGACGCCAGCGCCCTGGCCCGGGAGGCCGCCCGGCGGGGGCAGCGCACCACCATCGAGGCCAGGGTGGACCGCCACGCGCCGGCCCGCCGCGAGCTCCTCGCCCTGCTGGCGCTCCTGGGCCGTCCCGTGCCGGCTCGCCTGCTGGCGCTGTCCGTGGGGGCTCCTGCCGGTAACGTCCTCGGCGACCTCGACGCCCTGGGGCGGACGGGGCTCGTCAGCGCCGGGGCCAACGGGTGGTCGGTGGCCCACGATCTCATCGCCGAGGTCGTGGCCGGCCGGATCCGGGCGACCACCCGAGCCCGCCTGCACGAGCTGCTGGCGTCCGCGCTGCGCCACGAGGGCGCAGACCCCTCGGAGGTTGCCCGGCACCTCGCCGGTGCCGGGGACGGCCCCGCGGCCGCGCGGGCCTTCGCCGAGGCGGCGGCGCAGCGACTCCGGCGCTTCGCCCACCGGGAGGCCGAGCAGGTGGCGGAGGCCGGGCTGGCCCTCGGCCCGTCCGAGGAGATCCGGTCGTCGTTGCTCGAGGTGCGGGCCGAGGCAAGGGCGACGACCGGCGACCTTGTGGGCGCCCGCGAGGACCTCCGCGGCGCCCTCGCCGCAGCTCGGGGAGGAACCCGGCGGTCGCACCTGCTGACGAGGATGGCGCTCCTGGCCTCGGGGTCCGAGGATCTGGACAGGGCGAGCGAGCTGGCGGAGCTGGCGATGGCCGAAGCCGGGCAGGACCCCGCCGCCCGTGCCGAGGCGCTCTCGATCGCCGCCATCATCGACATGAACGCCGACCGGCGGGCGCGGGCCGGTGAGCGTTCCGAGCAGGCCCTCGAGCTGTTCCGCCAGGTCGGCCATGCCCGGGGCATCGCCGACATCCTCGACGCCCGGGCGATGGCGACCTTTCTCGGGGGCAACATCCGGGCCGCGGTCGTCGCCTTCGACCGGGTGGCCCGGCTGTTCGAGGACTCCGGGGACCTGTTGCGGGTCGGCACCCCCCGCTCGACGCGGGGCCACGCCCTCACGTTCATGGCGCGGCCCCGGGAGGGCCTTGCCGACGCACGGGCGGCGCTCGAGCTTGCCCGGACCCTGGGCCACTCCGAGGGGGAGGCCTACGCGCTCTGGCACTGCAGCGAAGCGCTCTCTGCGCTCGGGAGCCCGGACGAGGCCCTGGAGGCGGCCACCGCCGCCCTCGGGATCGCGGAGCGCATCGGCCACCGGGAGTGGACGGCCGCGTCGCTCAGGGCCGTGGGGATCGCGCGGCAGGCCACGGGCGACCTGTCCGGGGCGGAGGCGGCGTTCCGGCGCTCCCTCGCGACCTCGGAGCACCTGTCCCTGTTCGCCGGATGGGCGTCGGCCAGGATCGCTCTCGTGCTCGTCGCCGGGGGCGACGCCGCGGGCGCGGCCCCCCATGTCGCCCGGTCCCTTGCCGAAGGCCCGGAGCTCGGCCGGTACGAAGGACATCTTGCCCAGGCCGAGGTCGCCGTCGCCTCCGGCGACCCGGGCGCCAGCCATATCGTGGCGGAGGCGCTGGCCCTCGCGGAGAAGGGGGGTCACCTGCTGGGCGCTCGTCGCCTCTTCGAGCTGCAGGCCGGGTTGTAGGGCGCCGGCCCGAGGTCAGGTCCAGAACGCGCGTATGTGCGCGATCGGCGACTCACCTCGGCGAAGCTCGATCCCGGCGGCTCGCTGAGGAGTCAACCCTGCCGTGGTGGAAATACTTCGATCGATACCTGAGTTGGGTTTGAAGGAAGGCAATATCCTCACTGGTGAGGCGTCCACTCCGGCAAGCACCCCGCGAGGTCCGGAAAAGACCATGGACACGATCCCCGAAGGTCTGGACCTACCTCCGGAGGGCTCCGGCGACGTCCTGCTGGCCGACGCCAGGGCCAAGCTCGCAGCGGCGCTCAACGCCTTCGCGGTGGCCCAGGCGGTCCTGCCGGAGCTCCGGGCAGCGCTCGTCGCGGGCCGCCCGCTCCCGGCGCGTGGCCTCCTCGAGCTGGAGCGGGTCCGGTCGGCCTTCGCCGAGGCGGCCCGTGCCCTCCACCTCGATCCGGACCGGACGAGCCTCGCCGAGCTGGAGAGCCGGCTGTCGGCATGGGAGCGGGCCGTGGCACTGCGCCCCTCCCTGCGCCGCCTCGCTCGGGCCACCGGCCCTGCGGGTGCAGCCGCCTCGCTGGCGGCGCTCGCTGCCGACGCCACCCGCCTGGTCGCCGCTGCGTCGTGGTCGTCGGGCGACGAGGTCCGGGCGGGCGCGCTCGCCCGGCTGGTCGAGCTTGCCGACGCTGCCGCCGGGGACGGAGACGACGAGCTCCTCCTCGTCCTCGACGCCGAGCTGCGCGTCAGCCTCGGCCCCGCCGCGGCACCGGTGCTGCTCGCCGCCGCACGCGGGCGGCTCGTCCTCCCCGCCTCCTTCGTTGCTCCTGCCGGCCTCGACCGCAGCCTCGACCGCAGCAGTCCCCAGGGACCCCGCAGCGGCGGGACCCCCGGCGGCTCGCTGGAGCCGGACCGGGACGGGCAGCGCGCAGGACCGGCGAGGGCGGGTGCGCCGGGGCAGAAGACGGCTCCCCTGACGGGCAGGGGGCAGGGCGACGGTGCTCGGCAGCGGGCCGCAGCCACACCGCCGGTCTCTCACCTGGCTGTGGCGGCTCCGGAACGTCCGCCGGCCCAGCCCCCCGCCGCAGGGCCGCAGCAGCAGGAGGAGCTGCCGGAGGGCTATGAGCGCCGGTGGTTGATCCTGGCCGTGCTCTGCCTGAGCCTGCTCGTCATCGTCCTCGACAACACAATCCTCAACGTGGCGCTGCCCACGCTGGTGCGCAAGCTCGGTGCCACCACCAGCCAGCTTCAGTGGATGGTGGACTCCTACACACTCGTCTTTGCGGGGCTGCTGCTCACGATGGGCAACCTCGGCGACCGGTACGGCCGCCGCACCGCACTGGCCGCCGGCCTCGTCGTCTTCGGCACCGGATCCGCGCTCTCCGCCTTCGCAGGCTCAGCCAGCATGCTGATCGCCACCCGGGGCCTCATGGGCGTCGGCGGCGCGCTGATCATGCCCTCCACCCTGTCCATCCTCACCAACGTCTTCCCCGCCAACGAGCGCGGCCGGGCGATCGGCGTCTGGGCCGGCGTGTCCGGCTCCGGCATCGCGCTCGGGCCGGTCATCGGAGGGTGGCTGCTCGAGCACTTCTGGTGGGGCTCGATCTTCCTCGTCAACGTTCCCGTCGCCATCTTCGCCCTCATCGTCGGCCGGCTGATCATCCCCAACAGCAGGGACCCCGAGGCTCCCCGTCTCGACCCCGTGGGTGCCGGCCTGTCCATCGTCGGGCTGATGACCCTCGTCTACGGCATCATCGAGGCGCCGTCCAAGGGCTGGACCTCGGGCGAGATCATGGGCTCGCTGGCGATCGCGGCGGTCGTGCTGGGGGCGTTCGTGATCTGGGAGTTGCACTCGGACCACCCGATGCTGAACGTCCACTTCTTCTCCAACCCCCGCTTCACCGCCGCGAACGTCTCCCTCACGCTGACGTTCTTTGCGATGTTCGGCTCACTCTTCTTCCTCACCCAGTACCTCCAGTTCGTGCTCGGGTACTCGGCGCTGCAGGCGGGGCTGCGGGTGACCCCGATGGCGCTGGTCATGATGGTCGTCGCTCCGATGGCGGGGCGCCTGGTGGAGAGGCTGGGCAATAAGGGGCTGGTGGCGATCGGGATGGCCACAGGGGCCGGCGGGCTGTACGTGCTCTCGACCACCACGGTCTCGTCGGGCTACCCGCACCTCCTCGCCGGCCTGCTGATCCTTGCCGTCGGCCTGGCGTTCGCCATGGTCCCCGCCACCGAATCCATCATGGGCTCCCTGCCGCCCGCCAAGGCCGGCGTCGGCTCGGCGATGAACGACACCACCCGTCAGATCGGGGGCGCGCTCGGGGTCGCCATCCTCGGCAGCATCCAGTCGTCGTCGTACAGCTCAGCGATCGTCAAGTCGCTGGGGTCGCTCCCCTCCCCAGCCCTTGCGGCCGCCAAGAGCGGTGTGGGGGCCGCGATCGCCCTGGGTGCACGAATGGGGGGGTCAGCGGGCGCGACCATCATCGCGGTTGCCAAGGCGGCGTTCATCCATAGCATGGACAGAGGCCTCGAGGTCGGTGCCGCGGTCGCCCTCCTCGGCGCCGTGGTGGCGGCGGTGTGGCTCCCGAACCGCGCACCGCCGGCCGGCCCCAGACCCGCCGCCCCAGAGCCACGCCGGGAGCCACGCCCTGTCGGCGAGCTCGCCGAGGCGGACGCCTGATCGTTGTTGTTCTTCTTTGTGTGATAACCACTGTATATCAATGGTCTTCACACAAAGAACGTTGTCTCCTGCCCGGGCGCCGGAATCACACTTGTGTCGTTTAAGGGGTAGGCTTACAGGCACTACAGGAGGACGCAACCGGTGCTGGCATCGATGCCCGGTACGCCCTCGCATCCCAGCGCCTCCATAAACACGGCGCGAGCGTGCTCGTTGACTACTCCGACGATGAGCAGACACGGCGACTGTTCGAACTGGTCTCGAAGAACATGGTCTTCACCCCGGTGGTGGAGGGCCACCTGGAGCGCATCACCTACGGGGAGGACGGATGGGCCGCGCGCCTCATCCTGCCGGCGACTGCGAGAGAGCTTGTCACCGTGGACCCCCTGCGAGCCGCCGGTCAGGCCCTGACCATGCACGGGGGCGCCAGGGTTGTCGATCTGATCGATCGCTTCCGAGGAGGTGAAGCCCCCGAATTCATCGCCCATGACTTCGGGGTGCCAGAAGAGGACGTGATCGAGCTCATTCGTGCCTTCTACACGCCGCGGCCCGAAGCCGCCTGAGCAACCGCCGACCTTCTTCGTTCGACCCGCGGGAACCGCACAGGGCTAGCGACCACCTGATCTATGGACGACTCCCGGACCGAGGATCGAGGTTCACCGCCTTCCACGCATGGGTGGCCACGACATAGGTGGATATCGTGACGCCCGCTGCCCCATCGGCGTCATGGTTGTTGAACGAGTAGGTCCCGGTCACTCCGTGGTAGGAAATGCTGCCAGCCACCTGCGTATTCAGCCAGGCAATCTTCTCCACAACCTGGGTACGAAACGAGTTTTCCACGTCGAGCCGGAATGGCTGTGCTGCCAGTGCGATTCGGGAACGAAGGGCAACATCGTCCAGCGCCGAGTGTTGCTGGTCGTCGAGGACTCGTTGAATGGCGAGCAGGCAGATCTTGGCCGCATCGTACGCGATGGCGCTGTACAGCTTCGGCTCTTCGAACTGGGACAGGTTCGGGGCGTTGTTCGTGTCCTCCAATGGGGCGGCGGCGAAGTCAACCGCATACAGGGTGCCACCGGGGGAGTGGTTGACGTACCCGGCGTATTCAGCATTCTCAAGACTGCCCGGCCCGGCAAAGATGGTGCTCGAGAGGCCAAGTTGCGCTGCAGCCTGGTAGAGCTTGGGGCCCACGCTCCCGGTGCCGGAGTAGAGAATGATGTCCGGGGTAAAGGTCAGCTTGCTCAAACTTACCCTGACGTCGTCTTCGCTCGACGCGTCCGCCAGTGGATAGACGGCGGGGGCTACGGACGTATGCTGCAGCCAGGCCTCGCTGAAACGTTCGCCCGCGCTGTTGGAGAACGTGGAGGCCTTGGGCCCTGACTCCTCGTAGATCACCACTTTCGGCGTGGTGGCCGGATGCTGTTCCTGCCAGCTACCCCACAGGTAGTCGGCCAGCGCCTTCTCCCGGACACTGTCGGGAGTGGCGACGCGAAAGTAGCTCCCCGTACCCAATTTGGCCACATCGCAACTGCCTTCCGCGAACCTGGGATTCGTCAGGCAGTCCGCGGTGGCGGCTGGGCTGATGAGGGCGATGTGCGCCTTCGTGGTGACCGGGATCTCGCTGACGGCCACGCCGCTGTTGAAGGGGCCGACGATGGCAGCAACCCGCGGATCGCGGGCGATGTCGGTGAAATCCTCGTGCCTGCCTCCCGCACTGACGGGACAACTCTTCCCACCGGCGCACCCACCGGCACCGATCGATGAGTCGTCGATCGGGACCAGCTCGATGATGTGATGACTGACCTCGCGCGTGTGGTCGTTGACCTGTCGCCCGTCGGCGCCAGGCAGGCTCGCCAGAGCCTGTTTCACCGCGTCATACATGGGATTGGCGTCGGACTGGTCAATAGTGAATGGCAGGCTCACGCCGATTTTTATGACCGGTTGCTCGCGGGTGAGCCAGGCAAGGCGGATCAGGAACACCGCCGCCAGTACCGCGAGTCCGGCCCCGGCAACGTAGAGGGCGGCCCGGATATGGTGCCGCGTATCGGGAAAGGCGGCCACGATCCCCACCGGCAACGCGGAGAAGGCCACGAGGAATGAAACCTCCTGCGCCAGTGCATCCCAGTTCTTGGCGATTGCGACGACCCCGATCACCAGCGCTCCGAGGCCGAGCCCGATGACACCGGCGAGCACCGCCCGTCTGGATCTGGGGCGCTGGGTTGTCATCGTTGCGCCGATGGACCGACCATCCCAATCCTCCCGCGGGACGCTGGGTGACGACGTTGACGGGAAAGCTACGACAGGGGGGATACGATCTCAATGGGGATAGCACCCGGATCTCGCCCAGGGTGCTGGTACCCCTCTCCGGCCTGCCTGATGTTGTGTGAGGAGGATCGATGTGGATGGCAGGCCAGGCCTGCGGTCAGGCCGCCGGTCGTTCGAGTGCCTTGCCCTCGACCATGAGGGTGACGTCGATGTTGCCCCGCGTCGCATTCGAGTAGGGGCAGAGTTTGTCCGCTCGGACCATGAGCCCTTCGGCGTCGGCTCGCGACAGGTGCGGTGCGTGCAGGTCAAGATCGACCGTCAACCCGAAGCCGCCGTGCCCGGTGGGGCCAAGCCCGACGCGGGCAGTGATGACCGAGTCCGAAGCATCGAGGCTTCGACCCTGGGCGACCGCCAGCAGTGCCGACTGGAAGCACGCGGCGTAGCCGACGGCGAACAGTTGCTCCGGATTGGTGCCGGAGCCGCCCTGCCCGCCGATCTCCTCGGGCACCGAAAGATCGACGTCAAGACGGCCGTCGGACGTCCGTCCGTGCCCGGCTCGCCCGCCTTCGACCGCGGCCTCAGCGGTATACAGAACGTTCATAGCGTCCTCCTTCTCGCTTCGCTTTTCCAGGCCGCCCGCTTTTCCAGACCCCCCTAGGGGACGACGACCAGGGGGAACCGGTCGTTCTCCGCCAGGGTCAGCGACACGGACCCCCCGATTTCGTGGTGATGGTCGCGGGCGGGGCCCCCGACGACGAGGACGATCGTGGAGTCGGGGCCGCGCTCGCGTCGTAGCTCGTCCGCGACGGCGATCAGCTCCTCGGCAACCGACCCGTCCCGGGGTTGGAAGTGCCAGCGCGGCTCCATGGGTCCCAGCCGGGCGCGCACTTCGTCGGCCAGCCGGCGCCTTACGTTGTCCGCCGACTCCAGCGCGGAGGTCTCGGTTCGCTTCGACACCGCGGCGGTGGCGGGAACGTGGGCCACGTAGACGACTTCGAGCTGACCTTCACGGCCGTGGAGCAGTCCGGCGGCGGCATCGAGGGCACGCTGCGCCGGCTCCGATCCATCGAACCCGACGACGACAACGACGGGATCATCGGGGGAGTTGCCCGCCGTGCCAGCCGTTCGCTCCATAGCCCATTCGGTGGCAAATGCGGTGCTGGTCATCGGGATGGTTCCGCGATTACGCAGCCTGGTCTGGCTTGGGTACCACGTCGTCGAGGCCTGGGTAGCCTCGGAGCTGTCGTTCATGGCCACCTCCTTTTTCACCCTTCTCACCGTCAGAAACGCAGATAGTCGTTCGCTATTCCGGCGGGGTCAGGGCACGACGGCGATCACGGGCACGTCGCTACGGGAGACGAGACGCCGGCCGAGCGAGCCGGCGAGGTGATGCAGCATCTTGGCGGACCGGCCGACCACGATGAGATCGGCGCCCAGGGACCGGGCGATGCGGGTGATCGTGGGAGCGGTTTCGCCTCGTTCCCTGATGAATCTGAGCTGCAGGCCCAGCTCGCGGGCCCGCTGCTGCGCTTCCTCCCGGAGCTGGCCCGCCACCTCGTCCCTTGCCTCCTCGACTGCGGCGTAGCCGAGCGCCGCACCGTACGTGGCGACCGGCTCGACCTCGGGGGTGACATACAGGGCGACCAGGCTGCCGTGGGAGCGGATGGCCTCCCCGGCGGCCCAGGAGAACGCATCCCAACTGGTCGGCGAACCATCCAGTCCGATCACGATCAACGGTGCCATGCTCCCGAGGGCACGGACCGAGGAGTCCTCCGAACCCGAATCGGTGCTGTCCTCATCCCTTGCCAAGTCCGTCGCCTCGTGCAGCCGCTCGGTGCGAGCCTCGGCTTCCTGCTGAGCCATACGATCACCTCCCTATCGAGGGTCCTTTACGGTCCCGGGCCCTTCTGCGCCGGAGCGTCCGGCTGCGGGCCCGGCTTGCTCCCCCCCTCTGGTGAACGCTTCACGCCGGTCTCGCCTTCTCCCGCAAGGTCCAGGAGGTGACGAAGCGCCGGCACGGCGGCGCGCAGCGCGGCCACCTCCGCCTCGCCGAGCTTGTCGATCAGCGCCGTGAACACCGACGCACCGGCGCAACGCATCGAGCGCAGGTACTGCGTCCCCGCTCCGGTGATGGTGACCAGCACGACCCGGCCGTCACCCGGGGCGCGGCGGCGCTCCGCGAAGCCGAGGTTCTCGAGCTGGGTCACCACGGCGGTCATCGACGGTTGCGTCACTCCCTCGCACACGGCGAGATCCGTCAGGCGTCGTGGCCCGGTCAGCGCCAGCGTCGCCAGCGTCGAAACCGCCGTCAGGCTGACCTCCCGACCCCGTTGCTTGACGGCGAGCGGGGTCAGCGCAAAGAGCGTCTCTCCGATAACGTCATTCCGCTCAACCATGCCCCAAGCATAGTCTTATCTATATAGATGAGTCAATAGGATCCTACTCATCGGGGCCCGCTCCCGGTTCCTCGTCGACACGGACCCAGCGCAGGCCGGCGGCGTAGAGGATGACGATCAGGGCCACGAGGGCTCCCGTCGCGATGAGGAAGAAGCGCAGGAAGTTGGGGCCGTGCCCGCGCGGGCCACGCGGGGCCCCGAGCGGGGTGGCCGATGCCGATCGCGACGCGGAGGGCGACGGCTTTGCGGACGGGCTCGACGGGGCTGCGGTGGGCGTTTCTCCAACGACGATCGGGGTCGAAACGGGAACGGACGGCGAGGGGGCCACAGACGCCTGCACCGGTGCCCGGGTCGTCGCCTGCCCGAGGACCGACGGGGTGCGCCTGGCCGAAGGGGTCGGCTTGGGTGGGCTCGCCGGCGTCCCTGGTTGGGTCGCATGCGTCGTCGGGCCGGCCCCCGGGGTCGGGCTGGGCGGCGGCGGTGGTGGAGGCGGAGGCGGCGGAAGCTCCGTCGAGACGGTGGCCTTCAGGGTTCCGGCCTGGCCGCATGCCAGCGTCAGGGTCCACACGATGGGGACGGGAAGCTGCAGGACGACCGGAGGCGGATCGGTGTAGTGGCCGGTGGTGTCATACCCGTTCGACCCCCCGACGTTCTGGTACTGGGAGGCACCGGTGTCGCTGCGCGTGGCGCCGAACACGCACTCGGGATTCGGGCCGTTGTGGGCCTGGGCGGCAATGCTGGCGCCCGGTGGGTGGGCACCGTAATCGAACGTCTGGTTGTGGGTGATCTGGACGACCGTCCCGCTGACGAGCAGGTCGAACGTGGGGGCATAGGTCTGGGCGGATGCCGGCGGCACCGGCCCCAGCACCGCAAGGGTGAGCGCCGCGAGTGCTATGCGCCACTTTGCCATCGATTCCCCCCTAACCGGACATCGTCGCCGCCCATTCCCTTCTTCCCTTCGGGGACGGAGCCCCCCCGTACGGAGCCCCCGTGCACTACGTGAGGCCCTCGTCGTTATCGGACTGGCAGGATTGTAGGAGCGTCGATCACCTGGACCTAAGATGGCACGTCGGTTTCGTTCTTGCCGGAGGGGCGGGGCAGGTCTGGGACCACCCATGGCTGGTCAGGGATGCGGTTGCATCTGGATGTCGAAGCCAAGGCTGAGCGAGCCGCCGGTGGGAACGTAGACGTCCTCGTCGTTGAAGTAGTCGACATCCATCGAGCTCACTCCCAGGCCGGCATTCCAGATGTGGTCGATGCGCTCCGGGAGCCGGTAGGCCGGTACCGGGGGGAGCAGGTACGTCATCTGCCGATCGGCCACGGCTCCGGCCACGGAGGACTGCCGTTCGGTCATGAAGTCGCCCTGTGCGAGCGTCTGCGGGAGCGACTGCCCCTGGGAGATCCAGTCCGTGCCGTACTGGGGTCCTTCGCAGAGCCTCGCGGTCACGCCCGATGGGGAGTCGCCCCCGTCGCAGCCGTAGACGTGCCGGGCGATATTGGCGTAGTTGAACGCTCGGTAGGGATAGGGCGCGGCTCCGTTGTCGGAGTTCCCGGCCACCACCACGGTGCCCAGATGGATGCCGCTCGAGGGGACCAGGGTCACCTCCACTCGAACTCGCTGCGCCTCCGGACCGCAACATGGGCCGTAGTCGTTGTTGGGATCGCTGCGGTCGCGGAAGCGGTACGTGAGGACGAACAGGACGATGGCAGTGTTGCCGTAGCTGTCGGTCATCAGCATGTCGTTTCGTGTGCCCTCCTGATAGAGGGCTCCGGCAAACGTGTAGAGATGGTCGTAGCCGGAGACCGACGTGGTATCGAGGGTCAGGATCGCAGGGCTGTCGGCGACTCCGCAGTTGTTGGAATTGCGGATGATGAAGGTGCCCTTGCCGGGGACACAGCTCCCGTCGCTTCCCCCCGTGGCGATGACGTTCACCCCCTGCCCGGCGTCGTACGACCGGGCGTTGCTGGCGTCGGATCCGGGGAGGAATTCGTTCGGCGACCATTGCAGGTCATTGGCGACGTACCGAAAGTCGGCACCGGTGCTGCTGGCGGGCTGCAACCCCCACATCCCGGAGAGCAGCCCACCGCGGCGCGCCACGTCGAGCCAGTAGATCCCATAGTCGGTGACGACCACCCGGTCGCCGCTGCGCATCTCGCCCGCCACGTTGTCGTGCAACGGATCGGTGGTCGCCATCCCACGGTCGGCCATCTGCACGAGGAAGCCAACGCGCGCGTCCGGGTAATCGCTCAGGTTGTCGACCGCAACCTGTGTGGCCGCGAGCTGCACCGAGAAGCTGGAATTCGCATGCACCGGAGCCGGTGCCCTGACGAGCACGGCACCCACCATCGAGGCCACCGCCACCATCCGACCGAACCTCCGCACGTGGAGCTGTCCCATCACTGACCTTTGCCTCGAGCGGATGGCCCCGGAAGCGGGCAGGTTACGATGCCTTCGCCCCCCGGGCTCAGATTCCACCACACCCACTCTGGATTCTTCGCTTGTTCGCCTCGAGCGTCACATTAGAAAATTTTCAGCCACTTAGGTAGGCTCCCTCCATTCCCGAGGGTGCCGTGTGGGTGCTCGCTGCAGGCGAAGCCGAGGCTCCCGGGTCATCGTGACGAACGTGGTCGGGCAGATTGGCGGCAGAAATCGACCAATCTGCGATAGAAGGAGCGCATGCCTACCAACGCCAGGTTGTCGAACGCCGCACCAGACCTCCTCACGCCACGCCCCTCGATTCCGTCGAGGATCTGGGGGACGCTCGTCGCGCCCATTCCAACACCGCAGGCCGCGCCCGCCGGAACGTCCCTCCCGACGACGGCCGACAAGCTGCGGCTGTTCGCCATGAGCTTCCTCATGCTCTTCGTCGAGCTCGCCCTGATCCGCTGGACCGCCGCCAACATCCTCTACCTCTCCTACTTCTCCAACTTCGTGCTGCTCGGCAGCTTTCTCGGCATCGGGCTTGGCTTCCTTCGTCCGACGATCGGGCGCACGAGCCTCTTCGCCTTCGCGGCCCCGTTCCTGGCCGGCGCCGTCGCGTACGTCCACTTCTATCCCGTGCAGATCGACCGCACGAGCAGCCAGATCATCTACTTCGGACACTTCGTGCCGACGGGCATGCCGATCGGGATCACGCTGCCGTTCATCTTCCTCGCTGCCGCCATGGTGATGGCCACGATCGCGTCCGGCGTGGCGCAGCTGTTCGTGCGGTTCAAGCCGCTCGACGCCTACCGCCTGGACATCATGGGCAGCATCGCGGGCATCGTCGCCTTCACGGCGCTCTCCCTCTTCCAGACTCCGCCGCTTGCGTGGGGCCTTGTCGCTTCGCTGGGGTTCGTCGCGGTGCTCGGCTCCGCCGTGCGTCCGCTGCAGGTCGTCGCCATCGCCGTGCTCCTCGTCCTGCTCGGCATGGAGTCCGCTGCGGCGAACACGAAGTGGTCTCCCTACTACAAGGTGACCTGGGGAGGCAGCGGCCGGTTCGTCGGCGTGAGCGTCAACGGCATCCCCCATCAGGTCATCACCTCCGTTCAGACGCGCAGGGAGACGGAGCCGATCTACTTCCTCCCGTACGAGCGCACGCCGGGACTGAAGCTCGACAACGTCCTCATCGTCGGGGCGGGCACCGGCACCGATGTGGCCATCGCGCTCTCGCAGGGGGCACGCCACGTCGACGCCGTGGAGATCGACCCGCAGATCTACCGGCTCGGTCGGCAACGCAACCCCGCGCGGCCGTACCAGGATCCCCGGGTGTCCATGCACATCGACGACGGGCGGGCATTCGTCCAACGGACCAGCCAGCGCTACAACCTCGTCATCTTTGCCCTCCCGGATTCCCTGACGCTCGTGTCGGGCCAGTCCTCGCTGCGCCTGGAGAGCTACCTCTTCACCAAGGAGGCGATGAGCCGGGTGCGGGAACTCCTGCGGCCCGGCGGTGTCTTCGGCATGTACAACTTCTACCGCGAGTCGTGGCTCGTCGACCGCCTCGCCACCACGCTCCAACTGGTCTACGGCCGGCCGCCGTGCGTCGAGTCCGTCGGCAACTTCGGCCACGAGGCCCTCTTCCTCGCCGGCCAGAGTCCCACGGCGGTGGCGTGCCCCTCCACCTGGACGGCGAGCACCCGCTTCACGCAGCCGGCGACGGACAACGAGCCCTTCCTGTACCTCAAACAACGCGGCATCCCGGCCCTCTACTGGAAGACGCTCCTGCTCATCCTCGCCGTCGCCCTCATCGCGGTCTGGGTGTACGCCGGCAGGCTCCGCAGGGCCGGGCAGTACACGGATCTCTTCTTCATGGGAGCCGCCTTCCTCCTGCTGGAGACGAAGAGCGTCGTGCAGTTCGCGCTGCTCTTCGGCACCACCTGGCTGGTCAACGCGCTCGTCTTCGCCGGCGTCCTCCTCGCCGTGCTCGGGGCCGTGGAGGTCTCACGCCGGGTGACGTTCCGGCGGCCCGCATGGCTCTATCTCTGGCTCCTGATCGCCCTGGGCATTTCCTGGGCGGTGCCGCCCGGCACGCTCCTGGCCCTCGACCCACCGCTGCGCTTCGCCGTGGCGGTCGCCCTCGCGGGGACACCGATCTTTCTGGCCAACCTGGCCTTCGCGCAGCGCTTCAAGGACGTGGCGACGTCGGCAACCGCCTTCGGCCTGAACCTGCTCGGCGCCATTCTGGGCGGGGTGCTCGAGTACTCGGCCCTCGTCGTCGGCTACCGTGCCCTGGCGCTGTTTGCCGCCGCGCTGTACGGGTTGGCATTCCTTTTCGGACGCCGTCACCTTCGGAGCGGTGTGCCGCTTCGCGGATGAGCCCGGTTCGCCGAAGGGGTCAGGTGGCGAGGGCCACCATGCGACACGGGATCTCGGTGTCCTCGTCGAGGTGGTAGCTGGCGCACACGCGATGGTAGCCGTCGGCCACCACGAGGCGGTGGCGCCCGATCTCGCCTCGCACCAGGAGCACCGGTGACAACGGCTTGCCCTTCTTGACCCTCTTCAGGTCCTTCGCCACCTCGGGATCGTCGGGTGGCAGCAGTGGCAGGGCGCTCGCCCGTAGCAGGTCGTTGGCTCGGTGGCGCAGGATGGGAGCCTCCGCGAGGTGTCCGGCGACCGTCGTGGCTCTCCCGTCGTCCAGCAGAAGGCTGAGGTAATGAGCGGCGGCGGTGTAATCCTTCTCGTCTGCTTCCGTCTTCCAGTGCTCGTTGTCGCCCATGTCTCCTCCTCGTTGCGGTCTCTCCATCCAGGATTCCGGCGGAAAGGGTTGAACGCGGCTGGCGACGGAACACTACGTCTCATGCCGGTTCTTCCGTCGCGCCCGTTGCGTGATTCTCCTCCGCCGTGGCCCTGAGCGCGCTGTTCCGGCCGCTTGGTGCGTTCACCGACCAGGCGGTCGCCTCCATGCAGGGCCGGCGAAGCCGCCGGACCTGGGTGGGCAACGGCCGTGCTCACATCGAGGTCCGCGGTCTGTCGGGTCCCCGCGCCGACGAGGTGGCGGCGAAGCTGAAGGCCCGGCTGGAGCGGTTGCGGGGGGTGCACTGGGCCGAGGTCAACGTCGCGCTCGGTCGTGTCGTCGTCGCGATCGACAGCGAGGAGCCGGACGTGGGCGACCTCGTCGAGGCCGTCGAGGCCGTCGAGGAGGCGCTGGGCGTCCACAAAGAGCGCTTCGCCTACGATCGCCCGGAGCACCCCGCGGACATCGAGCCGTTGCAGCGCAACCTCACCGCGATGGCGGCCGACGTCATCGGCCTGGGCGTCAGCACCTCGGCGCGTGTGGCCCATGCAGTACCGATCCCCGGAGAGCTCGCCTCCGTCGCCTCGTTCATCGACAGCCAGCCCCGGCTGCGGCGCCTCGTGAGCGAGGCCCTCGGGCCACCGGTGGCCGACCTCGCCCTGGCGCTGGGGAGTGCCTTCGCCCAGGCTCTGGGGCAAGGCCCGCTCGGACTGGTCGTGGACCTTGCCCACCGCTCGGCCCAGCTGGCGGAGATCGTGGCCCGGCGCCGGGTGTGGGCCCAACGGGAGCCGGAGCTCCATGCGACCCCGGGACGGAACCGGACGGAGCGTGCCCTGGCGGCCTGGGGCCCCATCGAACGGCCCAGACCGATACCTCCCGGTCCGGTGGAGCGATGGGCCGACCGGATGTCGCTCGCCTCCCTCGGGGCCGCTGGGATCGCCGCCGCCACCACGAGACAGCCGCGCCGCGCCGCGAGCGTCACCCTCGCAGGGATGCCGAAGGCGGGCCGGCTGGGACGGGAAGCGTTTGCTGCCCAGCTCGGCCGGGTCCTTGCTGCCCGCGGCGTCGTGCCGTTCGACCCCCGGAGCCTGCGACGTCTGGACCGGGTGGACACGGTGATGGTCGAGGCAGCCGCCCTGCTGACGGGCAACCTCGTGGTTGGCCGGATCATCCCGCTGGACAGCTCCGCGCAACCGGCCGTCCTCACCGGCAAGGTGCACCGCCTGTACGGCGGCCCCGAATCGACGACCGCCCGGCGGCAGGGAGGGTGGGCGCTCGGTCCGCTCGAGGCCCTGGAGGTCACGTTGCCTCGGGGGGCCAGGGCCGCCGCGGCCCGGGCCGCCAGGGGCTGCGAAGTGGTGCTGGGTCTGGCCCACGGAGGTCGCCTGGTGGCGCTCGTCACCGTCGAAGCCGAGCTCGACCCGCTGGCCGACGAGCTTGTCGAAGCCATCCGCCGTGCCGGCCACTCCTTCGTCGTCGCCGGGACGAGGGGGGCGGTGGCGCAACGGCTCCATGCCGACCGGAGGACCGCCGGCGGCACCCGCCTGCGGTCCGCGGTCCAGGAGCTCCAGCAGGAGGGACGGGTGGTGATGCTGGTCGCGGTGCACGGCGGCGCCGGTCTCCGAGCCGCCGATTGTGGGGTCGGCATCCTCTCGCCCGGGAGGCCGCCGCCGTGGGGCGCGGATCTGATGTGCGGTCCGGGCCTGGCAGCCGCCCACATGATCGTCGGGGCAACGACCGCTGCGGCGCACGCGAGCCGCCGGGGCGCCGGCCTCGCCGCCGTCGGCTCGGCCGTTGGCGGAGTCCTCGCAATGTCGGGTCCGAGGGCCCAGGCGGCCCAGCGGGCGGTGCTTCCCGTGA